>JAFYFC010000051.1 GCA_017543905.1 Clostridia bacterium
GATCATTGCGAGGTCTGTTACGGCTGTCTTCATAACTGCCCGCAGCATGCGATACATCTGCCGAAAGAGGCAGGAACGAAGCAGTTCCGTAACGAGCATGTGACGATTGCGGACATCATCCGGTCAAACGAATAACAGCTGGACGGAGGGAAAGAAAATGGGGAAAAGGATCATTGCTGTAAACGCCGGACCGCGAATGGGTTGGAATACAGAGACGCTGATTACAGAGGCCTCCAAAGGCGCTGAATCTGCCGGAGCTACGGTAGAAAGGTTTGACCTCTTTCGTTTGGAGAAGTATACAGGCTGCATTTCATGCTTTGGCTGCAAGAAAGAAAAGTTCAAAGGTCATTGTATCTGCAAGGACGGACTTACGCCGGTACTGGATGCCATCAGAGAATCGGACGGACTTATTATAGGATCGCCCAACTACTTAAGTGAAATGACCGCATCCTTCAGAGCATTATACGAGAGGCTGATTTTCCAGAATCTTACCTATAGCATGAATCCGATGTGCTGCAACGAACACATGATTCCTGTTCTTCTGATCATGACCAGTAACGCACCGGATACCGGGTATCGGGGACTGCTTCGGAATTATCAGCAGACACTCAGTACATTTGTGGGACCTACGGAGGTGTTTGTAAGCGGCGACACGCAGCAACTGAAGGATTACAGTACGACAGACTGGCCGTGGTATTTTAACGCTGAGGCAAAGTACAGAAGGCACGAGTTGGTCTTCCCGGAGGAGTGTAAAAAAATATCAATGCTTGGATCAAAGCTGTTTGGGTAGCATGGAAACAGACAATTCCGGTTTGTCTGTCTGAAAGAGCATAGCGAGAAAGACGGTACAGGCACATGGCGAAGCCTGTACCGTGCTGTGGCTTCAAAAAGGGTTTCAGATCATCAGTATAGACGGAAAGACGCTATGCGGGAGCAAGAGCGAAGAAGACAAGCCGATCCACATGATCAGCGCGTGGGCGACAGAGCAGGAGCCGGTATTGGGACAAATGTGCGTAGACGAAAAGACGAACGAGATACCGACCGTGCCGCTGCTGTTGGAACTGCTGGACATGCCTGGCTCAACGGGCCGTTATCCCGACAGTTGGGCATTGATTGCGGGCAAGGCATGATCAGCGAGCAGAAAAATAAGCAGCTGGGCCGCTTCATGGATCTGATGATGCTGAATCTGGGCGGCTATTACGTGAAGGAAAACCGCATGGGAACATACGGCTATCTGACGCCCTTTGTCTTCGCGGAGGACGGGGAGGCCTGCCAGCGGGTCGGCTGGATGCCGTATCATGTGTCGCAGGGGTATGCTCTGAACGCCAACACGGTTACGGCGGCCTCCGCTCTCGCCTGGGGCAACAATGTGACGCCTGCCACGGACGACCCGGAGCAGATCATGCAGCTGATGGCCTTCGACATCACGGAAAAGCAGCAAAACGGGCTGGGCAATACGAACCCGCAGGTGTATCGGACCGTTTTGATCACCGAGCCAGTGGCGGACGATCTGGCCGGGACTTATACGGACAAGGACGAACTGGAGGACGCCCTCGTCGCCACAGCACGGCGACCGCTCTACATGCGGGCCTACGCCAATTACTGGGCGAACACGGGCAGCGTACAGAGTGAGAAGTATACATTTGAGGAGTATTACCGGCAGCTGATCTGCAGCGAGGAAGAACAAGCCGCGGAGACTAAAACACCGGACTGGCTCAAGGGAGTGGTTCGTCAGCAGCAAATCTGGACAATCGCCACGATGAATAAGGGCGAGACCGCTTTCCTGATCGCCGGGGACAGCGCCCGGAACAAATTTATGGTGCTGCCGGGCGGCGGATATGTCACCATCGAAATCCGCCTGCCGGAGGACTGGGACGCCCTGATCGCGCCTATGGGATACGAGCCGCTGAGTCACTTCCTGCTGGATGCAGCTGAGCAGTAAGTCCCTCGCGTTCTTAATTCACGGTCTGTCGCCCCAATGCATCGTAGCGAGAAAGGCGGTACAGGCACATGAAATCAGGTGAGCCTACGCTCTGAGAAAGCTTGCAACGCGCAGCGATATTTGCTATAATCTGCGCGGGACGAAGATAGCCGGAGGTATCCGTATGGTTTTGTTTTCGCAGGAGGAGCTTACGCGCCTGCGCCTTAAGGCACAGCGCGGCGCGCCCGTGCTCGACCGTCTCAGGGAAGACTGCGGACGCTTGCTCAAAAGCGGCATAAAGGTGCCCAAAAGCGGCGTGGCGACGTGGAGCCATTATTTCGCGTGTCCGCAGGACGCGGGCAGGCTCGAATACAGCTACGAGCACGAACGGGACTTCCGCTGCAGCGTATGCGGCCGGATATACAACGGCGAGCCGTACAGCGGCGCCTGGTGGCGCATCACCAACACCATAAACACCTACACCGCATACAACGCGGCGCTTCTGTGGCTGCTGCGCGGCGACGAGGCCTGCCGCGGGCTCGCGGAGGACATCGTTTCGGCTTACGCCGACAATTATCCGAATTACGAGGAGCACGGCGACATACCATACAACAAGCCGGGACGCATGAATTCGCAGATTATCTGCGAAGCCGATTGTCTGGACATGCTCGCGCGGGCGTACGACATGCTGAAGGAGTCTCTGAAAAGCGAGACGCGCGCGCATATAGAAAACGAAATGCTGCTGCCCGGGGCCGCGCTTCTTAAAAAGAACCGCACGGACCAGCTGCACAATCACGAGGTGATCGTAAACTCGGCGCTGGGCGTGATAGGCCTCGTGACCGGGCACTGCGAGTATACCGACTATGCGGTCAACAGCAAATACGGGCTTATCTACCAGCTCGAGCACGGAATGCTTGCCGACGGCATGTGGTTTGAAAACACGACCAATTATCACTTTTTCGCGTTAAAAGCGTTTTTGAGCTTTGAAAAGGCAGCGCGCGGCACTCCCTACAGTCTGCTTGGGCGGCCGGAATACCGCCGCATGTATAAAATGCCGCTTAAGCTCCTGCAGGGCAATTACTCACTGCCGCGCCTGAGCGATACAGGCGGCAGGGGCATGTTCGCGCAGCTGCGCGACCACTACGAATTCGTGTACGGCGTATACGGCGATCAGGATTTCGCGGCGATACTCGCAAAGATATACGAAACGCGCGAGCGCGACAGCCTCGACGCTTTCCTGTACGGACGCGACGAAATACAAAATTCGTATCTGCCGCTTGACGATTACCACGACGAAGGCGGCTCGGGGCTTACCGTGCTGCGCGGAAGCGACAAGTCACAGTATCTGCTTATACGCCACGGCAAATACGGCGGCGAGCACGACCATTACGACAAGCTCGGCCTGCATTATTCCTGCAGGGGCATAGAGGTGCTGCCGGACTTAGGCACCGTCTCATACGGCGCGCCGCCGCATTACGCCTACTTCAAAAACACGTTCACGCATAACACCGTGTGCATCAATACGCAGAACCAGCCGCCCTGTAACGGCACTGTCGCGCGCTTTTTAAGAAACGAAGAGGGCACGCTCATTGAGTGCCGCGCGGACTGGACGCGGCCCTGCGAGCTGCCGGACAGCTTCGTCATCTGCCAGTGGGACGCGGACGCGTACAGGAACGTGCGCTTTGCGCGCAGCGTGCTGTTTACAGACGAATACTTTCTCGATCTGTTCCGGGTGCGCGGCGCGGCGGGACGGCAGGCGGACTGGATCGTGCATCCGAAGGGAAAATGCGAATCCGAAGGGGAGCTTGCGCCGCTGCAGCTTGACGGCAGCGCTCCCGTGCGGTATCTTAAAAACGCGCGCCGGCTTTCGCGCGAGGGCGTGATTCAAAGCGTCTGGCGCGGCGAAGCGGGGGCGTTTACGCTGTGCTCCGCGTGCTCCTGCCCGTCGGAAGCGATATACGCCGAGGGGCCGGACAATCCGATGGATGCGGAGCTTACGTATTTTATAAGGCGAGTCGGCGGCGCGCCGGACGATTTCATGTTCGCGTCTGTATTCCGCTTAAGCGGAGATGCCGACCTTACGGACGTCAGCATCTGTTTCGGCGCGGGCTGCGCGGAGTTTGACTTCGTGCTGGACGGAAAAGCGCGCAGGCACCGCCTGAGCGCGGGAGAGGACTGATAAACGGTTAAGGCCGTTACGATTAATTGCAAAGAGAGAGGTTTCGTTATGAGCGTATTCGGGTTTTACGACGGAGCGCAGGCGCAGGATTTGGGCGGGGGCGTCACCCGCAGGATACTTAACTATGCGGGCGGGCTTATGATGGTCGAGGTGCGCATGCGCAAGGGCGCGCGCGGCGACACGCACACCCATCCGCACGAGCAGATGACCTTCGTCGCGTCCGGCTCGTTCGAATTCACGGTGGGCGACGAGACGCATACGGTAAAGGCAGGGGACACGGTATACATGCCCTCGAACGTCCCGCACGGCACGCTGTCGCTCGAGGACGGCTCCGTGCTGATAGACGTGTTCACGCCGATAAGGGAAGATTTTCTATAATAATCGATTGAAATGAAGCTGCGCTTCATTTCAATCGGGTGGGTTGCGTTGGTTTTTATAAAGATTATGCTCTGAAACGTCCGGCTTTCGGCAAGCGCTGAGGCAGGAGAGCAGTTTTTGCTGAAATGCCTGCGGGCATTTCCGGGCGCAAAAACTGTAAGGTAGCGATTATTTGCTCCGGTCGTCTTCGCTGCGCTTCGCCCGACTTCGCAAAAATCGCTCCTCGCGCCGTACATGCCGCTGCAGAATGAAGTTGGAGGGGCAAGCCCCCAATGTCATTAAGTTAAGCAGCGAGAATGGGCAGACGAGATAGGAGAATCGTCTGCTCATTTCATATACAGATTACCATCGGACGCAGTTACGGTGCTGGAGGGTGAACGATTGCCCAGCAGGTCGCGCAGCAATTGCATATCCCGTATTACGATTCTCAGCTGCTTGCTAAAGTTGCACAGGAAAGCGGCTTGAGCATGAAATACCTTGAAAGCCAGAATGAGCAGAGCATTGTTCTGACGACCATTTATCAGAGCATCGGCTTTGGCACCAGGGATTACGTGCCGCTGGAACAGAAAGCAGCACAGGCTCAAAGGGAGATCATCGAGAAAATAGCAGCCGAGAAGCCGTGTGTCATCGTAGGACGGCGTGCTGATATCATCCTGAGGGATGAATCAAAGCTTCTTTCTGTCTTTATCTGTGCATCTGAGGACAAGCGCATCCAGCATATTATGAGGAGTGAAGGAATGACTGAAAAAGAAGCCAGACAGCGCGTCATCAAAGCGGATCGCGAAAGAGCGGCATATTATAATCAGGCCTCGCAGGGCAAGTGGGGCGAGCCCGGAAACTACGATCTGTGCATAAACACCGATCACATATCTGCCGACGATGCTGCCGCTTTGATCACAAGGACTGCGATCGGCCAAAGGAGCTGATGGATCATCCAAGGAAAAACAGCTTCTCGTATTGACAGGAGAGGGTTAAAACATGGGATATTGCCAGCGGGATGATTTTCGGAATTGAGATAAAGGTTTGAATCGTATTCGAGCGTCTCTTCTTCGGAGGAGGCGCTTTTCTGGTGCCTACAAATACTTTATAACGATGAACCCCCTGAGGCCATTTTGAACCCGATTCACAACGCTCCCGGGGTTCCTGGGTTCATCGCTATATTGTATCAAATAGCCGGACAAGATCGAAATCTCACAAGGCAGAATAATACAAAGGAATTCCTGATTTAATCCAAGCAAAGCAGACAATCCGCTTAGAATCGGGTATAATACACTCATAAAACGAGTGCGGAGAAAAAACGATGAAGCAGCAAACATTCAGCGATTTGGAATACAGCGGACGCAAGCGCAAGA
>JAFYFC010000052.1 GCA_017543905.1 Clostridia bacterium
GTTGATCCCGCTATGCGGGACGCTTTGGCTCAAATAGAATTTGAGACAAAGCGCCTTGCCGCCGCTGCGGAATGAAATTGGAGGGGCAAGCCCCTCCAAGCCACCCCTTGCGGGCTTGGGCACTTCGCTTAAGCCCGCGGATAGGTACGAACAGCAACGGCTTCCCCTTGAGGGGCGCAAAGCACGGTTCGGTAGTGAATGACAGTCCTGTGGACTGTCAGAGCCGAACCGTGACCGAGCCCGCAGGCGAGACTGCATGGTCGCACGCCTCCGCGGAATTGATTAGGAGGGGTTTGCGACCCCTCCTAATCTCCTTTGGGCTTTTGCACTCGCGAAGCAGAGCTGCGCTTCGTTTCCGTTTATTCCACTTCGGTCTTGCTGCTTACCCTTATTCCGGTCACGATGCCGTTTTCGTTGTAGGATATCACGTAGCATTTATCCTGACCGTCCATATAGCTGTCGTAGAGCACTTCGATTCCGGTCTGGGTCAGATTGATTTTATAGGGCCAGTAAATGCTGTTGTAGTTGTTGTTCACCGCGTGCCAGAGCACGGCGCCGTCCTGCGAGGATATGCAGACGGGTGCGGAATCGTAATAGCCGCACATGTATATCGTGCCGTCCTTTTCTACCGCTGTGCAGGGGCTGCCGCCTACGCCCAGCACCGGCTCGGGGTATTTGCCGTCCGGTCCGATGGTGTCGGTATCGTTTTCCAGCACCATCCAGCGCAGATTCTTTACGGCGGCGGCTTCGTATGCCCAAAGCCCCTTGTGCGCCACGAACACGACCATGAGCGGCGCGTCTATGGTGCCTGCCTCAAAGGCGTGAGTGATCGTAAGCTCGGTTGTGTAATCGCTCTCGAACAGCTCGCTCCACATAGGCACGTTCAGCGCGCTGTAGCAAACGAGCATCAGCTGTTCGTGATCGCTCGTGGATAAGAATTCGTCGCCGTGCACGTAGGTGCGCCTTGCGATCAGCATGCAGCCTTCAAACGTCACTTGCGCGACCTGCTCGCCGATTGCGTTAAACTCGTTCAGCGCCGGATATTCTCCCAGCATGTCGAAGGTGGGGCCGTAATCGACAGTTTCCGTTTCGAAATACGGCTCGAGATACTCCGAGAGGATGTAGCCCTTAAGCCCGTTATACGTGCAGTAAATGAACTTGTCGTCCACGCGCGCGCAGTCCGAAACGAGCTCTCCCAGCGATACCCTGTCAAGCTGCGCGGAGGCGGTGTTCGGCAGCGCGCGCAGGGATACGTAATTCGTGCAGTTTACCACCTTCATCAAATAAGGCAGCGGCACGTAAGCGGAGGTCGGCACAGGCGTGGGAGTCGGGGTCGGAGTCGGGGTAAGCTTAGGCGTAACGGTGGGCGTGGGCGTCGTCTTTACGGTGTAATCCGCCTTTTTTAGGTACTTGGAGAGTATGTAACCGTCCTTGCCCTTGTAGCGGCAGAACACGAACGAGCCCATCCAGCTTACGCAGCGGGTCACTATCGCGCCCTTGGGCACCTTCAGAATACGGTTTGAGGAGCTGTCGGGCTTTTCGCGCAGCGATACCCACTCGTCGCAGTTCACGACCATCTGATTGGGAAGTATGCCGTCGCTCAGCGTGAAGGGCGTGGTTTCAAGGTATTCGGCGAGTATGTAGCCCTTCTTGCCGTCGAAATCGCAGTAGATAAACCCGTTTTCGGCACTCTTGCACTCGGTGACCAGCTCGCCCAGATGCACCTTTTCAAGGCGCGTGGAGTTTTTGTCCGGGGACTTTCTGAGCGAAACCCATTCGTTGCATTTGACCACGCACATGACCTCGCTTACGGTCTGCGCGCTCGCCGTAAATATGGGCAGGGCGCAGATCATCAGCGCGACGCACATCAGTGCACTCAGTATTCTTTTCATCTTATGCCTCCTGTGTTTTTGCAGATATTATCCGCCTTAAACTGTATTTTGTCAAGAGTTAACGCATTATTCGCTTATTTAGTTGCGTCTGCGGCGGGTTTTGTTCCCGCAAAGAAGCACAGCGCGTTGTACGCGTACTGCATGAACGCCATATCGCCGTGTCCGTATTCGTCTCCCGTAAGATAGGCGAAGTTGCCCGGAGTATCTGCGGACGCCTCTGAAAACCAGTCCTCGCGCCGCATGAGTCTCACGCGTTCGTTGTCGTACTGAAGAGCGGAATCGTATATGCCGTTCATTATCAGTATGAAATAGCTGTCCGGGTCATAGGCGCGCGCCTGCCTGTGTATATAAGCGTCGTCAAGAAATATGCCGCAGCTCATCGGCACGAACAGACGGAAATAGTCGAGCGCGCCATGCTCAAACAGCCGCCACACCGTCACCGCGCCCAGCGAAAAGCCGCCCAGCATGCGGTTTTCGCGTGCGGCCTTGAGCCCGTTGGGAGTCACGTCACTCACATATGCGGAATAAGCGCCTTCCACGGCGGGCAGCAGGTCGGTAAAAAACTCGTTGTAAAACAGCCTGCTCAATCTGAGCCCCAGCTCGAAATCGTCGCTGTCGCGCCCGGCAGAATTCAGATTGTTGTACGTGGGGCACACGATAATCAGCGGCTCGAGCACGCCGCATTGTATCGCGTTGTCGAGCACGTTTTTGAACGCTTTTTCGTCCCCCGGGCTACCGAGCAGGCAGGTTTCGTCGTTGCACATGCCGTGGATAAGATAAACCGTGCCGTATGCGTGCGCGGCGTCGTAGCCATAAGGCAGATACACAATCGCGCGTTTCGTAAGCGGGATAAGCCTGTCCCCGTATGAGAACGCTTCCCAGGTTTCGTAAAAGAATTCCTCTACCCTGCCAGGCGCGTCAGAGGGCTTAAAATACTCCTCAGGTATCCCGGAAACCGCTTCCGGCGCGTATTCGGCGCGCGCGCAGGTCAGGGCGAACGCGATAAGCAGCAGCGCCGATGCAATTATTTTCATGCGTATTCCCACTTTATAAGCAGCTCCCCGCGCGGTTATTCAAGGAAGCTCGCGGGTAGCTCGCCCGTCAGCCTGATTATGCTTACTCTGGGCGGATTGCCCAGACGCCCGGTGAGTATGGTCTCGCTGTTGTTGCCGAGCCCCTGAGTGGTGTAGACTATCGTGCCGCCCACGCTGCGCTGTCCCTGCACGTAGCTTTCGTCCGGGAACCAGCCGTAGCGCGGCAGTATATTCGACGACACGTACAGCGTGCCGATAAGCGGAAGCTTCCATTCGCCGCCGCAGTAATGGCCGCTCAGCACCAGATCGGGCGCCGCGAAGTACGCGTTTTTGTCGGACACCGCCTCCTGCGCGATCAGCAGCTGCGAATCGCTGGGCACCTCGTGCGACAGCATTATTATCATCTCGCTGCCGCTCATGTTGTAGATGATGTCCTCGGTTTTGCTGAGCTGATTGTAACGGTAGTTGGTAAGCGGCAGGGTATCTTTGCTGCGCTCCACGCCCGCAAGGAAGCTGTCCTGCTGCTGAGCGAGCTCGTCTTTGAATACCTCCGCGGCCTGCTTGACATTAAGGTTTAAATACGTGTCCGGCACCAGCCAGATGACCGCGCCGTTGCGCGTGATTTTCTGAGGGGAATCCACGTATACCGCGCCCAGCTCCTCCGCGCCGAGCACCCAGTCGGAGAGCACCATCTGCCTGAGGGTCATATCCTGATCCGATATGTCTCTGGGCGTTTCCAGCAGCGGCGACGGGTCGGAATCGCCCGCGATAAAGTACACCAGCTTGTTCTTGCGCGGGTTAAGCTGCTCTATAAGGGTATAGAACGGCTCCGTGTCGCCCGAGGGACCTACCATATCGCCCAGAAAGATTATGCAGTTGTACTTTTCGCTCTCGAGCCGGCGCATCAGCGTCGACTGCTTTTCGCCGAAGCTCCTGCCGTTCAGATCGGATATGACGAGTATGCCGTAGCCCTCGAGCTCTCCGGCAAGGCCGGTGATGACCGCGTTTTCGTTTATCACGCCCACCGCGCGGTTATTGAGTATCGCGGTTATGAACACGATGAACAGCAGCAGCATTATCATGAAGCCCGCATATGTGACCGTACGCCCGAACAGGCGCACCTTCAGGCGGCTTTCACGCTCCTCGGGATCGTTCGTCCAGCGGTAAAACCAGGTAAAGCCGCCCCAGAAGCGCTTCGCCCATCTGGCGAGTCTGCCCTTTTTCTTGCTTTTCGGCTTTCTGCGCGCGCCTGAATACGCCGCGTTTGCGTGTTTCGTCTGCTTTTTGGGAACGAGCCGCTTGCGCGCGCGGCTGAACAGGCGCTTTATGCCGCTTTTTTTCTTTTTCTTTTTTTTCGGAGCAGCCGCTTCTCTTGCGGGTTTTTTGTTTTCCGGCATGATTTCTCTTGCAATTCCTTCGCTTATCAGGTAAAATGTATATATATATTATCCCACAAATACGCGGAGATGTAAACATGCCCAAGGTTAAAACAAAGTATGTATGCTCCGAATGCGGCTATACGGCCGCGAAATGGCTGGGAAAATGCCCCGACTGCGGCAGCTGGAACACGCTGAACGAAGAGGTCGAAGCCGCAGCGGACGTCCCGCCGCTTAAGCAGAAGCGCGCTTCAGGCGCAGGCGCGCCCGCGCTGCCCATAGGAGATATACCCGACGAAGCCGCTTCACGCACAGGCACCGGCATAAACGAGCTTGACCGCGTGCTGGGCGGCGGCGTGGTCGAGGGCTCGATGGTGCTGGTGGGCGGAGACCCGGGCATAGGCAAAAGCACGCTTCTGACCCAGCTTTCCGCAAACGTGTCCCGGATGGGCGAAACCGTGCTGTACGTGAGCGGCGAGGAATCCGCGCGGCAGATAAAGCTGCGCGCCAACCGGCTCGGCGCTGAGAAGACCGGCTTTTACGTGCTCAGTGAAAACGACCTGAGCATAATAGAAGCGCGCATGCAGGAGATTTCTCCGCGCGTAATGATCGTCGATTCCATACAGACCATGTACCGCACCGACATCGCCTCCGCGCCGGGCAGCGTCAGCCAGGTGCGCGAATGCGCAAGCCGTATAATGTATCTGGCCAAGCTCAGCGCGTGCGCGGTTTTCCTGGTGGGGCACGTGACGAAGGACGGCTCGATCGCAGGCCCGCGCGTGCTCGAGCATATGGTGGACGCGGTTTTGTATTTCGAGGGCGACCGCTCCAGCCAGTACAGGATACTGCGCGCGGTCAAAAACCGCTTCGGCTCCGTAAACGAGCTGGGCATGTTCGAAATGACCGGCTCAGGCATGAAAGAGGTGGCGAACGCGAGCGAGCTGCTGCTCAGCGAGCGGGCGCACGACGCGAGCGGCTGCGTGGTGATGTGCGCGATGGAGGGCACGCGTCCGCTGCTCACAGACGTTCAGGCGCTGGTCACTCCGACGGTGTTCGGAAACCCCCGCCGCATGACGCAGGGCATAGATCTGGGGCGGCTGTTCATGCTGCTCGCCGTAATAGAAAAGCGCGCCGCGATCACTCTGTACAATCAGGACGTCTACATAAACGTAGCGGGCGGACTTACGCTCGACGAGCCCGCCAGCGACCTTGCCGTGTGCGCAGCGGCCGCGTCCTCCGCGCGGGACATCTGCCTGCCTCCCGACTGGGCGGTAATGGGCGAGGTCGGGCTGGCAGGAGAGCTGCGCGCGATAACCCACGCCGACAGGCGCTTAAACGAGTGCGTGCGCATGGGCTTTAAGCACGTGATCCTTCCAAAGGCCAACACGCGCAGCCTGAAGGCGCCGGAGGGCCTTGACGTGCACGGCGCGGACACGCTGTTTGACGCGTTCAAAATACTGGGCATGTACAGGCCCAAAGCCGCGGCGAAATAAGCCGCACGAAGCGGACGGATCATGACTGAATTTTATACTCCCGCCGTGCGGACGGATATCCGCAGCAGAAAAAACATATACGCCTTAGTATGCGCGGGGCTTTTGCTGGCGGCGTGCGCGCTGTGCGTGCTCGTATGCCTGCGCGTGCGCTCGTATAATTGGAGAAGCTCGTTTGCGCTGTGCCTGGGCGTATTTGCGCTTGCGGGCTGGACAGATATAATCATAAACGAATTCGCCTTAAAAAAGTGGCGCGCGGAGCACAGACATCTGAAGGCTCTCGACAAGGGCGAAAAAAGCCGGATATGCTGCGTAATATTGAGCACGGGCGCGTCCGCGCGCGTCCCGGGCGGCGTGGAATTGTGCCGCGTACGCGTAAAGACCGACGAAGGCGAAAGCGTATACAGCGTAAATCCGCGCTTTGTAAATCTACTGCCGCGCCCGGGAGAGCGCGCCCTTCTCGCGCTGTCCGGCTCCTGCATTACAGGCTGTGAGGCATACGATGAAAACGCTTAGACGCATTTTGGCGCTGATACCGCTTATGCTCCTGTGGCTTATGCTTTCGGCGCTTATCTGGGGCTTCGTAATCTCCCGTCTCACGGATACCGCTCCCGCGCGCAAGCTGGAAATATACATAGACGCGCCCGCGCCGGGCGCGGACGCTATGTGTGCCGCGCTCGAGGACGCGTTTCTGCCCTATGACGGGATAGATATGCTGCGCGTGCATACGTTCGAATACGCGATGTTCGGCGGCTCTCCCGTGCTTACGGGCGACATATTCATAATCCCCGCCTCTACGCTTGACGCTTACCCTCACGCGTTCGCGCAGTATCCGCAGAGTTTCGGTGCCAACAGCGTATACGGCTTTCCCGTCGCGTACAGCGCGGAGGACGCACGCGGCGCCGCGCAAGAGTACATCTCCTACCTTAACGAGGATTACGTCGTATGCGTGCGCGCGGACAGCGTGCACGTACAGGACGGCTCCGCGTTCGAGCTCGTGCGCTTGATGCTGGACGGCAAAACCGAGCCCTCCGTCCGCTGAAGGCAGGTCTGCATTTGACTTCAAATACGCTTTTATATACGAAACAGAAAGGAAAACCGCAGCACATGAAAAAGCTTGTACTTTTCACACTCATTCTCACGCTGCTCGCCGCCTGCGCGGCGCGCTCCGAGGCGGACATCTACGTCGGGCGGGTGGAAAACCTGCCGGAGGATTTCATTTTCGGCATGGACATATCAAGCGTGCTCGCCGAGGAAAACAGCGGCGTCAGGTATTACGGCTTTGACGGCAGCGAGGCCGACGTATTCGCGCTGCTTGCCGAAAACGGCGTCACGCATATCCGCGTGCGCATATGGAACGATCCCTATGGCAAAAACGGCGCCGGCTACGGCGGCGGCAACTGCGACATAGACGCCGCGTGCGAGATAGGCAGACGCGCCGCCGCGCACGGGCTTAAGCTGATAGCGGGTTTTCACTATTCCGATTTCTGGGCGGACCCGTCCAAGCAGATGGTGCCCAAGGCGTGGCAGGGCATGAAGACCGACGCGAAGGCTGAAGCGCTGTACGAATACACGCGCGAAAGCCTGCTTAAGCTGCTGAACGCGGGCGCTCAGATAGACATAGTGCAGATAGGCAACGAGACGAACAATTATTTCTGCGGCGAAAAGAAATGGTTCGGCATACAGGCGCTGATGCAGGCGGGCGCGCGCGCGGTGCGCGAGGTCTGTCCCGAGGCGCGCGTGGCGCTGCACTTCACGAACCCGGAAAGAGACGGCGCGCTGGCCGACTACGCCTGGCGCATGGACTACTACAAGGTCGATTACGACATTTTCGCGACCTCGTGGTATCCTTACTGGCACGGCAGCCTCGAAAACCTCTCTTCCGTGCTTTCGCAAATCGCCGAAGCCTACGGCAAGCAGGTCATGGTTATGGAGACCTCCTACGCATATACGACGGAGGACACGGACTTTTTCGGCAACACCATAGGCGAAGGCGCATCCGGCGGCTACCCGATAAGCGTGCAGGGACAGAGCAATCTGCTGCGCGACCTCACCGATACGATCGTGAACCGCACGCAAAACGGCATAGGCGTCGTGTACTGGGAAGGCGCGTGGATAAGCGTGGGAACGTCCTCCTGGGAAGAAAACCATGCGCTGTGGGAAAAGTACGGCTCCGGCTGGGCGACGAGCAGCGCGGCCGAATACGATCCAGACGACGCTGGCAGATATTACGGCGGCAGCGCGGTGGACAATCAGGCCTTCTTCGACGCGCAGGGCAGAGCGCTCGAATCTCTCAGGGTGTTTTCTCTGATGAAAAGCGGAAATATCGTCCCCGTCACGGCAGACGCGATAGAGGACAGTTTTCTTATGTGCGACATAAACGGCGAAATCACTCTGCCCGAAAGCGTAAACGCGGTAATGAACGACAATTCCAGGCAAGCGCTCCCCGTCAGCTGGAACGCAGGCAGCGCGGATATAAACGCTCTGCGCGCAAGCGGCGCAGGCACCTACGCGCTCACCGGCACAGCGGGCGGCATGGATGCGCATCTGTATCTCACTCTCGCGGAGTTCAACTTTATAGACGACTGGTCCTTCGAGGACGGAACCGGCGCGTGGGTTTTAAACGACATAGCCGGCGCGGACGAACTGTATATAGAAGACAAAAAGTCGGATTCCCTGACCGGCACGAAGCATCTGCATTTCTGGAGCGCGCGGAAAAACAGCGTGGAATTTACCGCCGAGCAGAGCGTGGACTCCCTTGCGCCCGGCTCCTACAGATACGAGATTTCGATAATGGGCGGCGACGCGGGCGCGTGCGAGGTATACGCGTACGTCAAAATAAACGGCGAAACCGCCGCCGTTTCGCCCATGACGATTACGGGCTATAACGACTGGCACACCGGCGTGATACCGCTGTTCACGGTAAACGCGGGCGACAGCGTAAGCGTAGGCATATACGTCAAATGCTCCGGCGAAGGGAACGGCGCCTGGGGCAAAATCGACGACGCGAAGCTGAACTCAGTAGGCTGAGGAACCATAATCATTATACCCAAACAGCGACCCCGCGGGCTTCAGCGAAGCGCACAAGCCCGCAGGGGTGGCTTGGAGGAGCTTATATAATGAATACTGAAAACTGAAGACTTAATAACCGCTAAATAAAAGTTAGTTTGGCACTGCCGCAAATGTAGCTTGCACCAAGCTAACTTTTATTATCAATCGCCTCTATCGCCAAAACCCTGCCGTTTCAGAACACACTCATTATACCCAAACAAGCAACCGCGGGCTTCAGCGAA
>JAFYFC010000053.1 GCA_017543905.1 Clostridia bacterium
GCATCCGTATTATGCATCCTTCGGTTATCAGGTATCGAGCTTTTTTGCGCCTTCGTCACGCTACGGCGAGCCTGAGGCACTGAAGCGTCTTATAAACACGGCGCATTCCATGGGCATAAGCGTGCTGCTCGATATAGTGCATTCCCATATGTGTGCTAACGCGCTGGACGGCATTGCGCTGTTCGACGGAACGCAGACGCAGTTCTGCCACATGGGAGACCGCGGGCGTCACCCGGCCTGGGGTACATATCTGTTCGATTACGCGAAGCACGACGTGATTCATTTTTTGCTGTCGAACATAAAATACTGGCAGGACGAATTCCATTTCGACGGCTTCAGGTTCGACGGAGTGACCAGCATGCTGTATCTCGATCACGGGCTCGGCACCGCGTTCGACGATTACAAAAAGTATTACAGCATGAATACCGACATTGACGCTATCATATATCTGCAGCTTGCAAACGAGCTTATACATTCCGTGAACAAAAAAGCGATTTCCATAGCTGAGGATATGAGCGGGATGCCCGGCATGTGTCTTCCGATCAAGAAAGGCGGCATAGGCTTCGATTACCGCCTGAGCATGGGACTTCCGGATTACTGGATAAAAGCCATAAAGAACAATAACTGGAATCTCTACGATATGTGGTGGGAGATGACTACCCGCCGTCCCGGCGAAAAGGCAGTGGGCTACAGTGAAAGCCACGATCAGGCGCTTGTGGGCGACAAAACCTTGATTTTCCGGCTTGCGGACGCCGAAATGTATTACGGAATGAACAACGATTACCACACCTACACGATAGACAAGGCAATCGGCCTCAGCAAGCTGATCAAGTTCATGACGCTTACGTCCGCCTGCGACGGATACCTGAATTTTATGGGCAACGAATTCGGTCATCCCGAATGGATAGATTTCCCGCGCGAGGGCAACGGAAACTCTTTTCATTACGCCCGCAGACAGTGGCATTTGGCTGACGACGTTCATCTCAAATACTCCGGCTTGCTCGCCTTTGACAACGATATGCTCGCATTTGCAAAAAAGTACGACGTGCTCTCCACCCGCGAAGCGCGCAGTCTGTGGGTCGAACCGTTCAAGCTTGTTATCGCATGTGAAAAGCAGGGGCTGGTATATCTCTATTCGTTCAACATGACGAACGAAACGATACATTTCTTCGTGCCCATCGGAGAAGCCGGCGACAGGTACAGGCCCGTATTTACGAGCGCACTTATAAAATACGCGGACGGACGCGACGCCTACGATATGGATAAAACAGAGGAAGTAATACTAAACGATGGCAAAACGCCCGGCTTCTGGTTCGACATAAACCCGTTCACGGTAATCGTGTTTGAAAAGGTGTAACGCCTAACCGTATATCCGCTTCCACTCATCCGTACGGCTGCCGTCCGCATTTGACAGAATAAGCGGCGGCAGCCATTTAAGTCCGGCGCCTCCCTGCTTTACGGCGTCGATAAGCACTAATGAGGGCGCGTGAGCGGCGGTCTCATGCACCGTACGTATCCTTTTGGGCGCAAGTCTGCTGTCCTTCATCGCATACAGCATTTCGTGCATTTTTGCAGCCGGAAACACGGTGTTGAGCCGGCCGCCGGTTTTAAGGACCTTAAATGCCGAGGCGCACATTTCATCCGGCGTAAGAAGGAAATCCGAGCGCGCTATCACGGCGCTTTCGTCAGATGACGGGATATATTCCGTCTGACTGTAATACGGCGGATTGCATACCACGCAGTCAAAGCTGCCGCCGATCAGCTTGAGCGCGTTTTTAACGTCGCCGTTCACGACCCTTATTCTGTTTTGGAGAGAATTAAGCAGCACGCTGCGCTGTGACATCTCTGCAAGCTCGCTTTGGATTTCCAGCGCGGAGACTGTTATGTCTTTTCTGTGAGCGCATAAAAGCACAGAAATAATGCCGCAGCCGGAGCCGAAATCCGCGACTCTTGCTTTGGCCTTGACAAACGCAAAATCCGCGAGCAGCACGGAATCCGTACCGAAGCGAAAGCCCTTCCGCTTTTGAATGATCCTGAAGCCGCCGGTCTGCAGGTCGTCTATCTGCTCGCCAGGTTTCAAGTCAGTTATAGTCAAAATATTTGATTCGTCCGACGAATTCATAATCCGAAAGCATCGTTTCCATGTCCGTGCTAACAACGCAGCCGGCCTCGGGGCTTGCATAGATAAAGATCCCGTCTCCTATATACACGGCTGTGATATAAGCTTCTTCGAGCTTGAAAAACCACTGCTGCGCGCCGTTCAGATCTTCCGTGTCATAAGCGAACTGCGGACTTGAAACAGCGTTTTCAAGCTGCATGGATACCGTCGGCGCGATGCTTACGCCGGCCACGGCGCAGCAGTAATACGCAAGCCCTCCGATGCCGAACGAATCCGGCCCGGTCTTTCCCGCTTCATAGGGCTTGCCGACTGTCGACTCTGCCGCGCTCGCGTACACCAGATACCGTCCCTGTGACCCGTCGTATTTAGGGGCGGAGGGCGAATTCATGAGTCTGCGGGTCTGCTCGTCTGCGCAGCCGCTTGCGTCCATGCCGGACATTTTCTGAAACAGCTTTACAGCCTCCTGTACGGTTTCGTCGTAATCCCAGATATGCTCCACGGGATAGCCGAGCTCGCGCAGTCTTCCGGTGAGCAGATATACCCCGTAACCGCTTTCGTACAGCGAGAGGGTGCAGCTTTTGCGGTCCGTTTCGAAAAAGCGATAGTCCGTAACGCCGTCTGAACGCAGCTTTTCAAGGGTTTGAAAGTCTGCAGTCCCGGTCGCTTCAAGCCCGTTCGCCTCCTGAAATATACGTACGGCTCGTGCGGTTTTGGTATCGTAAACCTCGTCCGCTCCTGCGTTAAAGTAACCCGCTTTATAAAGCTCGCGCTCAAGCTCTGCTACCTGATAGCCTTCGTCGCCGTAAGAAAGTATGTCGCCCCGCTCGTTTGCAAGAGACTCGTTTTTATTTAGCGCCATGCCCGTAAGCACACTGGCGGTCATTCCGGAAGTCCATACGCCGTCCGGCACGAGCGAATTGCGGTTTTGAAAATCTATCACGGCTTTCAGCGTCTCCCGTCCAAACACGCCGCTTAAAGAGCTGTCGTAATATCCCGCGTCCTTCAAAAGGCGCTGCAGCTTTTTTACTTCGGTCCCGCTGTCTCCGTACGCGAGCGTACCCAGGTTTTTTGAGGTCTGACAGGGCACGGCAAGCGGCGAAAGCAGCCTTGAAAGCGTTATGCTGTCGGCCACGCCCGTCGCCTCCAGCGAATTCGCGCTTTGGAACGCGGCGACGGCATCACGGGTCGAGCTTTCGTATTTGCCGTCGATTTCACCGCTATAATAGCCCGCCGCGCTTAAATACTGCTGCAGCTTTTTTACGTTTTTCCCATTTGAGCCGGGAGATAGCTCCGTAGTCACGCTGTCTGTTTTTACGCATTCAGCAAGGTATTTTTCCTTGCTCACAGCTTCGTTTGAAAACAGCGCCTCAAGCGTCGCAGGGTCTGCGGCGATAGTTGCGGCTATTCCGTTTGCGCGCTGAAAATTATTAAGCGCATGCAGCGATTCGTCGTCGAATACGCCGGAAAAGTCTCCGCTGTAATAGCCCAGTTGATACAGCCTAAGCTGCATCTGGGCAATTTCAGTTTTTGCGCTATCCTCTCCGGCGCATAAGCCGCACAGCAATATGCACGCAATAAAGACCGCGATCGCTTTTCTCATAACTTATGCGCCAGCGATATCGCAGTACAGCTCCATACCGTACGCGCCTTCGGCGTAAAGCTGTTTAAAGCTATCTACCACAGCCTGCTTGTCCGCTTTGTAGGTTACGCCGAACCATTTGTCGTCGGTATGCATGACCGTGAATTCCACGCCTTTTTTGAGCATGCCGTCCACTATCGTCGGAAGCAGATACTCATCCTTCAGCGGGTTGCTCATAGCTTTCAAAAACTCCGGGAAGCCCTGCTTGAGCTCGTCCATGAAGCCCGGCGTAAAGCACCAGAAATTCATCGAAACGATAGAGTTCACGTCTATATCCCTGCCGTTCGAGGCGGCGCCGGTTTTAGTTTTGATTATGTCGTGCGTTTCGTCTATGCCTACAAGCTTTCCTTCTTTTATGCCGCAGATGCCTCTGGTCACGCCGCCATTGTCCGACAGCGTATTTTTGAGTATGTAGCCGACCATACCGTATTTTCCTGTTTTTAGGAATTCAGCCGCCTTTACAAATCCGTTTTTGCCGTAATAGTCGTCGGCGTTTATAACGGCGAAGGGTTCGTTTACTGCTGCTGCGCAGCTGAGTATCGCGTGACCCGTACCCCAGGGCTTGCTTCTGCCTTCCGGAAGCTCTATCGGTATGTCGTTAAGCTCCTGATACGCATAAGCTACCTCGACGCCCAGCTTTTTGCATTTGGCTTCGATTCTGTCCCCTATACGTGCACGGAAGTCGTTTTCGATGTCGTGCCGGATTATGAACACGATTTTGTCGAAGCCTGCTTTTATCGCGTCGTGTATCGAGTAATCTATTATGATTTCGCCGTTCGGGCCTACCGGCTCAAGCTGCTTAATGCCGCCGCCGAAGCGCGAACCTATTCCTGCTGCCAATATAACGAGCGTCGTCTTCATATCGTATACCGCCTTTTTTATTCTTTTGTCTGCTAAGTCTATCACTGTTTCATATTTCTGTCAACGCAGATACGTAAAAACTTGTGTCGGCTGCGCTAAGGTTTGATTCACGGAGTCTGCCGCCGCCTTATTCGAACGCCCGCGATTCTTATTCTTTGTTTGAACCTAATATAAAGCGGCTGCGTCAAAGCATAAGCTATACGCGGAGGTTATGATTATGAAAAAGCTTTTGTGCTTGTGCTTTGCGCTGTTGTTTTGCGCTTTTGCCGCGTTCGGGGAAATACATTTGACCGAGCGCGCAGATACGTTTGCAAACGCTCTGCTCATTCCAGATGCTGACGGCGCAGCAGCGCTTTCGCAGAAAGCTGTTGCCGCGCTCAAGCCCGGCTATGAATACTACGGCTTCAGATCAGGTGGCGACGATACCGTCTACTGTGTATTTATAAATACAGACGAAACCGCCAAATGCGGCATAGCCTGCCTTCAGCTTGCAGACGGCGTAAGCGTCACGCATTACGAGTTTGCAGGCGCCGGAAAGTATCTTAAGCCGCTTGAGCTTATGTATTCGCAAAGCGGCGAGCGGGGATGCGTGCTGTGCGAAATAAACGACGGAGCGGCAGCGGCATATGTGCTCGTCCCGTTTGAGCAATTCTGGGGCAGCGTCGTAAATCAGGATATGTTCATGCTGGTTTCTGCGTCCACCGGCAGCGTCGCATTCAGCCGTCAGGAGGATTATTTTAGTGTTTACGGCTATGCCGACGAGCGCACGAGCGGGCTTATAGAATCTGTGAATAGCGGCGATATCCTTAACCCAGCGGAAGCAGTTATATCTTATGACGGCGCTCGCCTGCTTGCGCTTTCTGATGATAAGGTCTTCATTATCGATTTATTTGAAGAAAGCGCGCAGGAGATAACGCTTCCGTATACGGAAAACGGCGAGGTTTTGAATGCAGGCTTCGACGAACACGGCGATGTTTGCTTTACGGATGATGACGGCAATTCCTTGGAGCCTGAAAACAGCGAGCCTGACACTGCTGAGAACGAACTTTTCGGCGATCTGCCGGAATGGTCTTAATGCTTATATGATTTGACTGCAGCGTCCGGTTATGCGGCTTACGCCTCCGGACGCTGTATTATTATTTGTTCAGACGTTTGATTATTGTTTGTCGGTTTCGCTTGCGGGGATATACCGTTCCAGCTTTACGCCCGCCTCGTTCAGTATTTCCACGCCGAATTCGTCCGGGTAACCTTCACGGTAAACTATACACTTTATTCCGGCGTTCACTATCATTTTTGAGCATATAGCGCAGGGCTGATGAGTGCAGTACAGTGTAGAGCCGTCTATCGACACTCCCAAACGCGCGGCTTGTATTATCGCGTTTTGCTCCGCGTGCGCGGCGTAGCATATCTCGTGCTTCGTGCCGGAGGCTATGCCGAGCTTTTCGCGCAGACAGTATCCGCGCTCCATGCAGGTCTTCACACCTGCGGGCGCGCCGTTGTAACCTGTCGTCATTATACGCTTGTTTTTTACTATCACACAGCCGATCTTCCGGTTTTGTTTATAACAGCTCGCCCATGAAGCTATCACGCCCGAAAGCTGCATGAATCTGTCGTCCCATTTATCCATTAGCATTTCCCCCATGTCGACATTTGCAGTATGTTTTGAGAGATTATATCATACAAATCCGTTTCGATTTCGATTTAACACAAAATTTCCCTGTTTTAACAGTTTGGGTATTGATTTAATCACAGCGTTTGGATAAACTATCTCACGTAAGTTAGCACTCAGTTTAAGTGAGTGCTAACAATACAAAGTGTAACAGGAGGCACTTATTATGAGTATAAAGCCTTTGGGCGATCGCGTAGTCATTAAAAACATGGAGGCGGAAGAAACCTCCAAGGGCGGCATCCTGCTTGCAGGCAGCGCCAAGGAAAAGCCCCAGCTCGCCGAAGTGCTGGCAGTCGGCCCCGGCGGGAACGTAGACGGCAAGGAAATCAAAATGTATGTCAAGCCCGGTCAGAAGGTATTCTATTCCAAGTACGCGGGCACCGAAGTCAAGTATGACGGCGAAGAGTATATCATCGTACGTCAGAACGACATACTGGCTATTGTAGAATAATTCGGAGGCGAATAATATGGCAAAGCAGATCAAGTACGGCGAGGACGCGCGCCGCAGTCTTCAAAACGGCATAGACACACTGGCCGATACCGTTAAAATTACCCTCGGCCCCAAGGGCAGGAACGTAGTTCTCGACAAGAAATACGGCTCTCCTCTCATCACCAACGACGGCGTGACCATCGCCAAGGATATCGAGCTCGAAGACCCCTTTGAGAACATGGGCGCGCAGCTTGTAAAGGAAGTTGCGACCAAGACCAACGACATCGCGGGCGACGGCACCACTACCGCCACTCTGCTCGCGCAGACCATAGTACACGAGGGTCTTAAAAACGTCGCGGCCGGCGCAAATCCCATGGACCTCAAAAAGGGCATCCTTGCTGCGGCGGATACCGTTGTAAATCACCTCTCCAGCATTTCCAAGCCCATCGAGACCAGCCACGCGATCGCGCAGGTTGCTTCAATATCCTCCGGTGACGAGGAAATCGGTTCTCTTATCGCCGACGCCATGGAAAAGGTCGGCAAGGACGGCGTTATAACCGTCGAAGAGAGCAAGACGATGAAGACCGAGCTGGACGTAGTCGAAGGCATGCAGTTCGACCGCGGCTATGCTTCCGCCTATATGGTAACCGATTCCGACAAGATGGAAGCGGTGCTCGACGATCCGTACATTCTGATCACAGACAAGAAGATTTCCAACATTCAGGAAATCCTGTCCATACTCGAAGCAGTCGTGCAGCAGGGCAAGAAAATGCTTATCATCGCCGAGGACGTCGAAGGCGAAGCGCTCGCAACACTGGTACTCAACAAGCTGCGCGGCACGTTCACCTGCGTCGCGGTCAAGGCCCCCGGCTTCGGCGACCGCCGCAAGGCCATGCTGCAGGATATCGCGATCCTGACCGGCGGACAGGTCATAACCGAAGAGCTCGGCCTCGACCTCAAGGAAGCCACCGTCGATATGCTCGGCCGTGCACGTCAGGTAAAGGTAAACAAGGACAACACCGTTATAGTCGAAGGCAGCGGCGATCCCTCTGAGATCAAAGCGCGCGTAAACAGCATCAAGGCGCAAATCGAGGAAACCACTTCCGATTACGATCGCGAGAAGCTGCAGGAGCGCCTCGCCAAGCTCGCAGGCGGCGTAGCGGTCATCCGCGTCGGCGCTGCGACCGAGGTCGAAATGAAGGAGCGCAAGATGCGCATCGAAGACGCACTGGCAGCTACCCGCGCGGCCGTCGAAGAAGGCATAGTGCCCGGCGGCGGAACTGCGCTGCTCTCCGCAAGCAAGGCTGTGGCAGACTTCATGAAGAACCAGACCGGCGACTTCAAGACCGGTATCTCCATCGTGCTGCGTTCTCTGGAAGCTCCCGTGCGCCAGATCTGCACCAACGCCGGCGTAGACGGCAGCGTCGCAGTCGAGAAGATCAAGACCTCCAAGAAGACCGGCTTTGGTTATGACGCCGCGAAGGACGAATACTGCGACATGAGCGAACGCGGCATCATCGATCCTACCAAGGTAACGCGCAGCGCTCTGCAGAACGCGACCAGCGTAGCCGCGATGGTTCTGACCACCGAAAGCCTCGTCACCGATCTGCCCGACAAGAATCCTCCCGCCGCGCCCGCAGGCAATCCCGGCGGAATGGGCGGAATGTACTAATAAATCTAAAAACTTCAGGCGCTCCTTTGCGGGGCGCCTGTTTCTTATGAAGCGGCAAGCTATAAAACCAATACTAACGCGTTTCGTTCGGCGATACGGGTGATTATTGATCCCATTGTATCCTTTTGAAATTGCCGATCGTACGCGTAACGTCGGACACGCACGCGAAAGTGCCCGGATAGTTTTCTATGATTTCAAGAAACTGTTTTATCTGATACGGGTTTACCACGCAGATCATCATAGTTTTGTCCTCGCCTGAATAGCCGCCTATAGCGTGCAGCACCGTGACCGAATGACGCAGCTTTCTTATAAGCTCTGACTTAAGCTCCTCAGGATGCTGCGTTATCAGCTCTATTTTGATCGCTGCCTCGCCGCCGCGGATTATGCTGCCGGATATCCGTGTGGTCAGAAACGTATATATTATCGAAAGGATCACAGGTTCGAAGTTGCAGCCGTACACAAAATAGCTGGAAAGCGCTACGCCGGTATTGAACACGAACAGCGCGCGCGTAAACGAAACCTCCGGATGCTTTTTATGTACGTACGCCGCAATGAAATCCGTACCGCCGGTCGTGCCGCCGCAGCGCACCGCTATGCCGTATATTATACCGTTTATCGAGCCTGCCGCAACCGGCGCGAGTATCGTGCTTTTGCCGTCCTCCGTCAGGTAAATATACCTGCTCAGATCTATCGCTTTGTCCTGCAGAAGCTTAAGCCCTGCCGAAAACACAAGCACGTACAGCATCGTCTTCACTGTTAACCTGCGCCCTATCCTGAAAAATGAAAATACCGCCAGCGGGAGATTTATAATAAGCGAAAGATTGCTTATGCTCCAGCCGCCCAGATACTGCACCATCGTGGCTATGCCGTTTACGCCCGCAGGCGCGAAGGCGTTTGATATAACGAAGAGATAATAATTAAGCGCGGTAACGCACGCCGACACGGCGATAATCGGATACGACAACAGCTTTTCAAGCTTAAGAAGTTTTTGCATCAGCCTCTCCCCCAAATCAGCGCATACATAAATGAGCAGATATATTATATACCCTTTGACGAGGATTTCAAGCGTTTTAATATGTTTTACGCTTGTGCGCGGCACTCCATTATGCTATAATCGCTTGCGGAGGGATTTGAATGATCAAAGCGCTTATACTCGACTGCGGCGGCGTCATCATGTACCCGGCAAGCGGTCACTGGCTTCTGCCTGCCGACGCACGTGAGATTTTAGGCGGAGAGCTGCCTGATTTTGACAGGCATAAGATTGCGGCGGCACTTAAGAAATGCTTGCCTGTTATAGACGAGGGCCAGCTCGTGACCACTAAGCAGCACGAATATGAACTGCAGCTTGCATTCATGCGCGCAATGAACGCGGAGCTTGACGCCGGTCTTTCTGACGCGCAATGCGCCGCGCTTGCGCGCTCGGAAACCTATGAAGTCGACCGATCACTGATATATGATGACGTGCTGCCTTATCTGAACAAATGGGCTGCAGAGTATAAGCTGTGCATTCTATCAAACGCTATGCCGTCTATATTTGACGTGCTGCTCGAAAACGGCATTTACGACAAGCTGTACTCCTGCATCATTTCCACCTCTCAAGGCTGCCGAAAGCCGGACAGCGAAATATTCAGACGCTGCCTAAGCGAAATTCGCTTAGCGCCAGACGAATGTCTGTTCGCTGACGATCTTAAAGCAAATCTCGCCGAGGCTAAGCGCATGGGCATGAAAACGGTTCGTGTAAAACGGGAAAGCTATACCATGCTTCAGACAGAGGAATTTGAATGGGAGTCCTGCGTCAAAGACATGGAAGAACTCGACAAGCTGCTGACAAGACTCAGCCAGTGTGATGCCCCAAAGCATTAAACACAAAGAAATCAATAAGGAGAGTTTATGAAAACACTGTATCTTGATTGTTCGATGGGCGCGTCAGGAGACATGCTTACCGCCGCGCTGCTGGAGCTGATGCCCGATCCGGACGCATTTATCGACAGGCTGAATTCAATCGGCATACCCGGAGTCGTTTATTCACGCGTGCCTTCCCGCAAATGCGGCATTACAGGCACGCACATAAACGTTTATGTAAACGGTGAAACCGAAGACGCCGGGCTTCATCACCACCACGCAGAGCATGATACCGACGAGCACAGTGACGCACACGCCGCTCACGAGCACGAGCATCACCATCATTCCGAAGAACACGAGCATCATCATCATTCCGATGAGCATGAGCATCACCATCATTCCGATGAGCATGAGCATCACCATTCGCATACGTCGCTCAAGGATATAGAGCACCTCGTGCGCGAGCATCTTGATCTGCCCGAAAAAGTCAAGCGCGACGTGCTCTCTGTATATCAGCTTATAGCCGAAGCCGAAAGCCACGTGCACGGCACAGACATAACGCAGATACATTTTCACGAGGTCGGTACGATGGACGCCGTCGCCGACGTGACCGCAGTGTCGCTGCTTATTGATGCACTCAAGCCGGACGAGATAGTGGCGTCCCCCGTGCACGTCGGCGCGGGACAGTGCAGATGCGGCCACGGGATACTGCCCGTTCCGGCGCCCGCCACTGCGTACATTCTGCGGGATGTGCCGATATACGGCGGCAGCATTAAAAGTGAGCTGTGCACGCCTACAGGCGCTGCGCTGCTTAAGCATTTTGTCGACCGCTTCGGTGACATGCCCGTCATGAACGTGCATTCGGCAGGCTACGGTATGGGCAATAAAGACTTTGAAGCCGCCAACTGCGTGCGTTCGCTTTGGAGCGAAACCGGCGATAAGGGCGATACCGTATGCGAACTCGTTTGCAGTATGGACGATATTACCGGGGAGGCTCTCGGCTTTGCGTCGGAACGTTTGTTCGAAGCGGGCGCGCTTGAGGTATACACCGTGCCGATACAGATGAAAAAATCACGTCCCGGCGTGGAATTAAAGGTATTCTGCCGCGAGGCAGACCGCGACAGGATCGTCTCGCTAATTCTTATGCATACCACGACGCTGGGCATACGCGAGAGCATATCCCGCCGTTATACGCTTACGAGGCATATTGAAACGCTTAATACGCCTTACGGCGAAATACGCCAAAAGGTTTCAACCGGCTACGGCGTAAAACGTACGAAGCTTGAATTTGAAGACCTTGCGCGCGCAGCGCGTGAAAGCGGCAAAAGCCTTGACGATATAAGGCATGAGCTTGAGACAGTTTAGCCAACAGGAGTATAGCTATCATGGATTATGCGTATTTTGCAGGCGGATGTTTTTGGTGTATAGCGCCGCTTTTTGCTGATATTCCGGGCGTTAAAGGCATCGCGAGCGGATACAGCGGCGGAGACGAAGAAAATCCGACTTATTCCGATGTCAAGCGCCAGCTAACCGGACACCGCGAAACAGTGCGGCTCGAATACGACGAACATGAAGTAAGCTTTGAAGAGCTTCTGAACGTATTTTTAAGCTGCATAAACCCCTTCGACGGCGGCGGGCAATTCATAGACCGCGGTCATTCTTACACCTGCGCGGTATACTATACGCGTCAGGCAGAAGCAGACTCCGCGCGCAGGGCGCTTTCAGAGCTTGAAAAGAATACCGGCAGAGCTGCATGCGTAAGCATCGAACAGTTTAAGACCTTCTATACAGCCGAGGAATACCATCAGGATTACTGGAAAAAGCACCCGGAAGAGTTTATGCACGAGATTACTTCCTCTGGCCGCATGGACGCCGCGTGCCCGTATTCGGCACGCATAAAGCACATACTGAGTTCCGGAAAAGAAGCATAGATCCGCAAACCGATATTCTTTCGTTTTATCGACTGTTTTATATAGACGGACGGCAGAATCCGCGCAGATACGGATTCTGCCGTCCGGTTTGATAAACGACATTCCGTTTTTATAGGCTTATCTTACGCTGATATCGCCGCTGACGCTGCGCGCCTTTACGGCGCAAGCGCCGCTGCAATCGGCAAACGGGTTGTTTACGTCTCCGCTCACAGACGAAAGCCTGAAGTCTGCAAGAGATTCTGAGTTCATTATTATGTCGATGTCTCCGCTGATGGTATTTACGTCGGCTGCTTTAAGCTGTTTTGCGCTTCTTAAGTCAAGCGTCACGTCTCCGCTTGTCGAGGAAAGCGAGCACGTCTCTAAGGCAGCTTCTGTTTCGATATCGCCGCTGGTAGTATTGCATTCGAGCAGTCTTACATTTCCGTTTATACTGACGTCGCCGCTTGACGAAGAGCACCTTATTTCGGCGGCGTTTACGTTTAGCTCAGCGTCGCCGCTTCTGGACTCCGCACGGCAGGTCTCAAAATCGCCCTCTATGCTTATGTCGCCGCTTGCGGTTTTGCTTTCAAGCGCGCCCGCACCGCCGTCAAAGCGTATGTCGCCGCTGGTAGAGCTGAGACGTACATTACCCGCAAGCGCGCGCAGGAATATGTCCCCGCTCCTGCTTTCCAATATGCATTCATGCGTCTTGCCAGGCATAGCTGCCGTTATATCGCCGCTCGCGGCAGAAAATACAACCTTCGACACATGTACGTCCGCGCTTGTTATATTTCCGCTCGCCGTATTTGCGCTTACGTTCAGTATGCCGACGGGCACGTATATGCTCACCTTTACCGCTTCGCCGAAGCCGAATATAACGTTCGAACGCAATACACGTTTAAGAAACAGCTCTATTTTCTGCGCAGGCTGCAGCTGCTCCGAGCCTGTTTTAGCCGCGGTACTTTCATCAGTGTCAGCTGTGCGGATTTCGAGTTTGAGTGAATCGCCGGTTTTTGTGGCTCTGACATTTACGCTGTCGTTATCCGGTTCGATCCGCAGACGTATATTATCGTCAGGCGACGGCTCGAAGCTTATATCCTGTTCGCGGGCGTTTACGAGCAGCGTTTTTATCCCTTCAGAAGCATATTCGAAGCCGTCTGCTTTATTACAGCAAACAGTTTCATTCAGAGCATCTGAAACCGCAGCCGGAAGCTCGGCAGGCATATCGTTTTCGGCTTCGCCCCGTATCGCGGCGATAACCTCGTCCATCCCCTTCAGGCTCTCTTCTATCTCTGCCGCAGCTTCTTCACGGCTTTTGCCCTGCGCGCACAGGTCGTTAAAATGCTCGAGGCAGTTATTGCTGAGCTCCTCTCTCAGCTCACGGATTTTATCGCTCTCACCGGCATTCTCGAATACTTTGGAAATGATTTTTTCGATATATTCGTTCATAAGCGTCTCTCCTCCACGAGCATATCGTATAAATTGTCCCCAGCTAATCTGCTGCCTGATTCCGGATTTGAACGCAAAACGCTCGGCAGCATCATGATCCGCACGCGTTCGCGCTCAGTAAGCCCTTCGGCACTGCACCGCAGCGCATTTGCGTTTGAATAGTACTCTCGGCGTTTAAACATCAGTTTCATAAACATCAGTTTCATCTCCTATCAGCTTATTGAGAATTTCGCGTGTCTCGCGCCATTTTTCCGCGTCTTTTTCAAGACGTAACTTTCCCTCCGGCGTAAGCGTATAATACCGCCTGCGCGCTCCGGTGTTTTCGTCCCCCCAATACGAGCGGATAAATCCGTCGTGTTCGAGGCGTCTGAACGCCGTATACAGCGTCGCCTCCTTAAGCTCGATTTCTCCCCCGCTTTGTTCGCCTATCCGTTTGTTTATCATATATCCGTAGCTGTCGCCGCATGCCAATTGCCGCAGCAGTATGGTATCTGTATAGCCTCGCAGCAAATCCGCTTCAATAGCCATCCCCTCACCTCCTCGATTTATATTATATGTATATATACCTCGCCTGTCAATGTATATATGCCGCCTATATATGTTAAATTTATCATTTGCTTTGTGCTACGCTGTACTTGAATGCGTTCGCCCGTTGTGCGTCGAAAGCCGAAAAGCGATTACTTTATAAAAATTCGGAGTGCGTATTGCATTTATACGGCACTCCGACACAAATATGTTTTATCTGATTATGACTGCGCTTTATCGTATGTCCGGCTGTTTATTCTCAGATGTCAGTCTGTTCTTCCGCTTCCTCCGGATTCGTGGCGTTTACGCGCATATACTCGTCTGTATTCATGGTTTTCTGCTTTTTTACACGCGGATAGCGGGGCTTCGTTTCCTCAGGTTCAGGCGCGGTCGCTTCAGGCGCCGGCTTTTTTTCGGGCACGTACGCTTCTCCCTTTTCACCCTGCGCAAGCCGGCGCACGTCTTCAAGCGCATATTCGCGCACTTCAAAATCCTCGCCGACCCTCATGCGTACCTTGACCTTTTCCCGTATGACCGCAATTTCGGTAACCACTCCGATACCGTCCGGAGTCATTATCTCCTTGCCGATCTTGGGCAGCTTTTTAAGTATCTCTTCGTAATTGTCCTGTTCGTACTTAAGACAGCACATGAGCCTGCCGCACTGACCAGATATTTTCGTCGGGTTCAAAGACAGGTTCTGCTCTTTCGCCATCTTTATGGACACGGGTGCGAAGTCGTTTAAAAACGCTCCGCAGCAGATTTTGCGTCCGCAAATACCCAATCCGCCCAAAAACCGCGCTTCGTCGCGCACGCCGATCTGCCTGAGCTCTATACGTGTATGGAATACTCCTGCCAAATCCTTTACCAGCTCGCGGAAATCGACGCGCCCCTCGGACGTGAAATAAAATACCATTTTGGAACCGTCAAACGTGCATTCCACGTTTACGAGCTTCATATCGAGCTTATGCTCGTTTATTTTCTGTACGCACAGCGGGAAAGCCGCCTTTTCCTTTTCGCGGTTTCGCTCGTCGGTTTTGATATCCTCGGGCGTCGCCTTGCGTATCACGGGCTTCAGCTCGCCCACCACGCTTTCGTCGCTTATCTCGCGTGCGTCGGTAACGGTTTCTCCGATCTCAAGCCCGCGCACGGTTTCTACGATCACCAGCTCCCCCGGCCGCGGCCAGACCTTTGCGGGTGAAAAATAATACACCTTTCCCGTATTTTTAAATCTAACGCATACTACGGTCGCCATCGATTTCCTCCGTTCAGTGTTTCACTATATCAAATAAAAGCATATCCGCCGCATATCTGAACATTACGTTGCTCTCCAAACGCTTTCTGCATTCTGTCAGCGCCTGCATAAGCTCCGCGCCGTCTATTCTGCAGCTTTTGAGAGCTGCGGCAAGTCTCGTTTTGATTGCTCCGCGCATAAGCTCGGACGCAGATATTTCCAGTATATCCAGGCAAAGCTGCTTTCGGCCTTCCATATCGGCAAGCTGCGGCCCTGCCAGCGATATGCTGCCCGTCCTTGCGAGCAGCTCAAACGCCTCCGCAAGTTTGGTATACAGCGTAAAAAACTCTTTATCACCGCAGAATTCCAGCGCTTTTCCCATGCTGCCGCCGGAATACGACGCAGCGATCTCAGCTTCTTCGCCGTAATAACCCGCCTTTTCGAGGCCTAGCTTTATTTCGTCGACGGAAATCGGCGCAAATCTGTACAGCACGCAGCGCGAGCGTATCGTTTGCAAAAGCGCCCTGTCTTTTTCGGTTATCAGAAAGAATACCGCGTATTCCGGCGGCTCCTCGAGCGTTTTAAGCAGAGCGTTCTGCGCTTCTTCCGTCATGCTGTCAGCCGGCTTTATTATCACGCATTTATAGCCGCTCAGCGGATGCAGCGCCGTTTCGCGCAGAAGCGCGCGCACCTGTTCTATTTTTATATACTTTGCGGGCTTTTTGTTTTCGTTTTCAGGCTCAAGCCTTATAAGCTCCGGCGCTTTTCCATCCAAAAACCGTCTGCAGCTCGCGCATACGCCGCAGGGCTTGACGCCCGTGCCTGTGCAATTCAGCGCGCGTGCTACGTACTCAGCCGCCTCGGTCCTGCCGGTTCCGGCCAGGCCCGAGAAAATCATCGCATGCACAATGCGCCCGGTGTTTACCGGACGCATAAGCTGTTCAAGCAGAAACGGCCGCGCCTTTATCTCTGGCATCAAAGCTTTTTGAGCTGCTCCACGTTCAATACGAAAACCGTCGCCCCTCCTACCACGACTTCAATGGGATAGGGCGTGTAATTGGTTATTCCCGCGGGCATCTGCGAAGGCGCAGAGGTCATTTGCTTGCGGCTGTGACACACCTTTTCGATAACGCTCATCGCGCCGTCCAGCTTGCAGTCGTCAACGCCGATCAGCAAGGTCGTGTTGCCTGCACGCAGAAAGCCGCCGGTCGTGGCAAGCTTGGTGACGCCATAGCCTTCACTCATCAGGGATGTTACGAGCTTGGCGGCGTCCTCGTCCTGAATTATTGCTATAAGCAGCTTCATTTTATCAGCTCCTTTTTTTCTTATAGCAGTATTATACCAGAAATCGTGAATAAATGCAAGCACTGTCGTTTGTCTGTGTTTACAGACATGCAGAAGCTGCTATACGTCCGCGATATCCCATTTATTGCGGTAGCGAAGCTCCAATTGTCCATCCGGAGTAAACTCGATGGGCAGCCAGATATAGCTGCACTTAAGGAAGCTTTGCGTGTTGTGCCGCTCCGCCATGTGTATACAGGTATCGCTGCCCTCGGGCTTAAATATATATGTGGTCTGCGAGCGGAAGGTGTTGTGCGCGTCGTCGCCTATGCAGGGATCGCCCATATCCTCCCACGGCCCGAACAGGCATTCGCTTCTGAAATACTTTGCACGGTTAAACTCCCATCCCGTAAGCCCGGACGTGACCATGTAATAGTACTTGCCGTTTTTGACCACCGCGGCGGCTTCACGTAAATACTGAGCGTCCAGCCGTTTCCAGTCGTCTGTAAACGAAAGATAATCCTCGCTCAGCCGTACTATATGCAGACAGCGGTCTTCGCCTACCATGCGGTCGTATATGAAATACGCGCTGCCGTCTTCGTCCTGATATACAGTACTGTCGCGTACCAGTCCTTTATCGTCTATGGGTCTTGAGGTGCCCAGCCATTCGTAGTGGCCGTTTACGGTATCGCATACTGCGACGCCCGCTTCCGCCGTACCCGGGGTCGTGCCGTGGTCGCCGGGCGCGCATACGTAATGGCACCAAAGCACGTACTTTCCCGTGCGTTCGTTATACAGGATTTTGGGTCTTTCAAAGCGCATGGGGCCGCAGAGCGGGTCTCCCGGAGCATTGCGGCAGGCAAGGACTATCCCTTCGTATTTCCATGTGACCAGATCAGTTGATGCGTACATGGCGACGCCCGTAAGCGTAGTCTGCCCGCCTGCGCCTTTGCTTGCGACCGGCAGGTCGCGCAGCTGCAGTCCATACCAGTGATATACGCCGTTCACACAGATGATGCCGCCGTCGGAAGCGTTTATTATATTTCCGTCGGTATCGTGCCACTGTATAAACTCGTCGATATTTCCGTTTATTATAGTTTTCACTTGCTTCTCCGTTCCGTATGGTATACTCAGTCGTTCTGCACGGCTATTTTTACGCCGTCAGTATATGATTTGTGTATCGCGTTCAATACCTTTACCGGCTTTATCAGCTCTTCGTATTCATGCGGAGGCTTGCCGCTTAGTACCATCTGCCGGAATTCGAGCAGCTCCTGCCTGAAGCAGTCGCCGAGATCGTGGGTATATATGCTGCGCGTTTCTTTTTCGGCGTATACGCTGACAGTGTACGCATGTGAAGAAGTGTACTGTCCCATAACGTCGAATTCGCCGTAATCGAATATCACGCTCACCCGCTTCTTCGTATCGTCCGGACAGTACGCGGTCACGGCTTTAACGCCGCTGCCGAACACGGTAAACATCATTTCAACCAGATGCTGCGAATAGAAGAAAAAGCCCGCGTAAGGATTTACCATATCTATCGGCGCGCCCGCATAGCCGCCCAGCAGCTTGTTTGACTCTGCAAATTCCCTGAGCGGCTGCAAGCCGGACAGGAATTTAAGACTCGAACCGCCGCATAACAGCGCGCCGCTTTGCTGCGCGCAGTCGATCATTTCCTGCGCGTGAGCAAGCTCTACCGTGAACGGCTTGTCGATAAACGCCGCGCAGCCCTGTTTGATGTAAGGCAGGGCGTATTCGTAATGATGCTCTCCGTGACGCGCCGTTACCAGCACCGCGTCCGCTTTTCCCAAAAACTCGTCGGGGCTTTTCGCCGCGTACGGCGCAAGTCCGGCCTTGAGCAGTCTGCCGTTTGCCATGTCGTCGTAACCGTATACGCCGATAAGCTCGATATCCGAAAAAACAGGGTCTTCCTTAATATACTTCGCAAATGCGAACGCGTGGGAGTTTTCCGTTCCGAGAATTGCTGCTTTCATAATCCGTCCTCCGTTACTCCATAGGGTTCTGTGCGTGGATTTCGTCTATCAGCTTAAGCTGCAAAAGCACCTGCTCCGGGGTGATCTCCATCGGCCGGTTCTGCGTGAGGGCGAGGTAAATCATTTCATAATAGTCAACAACGGCCTTATTGAACGCTCCGGCTTCGACCTCTGTTTTGACCTCGTGCCAATCCAGCTTTTCAGAACAATACGCAGGCGTCCTGTCCTCCTTGCACAGCGGGTCAAGTATCCGCGGTCTGTCGGGCAGCTCGGAACGAATAAGATACTTGTATTCTATCTCTCCGGTCGTGGCGCGCAGACTGCCGTTTTGAGCCATGATCTTGTATGTGTAAGGCGCATAGCAGTCGCAGCTTGAGATTTCGATGTCGATAAGCGGCTTTCCGGGTACGGTCAGGATGATCTTCGCGTAATCCTCGGCGTCGCCGCTCGTATTGTATCTGCCCAGCTTGGAGAAAACGTTTACGTTTTCAGGAAAGCCCAGCAGGTCCAGCGCCTGATCCAGCGGATGCGGTCCGGTATTGCGCACGTTTCCGCCGGCGTATATGTCCGAGGTCTGCCAGTCCCATCTGCGCGCAAAGCCGGAGAAGCGTATATTTATCTGCGCTATTTCGCCCAGCACTCCGCTTTCGAGCACGCGCTTTATCTCCCTGTAATACGGAGCGAAGCGCGATTGCTGGAATACGTTTAAAAGCTTTCCGCTCCTTTTCGCTGTATCGACGACATGCTTGCCGTCCGCGTAAGATTTGGCGAAGGGCTTCTCGCAGACCACATTGAAGCCGTGGTCGAGCAGGTCGATAGAAACCGGCGCGTGCATATATGAATATGTGCTGTTGACTGCAAGGTCGATGTCTTTTCTGCCAAACAGCTCGCGGTAATCCTCATACACGTCGCAGCCGTATTCCTCACGCGCGCGTATGCGCCTTTCTTCTATCGCGTCTACGACAGCCACTACGTTATAATGCGTATTGTTCGCGCTTCTGAAATACGTGCCGTGTATGTTGCGTCCGCTGCGTCCTTGTCCGATTATTGCAACGTTTAATCTGCTCATAAGCGTTCCTCCCGTATCTCCGCCTGTATTCTGCTATCTTTATTATATTATATTCTGAGGATAAACACAAGCGCAATTTTGGATTATTCCGCGTGCATTTTTACCTATTTGCTTTACCGCAGCATATAATCTCATAAACGTATTGCGCTCTTATCCGCAAGGTGTTATAATATAGCAAACAGAGACAGCGTCCGGAGGTGCAGTTTTGATTATAGACATACACAATCACGCGGATTATCACGGCTGCAGTGTGCGGGATATGCTTTCGAACATGGATACGTACGGCATAGACGTCACCTGCCTTTTGTCGTGGGAAGCACCCGTTACCGACTACGATCCCGCCACAAAATACGCGTTTTCACCGCTTTCCGATATGCCCGTGCCTTTTGAAAGGTGCCTGTATTACCGCGACGCCGCGCCGGACAGGTTTTTGCTTGGATTCTGTCCTGACCCGCGCAGACCGGACGCGATATCCCGTCTGAGAGCTGCCGTAAAGCTGTTTGATATAAGTCTGTGCGGGGAGCTTAAGCTCCGCATGATGTACGATAATCCGGACGCACTGCGTATGTACCGCGCGTGCGCCGAATACGCTCTGCCGGTGCTCGTGCATCTTGATTACGAAATACCAAACGGGCAGAAGCATCCGTGGCCCAATTACTGGTACGGCGGCGGCATCGAAGCGCTTGCGCGCGCGTTGGAGGCCTGTCCGGAAACCCTCTTTATAGGTCACGCTCCCGGCTTCTGGGCGCATATATCGAACGACGAACAGTATAAAACCGTTTCTTATCCGCAAGGACCGGTCGTACCGGGCGGAAGGATCGAACAGCTGCTTGAAAAGTATCCGAATCTGTATTGCGACATATCCGCCGGCTCAGGCTGCCGCGCGCTGGCACGGGACACCGAATTCACGCGCGGGTTCCTTGCGCGCTGGCACGACCGCGTACTCTTTGGCCGCGATTATTTCGACAACAAGCATCAGGAATTGCTAAACAGTATGCAGCTGCCCGCAAGCGTCCTATACGATATCTACGAGGGCAACGCCCGCCGCATACTGCGCGGAGGCGATAAAATACGAAGGCGATAGACACTATTACTTTTATGGAGGTGTAGGCACATGGAAAAGCTGGCTTTGCTTGGCGGTACTCCGGTTATAACCGGCGAACCCGACGGACTGTTCAAATGGCCCATACTCACTGACGAGGATTTTAAAGCGGCGATGGAGGTCATCCGCGCAAACAAGTTTTCCGGCACGGACATAACCGAAAAGTTCCAGGAGGAATTTGCGTCCTGGTTAGGCACGGATTATGCGGTCGCATACTGCAACGGCACTCTCGCGCTCACCTCCGCCATGTTCGCGATCGGTCTTGGACGGGGAGACGAGATCATCTGCCCCACCAAAACCTACTGGGGCAGCGTATCGCAAGCGATCAATTTCGGAGCCACGCCCGTATTCTGCAACATAAACGATATGCTGAGCATGGATCCGAACGATCTTGAGCGCTGCATATCGCCGCGTACCAAAGCGATCATGGTCGTGCATTATTTCGCATACCCCTGCGACATGGACGCCATAATGGATATCGCGCGCAGACACAATTTGTACGTAATAGAAGACGTATCCCACGCACAGGGCGGCATGTACAAAGGCAAAAGGCTCGGCACGATCGGCGATATAGGCGCTATGTCGCTTATGAGCGGCAAATCCTTCGCGGCAGGTGAATTGGGTATACTGGTGACGAACAAGCGCCGTCTGTACGAGCGCGCGCTCGCATTCGGCCATTACGAGAGAAACAACGCAAAATACATAAGCGAAAGCGAAGAGCTTTTCCCATACTTCCACATCGCGCTCGGCGGCGCGAAGGGGCGTGCGAATCAGGTTTGCTCGGCGATAGCGCGCGTACAGCTTAAGTACTATGACGAACGCTGCGCGGAGATACGCAAAGCGATGAACTATTTCTGGGACAAGCTTGAGGGTCTGCCCGGTATACGCGCGATACGCGTCGACGAATCCACCGGTTCGAACATGGCAGGCTGGTACTGTCCGCACGGACTGTACAAATCCGAAGAGCTGCACGGGCTTTCAGTAAACCGCTTCTGCGAGGCAGTGCGCGCGGAGGGTTATCACGGCGGCTGGGACGGCGGCAATTTCTGTCTGCACACGCATCCCTTTTTCAAAACCTTCGACCTGCGCCACGACGGCATGCCAAGCCGCATAACGTTTACCGACAGAGACGTGCGTATCGACGACGATAAATGCGCGCCTTCCGAGCATAAGGAATGCTTCTCAGTGCCGTGGTTCAAGCACTGCGATAAAGAATGGATAGAAAAATATGCTTATGCGTTCGAAAAGGTAATCAGAAACCACGAACAGCTGCTGGACGGCGATCCCGAAAAAGCGCAGGGCGGCAGATGGTACGGCACCGCAAACTGATCAAGGCGAGTTTTCGCGCTGCGCGGTAAATTTGATAAAAGCCGGCAAGTACGCATTTGCGCTCTGCCGGCTTTTGATTTATTGTATATCAGAAGATATTTCAGCTATTTATCAGCATTCCCTTATCTTCATTTTACCTCCTGCCCCGCGAACAGCACAAGCGGCGCAGCGGAAGAAGCGGCAGTAATATAATACCTGAACGGACGGTCTGCGTGGAATATTCTGTATACCGGTTCTGGCGCATCCACCGCCACTGCGCCGTCAGTCAGTACCGCGGTTACGGCAGCCGCCTCCAGCCCGTTTTCGTCGGTCTTGATCCGGGCTTTCTGAATTATGCTTTCAATAAACCAGGGACTGTCGCTCATCACGGAGAAGTCCGCCTTCAGCGGGTCATATGCGTTCACGGCGCCGCATTCCTTAAGGAATCCGAGAAGCATATCGGCACCAAACGTGCTTTCCGTATCGAGCTTAGGCAGCCACAAATCCACATAATCGTATTGCGCGGCGGCGTACTTGTCCATCCAATCGGAGTCGTCGCCGAGCACCGCGACAAAATCCAGCCCGCCCTCGATGTGGAGAACGACCAATTTGGTTTTATCGTCCTCGTAATAGCGATATCTGTCCTTTGCTTTCATCGTCAGCTTCGTGGTAACGCTTCCGTCCGCACATGTAAACTCCTTAGGCGAAGTGAAGTATTCTTCAAACGCAGTCGCCCACGCGCTCTTCAGATACACGGCGTTTACCAAAGCGCTGGTGTTTGCGGAAAGATCGTCCGCAATTTTCGGTATGAGTCCGCCCGTCGCCTTGCCGCACCAGTCGTTTACCGCGTTCGTAATATTCGCCGCGCGTTCGCTGCGTATTTCCGCGCTGTATTTTTTCTGTACGGCCTGCGCGTATTCGTTTCGAAACTCTCCGGATAAATCGAGATTTACCCAGACGCTGTTCAGAATACGGTAAACGCGCTGCGGAGACAGCTTATCCCAGAAGGTGTCCGGTGCGGCATAATCGTCGAATGCTTTTATGCTTTCTTCTACGCATGCATACCATTTCTCGGCAGCGGCTTTGGAATCGAACCCGAGCATATGCAGAAGCTGCGTCTCAGTTTCCCCTGCCGCGCCTTCAAGCGCAAGCAGGAGCGCAGCGCGAAACGACAGCGGCGAAGCTACAAAATTGTCATCCGGCACTATCGAGCTGATGTAGCTTATAAAATCGGTGTCGAACGTATCGCTCTCAGCAGCCGATTTCAAGTTGACCGGCACAAGCAGCACAAGCGCGAGCATGGCGCATAGCACATTTTTCAGCATAGACGTATCCCCCATACTTTCTATAAATAATACCGTATATACTGACGCATGCGATTCACAACTTGTTCATCCGAATTAAACGCGCCTGCTAAGCGAGCAAGCCGCGGGCCCGACTGTCACACGCTCATTCATCCGTTATTTGCGCCCGTATATACTTTGTATCTATTCTGCCACGGCATATTTATCGAACGCTTTGAAGAAAGCAAGCAGCCTGTCCTGTTTATTCTGAGACCAGGCAAATTTGCCGATCTGCGTACGGATTATGCTTACGCCGCCGTTCACCGTTTCGTCTACCCACGCCTTTATCTGCTCGTCGCTCATATCCGTGACCTTCCATGCGTAAAGCAGCCAATCGAAAACTACGTCGGTATTGGCTTTCACGTTTGAAATCGTCAGCTTATCCGATACAGACGGCTGATAGCGCGTGATTCCGATATCTTTTAAGTATCTGAGATGCTCCGGCGCAGTCCCTTCACAGTGCAGAAAACGGTATGTGCCCGTGCTGCGCGTTTCGTAATAGCGTTTCCAGTACGGCAGCACGAATTCCGGCCACAGCGCGGGCGGGATCAGCGCCGCGAAATCGTCGGCGATATAAGCGCCCGTGCCGGAAACCTCCGGCTGTCCGGTTACCGAGCATGACCAGCGCTGAAACTCGAGTATGCTGTCCGTGATCCTGTCAAGCAGCTCCTTCGCAAGCTCCGGTTCGTCATATATATCAATGAAAAAATCCTGGCCGCGCATCAGCACCGCAGTCGTGATAACTCCCTGATTTGCCCAGCCTGATAGCGGAGATATGCTGTGCTCGGGAAAGCTTTCGGCAAGATACTCGTTTACGCGCTGATAATGTATGCCGAGTTCGTTGGCTCCGAAGTCGGTATGTGCGGCGCGCTTCATTATTTCGACAGCGTCCTCTATGCTGTCCGCAAACGGCTTTACGTTCGGCTCCGTATCCTCGGGCATAGTGAACGGCGCGCCTATGCTTATTAGATGACCGTATGAGATGGGCGCTGCGCCCGGCACGCGCGGTTTGCAAAAAGCGCTGAAATACTTCTCCAATATGTCGTTGGCGCGTTTCCACGCCTGCGCGCATTTGTGCGCGTCCATATAGAAGTCATATTCTTTTATGCCGCCCAGATACGGTATCAGATCATGATAAAACTCAAGGGTAGGTCTGAGCTCAAGCCCGTTATGCATGTATTTCATAATAAACCGCCTCCGCTTATATTATACATTGAGCTTAGAACGATTTCAAGCGCAAACTTCATTCGTCAATCGGGCATTTCAGAGAGTGGATGTCATAATCAAGTCTCGAGGCAGAAATCGGTATCGTAAGCTGCTACTCAAAACTTTACAGCATTCCCCTCAAATAGCGAAAATTAAGTCTTGACAAGACGGTGGGACTGTAGTATAATAATTTGCGTTGTCAGGAGTTCAGGCATATATCGCCTTGAAATTACTGAAGACACGATATTCTAACTGGGTGTAGCGCAGCTTGGTAGCGTGCTTGAATGGGGTTCAAGAGGCCGAGAGTTCAAATCTCTCCACCCAGACGGTCATAAAGGCGTTTCAAGTGACTTGAAACGCCTTTTATGTGTCTTGCGGAGACTTTTTACCACTTAATTCACCGCAATCGAGAGCATTTTGCTTGAAGCTTAAAATACTGTAATCACTTGCCGGATGCATCCGCGATATGAAGCCGCCTCGCAGCAGAGACGGCTTCGTTTTGCGTTTTTGATGTTCAGACAAAGGTTTTATCGTTTTTGCGGCTCGGCGCATATTACGGCAGGAATTTTCCGGCTGCAAGATACAGGCGGTACCAATCGTTATGCGAAAGAGTCACCTTTACCGCTTCGCACGCGGATTTCATATGCATGGGATTCATCGTGCCGAGTATCGCCTGCATTTTGGCGGGATGGCGCAGTATCCATGCTATGGCCACAGCGGTCTTTGAGACGTTTTCTCTTTCCGCTATTTCACCCAGCACCTCGTTAAGCTTGGGGAAGTCGGGATTGTCTACGAACATACCCTTAAAAAATCCGTACTGCAAAGGCGACCACGCCTGTATGGTTATATCGTGCAGACGGCAGTAATCGAGCGTGCCGCCGTCTCTGTCTACAGACATATCGGTGGTTTTATTGTTTACGTAGAGCGTCTGGTCGATAAGCTGGGACTGGTCGAGCGAAAGCTGAAGCTGGTTGAACACCAACGGCTGCTTCACACACTTTTTGAGCAGCTCGATCTGCATGGGCGGCACGTTGCTTACGCCGAAATACCTGACTTTGCCGCTTTTTTCAAGCTTATCGAAAGCGGAGGCCACCTGTTCCGGCTCATATAACACGTCCGGACGGTGCAAAAGCAGCACGTCGAGATAATCTGTTTTGAGGCGCGTGAGGCTTTCTTCCACACTGACGAGTATGTTTTCTTCCGTCCAGTCGAATTCATGTCTTTCAAAGCGCAGACCGCACTTGCTCTGAAGTATTACGTCTTCCCTCTTTAAGCCCGTCTGAGGAAAAGCGTCGCCGAAGCGCTGCTCGGCTTCTCCGTTCCCGTAGCATGTCGCGTGGTCGTAATAGTTGACGCCCAAATCGTATGCGTTTCTGATCACTTCCGCAGCGGCTTTCGTGTCGAGCGCAGTCATACGCATACAGCCCTGAATAATGACCGGAGCGTTTTTAGGCCCGTTTACGACGTTAAGAGTTATCATTTCCTCATCTCCCGCACTGTATTATTCCGAGCGGTCAGGTCAGTTTTCACAGATGTGTTGACTGCACCGCTCATATCGCTTATAATAAGCACTGGCGGCGTTAAAGTCAAGCATTTTCGGGATTATAAATCGAATTGTTATCTATTTCGTTCGGAGGCGAGCAATTGAGCACAGTCGGCGGCGTCACGGTAGGTTTTGAAAAGCTGCATACAGGCAGCGAGACCGCGCCTGTTATACTGTATTTATGCGGCGAACACAGCGGCAATTTGTGCACATGCGTCGATATGCTCGTGCCCGATAGGGATTATACGCTTTATGCAGTCAAATGCAATGATTGGGACAGCGCGTATTCCCCGTTTGAAGCCGACGCGCTTAATCGGCATTTCAGCGGTAACGCCGAGCATACGCTCTGCGAAATCCTCGAAACAGCCGATACGCTGCCGGACGTAAATCGGCTTACACGCGTTTATTTGATCGGGTACTCTCTTGCGGGCTTGTTTTCGTTGTACGCGATGTACCGTTCAAGCCATTTCGCGGGAGCCGCGTGCTGTTCAGGCACTATGTGGTTTCCGGGCTGGATCGATTTCGCGCGTGAAAACAGCGTTAAATCTTCAGACGCCGTGGTTTATCTGAGCCTCGGCGGAAAAGAAGCGCACACGAAAAATGCGCTTATGAACACTATCGAAGACTGTACGAAACAGCAGCTTGAGCTCCTGAAGGCAGATAAAAACGTCATTAAATGCATCCTCGAAATGAATTCCGGCGGGCATTTTGCCGATCCCGAGAAGCGGCTTGCAAAAGGCGCCGCGTGGCTGTTGAACGCTTAGCGTATATATACGCAAAGCACTTGATATCTTAGCTTTCAAATGGTATACTTTCTGTATTGATTTAAAGGAGTGACGCTATGCAGCCTGCAAAAATCAACGAATGGATGGACGCCAAATTCGGCATGTTTATACATTACGGTCTTTATTCGATACCTGGCGAAGGCGAATGGATGATGTTCGAAAAGCCCATGGACAAAGACGAGTACGCTCTGCTTGCCGATAAATTCAGCGCCGAACGATTCGACAGCGATTACATTACAGAGCTTGCCAGAAGTGCGGGTATGAATTACGCCGTTCTGACCACGCGCCATCACGACGGGTTCTGCCTGTTCGACAGCAAGTGCTCCGCAGGCGATTTCACCATCGCGCATTCCGCCGCCAAAGGGCGCGACCTCGTAAAAGAATTCGCAGATTCCTGCCATGCTATGGGCTTAGGTGTCGGGTTTTATTACTCTCCAATAGACTGGAGGCTTGAGGGCTTCTTCTTTCCGCAGATGTATCATGCAAGCGCGCTCAGGCTGCGCGCGCAGACTCACGGACAGATCAGGGAGCTTATGGAAAACTACGGCAAAGTCGACATACTCTGGTATGACGGCGGCGAGGATTACTGGCTCGCGCACGGCAAGCACTTAAACAACGGCTCAAACGATAACTTCCGCGAAAACCCGCTTATACCGGGCTTCTGGGGCGAATACGAGCTGAACGCGCTTGCGCGCACTATGCAGCCGGGCATAATTATCAACAACCGCATCGGAGCCAAAAAGACCGGCGACTTCACGACGCACGAGCGTGTAGTAGGTCCGTTTAATCCATCTCACCCCTGGGAAACCAACGATACGATTTCCGAATCCTGGGGCTGGATGCCGGACACCAAGCTGCGCTCTCTTAAAAACATAATACATCTGCTTACCGATGTGATAACCGGCGGCGGAAACCTGCTGCTGAATATCAGTCCCAAGGGAGACGGTTCAATTGAGCCGTCTCACGCACAGCGTCTGCGCGAAACAGGCGCATGGATTAAAAAATACGGCGAAGCAGTATACGGAACGCGCGGCGGCCCAATTAAAAACAATGCCGAAACCGGCGGCGCTGTATGGAAAGACAATAATATTTATCTGCACATAAAAGACGAAAAATGCAAGGCGGTAAAAATCCCGCTTTCCGGTTTAAGCGCCTTCAGCGGCGAGGCGGTTTGCCTTACAGGCGAGATGGGGCCGGAAACCCATTTCCGTGACGGCATACTTACCGTATCGCTGCCGGAAAACAGAAACGAAATCGAAACGATAGTAAAGGTGGCTTTGCCGGACAGAGCCGATAAGCTCTTTGAGAGTTTTGAGCCTGACGATTCCGAGCCTTACGTATTCTGAGCGCGGCTATCTTAAACGATACATACCCCGACGGGTCTGTTTTCAAAAAGGCTGCCCGGCAAATCAAACCAACGTAGGCCTGCCGGGCAAAGCGAAATTCCATTACGTTTTAGCAGAGGGGGCTGCGCGCGCAGCCCCCTCGATAATTATTCTTCTGCAGCCGTAACTGCTATATGCAATTCCTCAAGCTGCTTTGGCAAGACCTCCGACGGTGCTCCCATCATTATATCCTGCGCGTTTTTATTCATCGGGAAGGTGATAACCTCGCGTATGCTTTCCTCGCCCGCAAGCAGCATGACCATACGGTCTACGCCGGGAGCAATGCCTGCGTGCGGCGGCGCGCCGTAGCAGAACGCGTTGTACATTGCCGGGAATTTGCTCTTTACGTCGTCCTCGCCGAGGCGTACAAGCTCGAAAGCCTTGATCATGATCTCCGGGTCGTGATTTCTGACCGCGCCCGAGGACAGCTCGACGCCGTTGCATACGAGATCGTACTGGTCGGCGTATATGGTAAGCGGATCGATCTCGCCTTTTTCAGCCTTTTCAAGCACTTCGAGCCCGCCTATCGGCATGCTGAAGGGATTGTGGCAGAATTCCAGCTCGCCGCTTTCTTCGCCGATTTCATACATCGGAAAATCGGTGATCCAGCAGAACTCGTACTTCTCTTTATCCATATGTCCTTTGCAGGCGGCGCCGAAGAATTTGATCAACACGCCCGCCATCTTGACCGCGTATTCGCCGGCAGAGACCACTACGAGAGTGTTGGGCTTCAGCGTAATGAGCTTATTAAGCTCCTCTTCCTTTCCGGCAAGGAACTTTGCGATGCCGCCTGCGAGCTTCCCGTCCGCGTCCGTTTTGAACCAGTAGCCCTTCGAGCCGGACTGCACTTCGCAGTCGGCAAGCAGCTTTTCGATCTGCTTACGCGTAAGATCACAGTCTGATATATCTATCGCCTTTACGGTCTGACCGCGCAGCGCGTCCATTTCGCATTCAGTAAACAGCGCGCTTATATCCTTGCAAGTAAGGTCTATTCTCAGGTCAGGCTTGTCGCTGCCGTAGTTAAGCAGCGCGTCTTTATACTTTATGCGTTTGAAGGGCGCTTTTGAGGCTGTGTTGTATTTGCCGTATTTTGCAAATACGGGAGGCAGCACGTCCTCAAGCACCGCAAATACGTCTTCCTTGCCCGCGAACGCCATTTCCATGTCAAGCTGATAAAATTCGCCCGGCGATCTGTCCCCGCGCGCGTCCTCGTCGCGGAAGCAGGGCGCTATCTGGAAGTATCTGTCAAAGCCGGAGGCCATAAGCAGCTGCTTGAACTGCTGAGGCGCCTGCGGCAGCGCATAGAACTTGCCCGGATGCTTGCGCGCCGGTACGAGATAATCGCGCGCGCCCTCCGGTGAAGAAGCGGTAAGGATAGGCGTGGTTATCTCCAGAAAGCCGTGCTCGGTCATCGCCTGTCGCAGTGAAGCCACCACGCTGCATCTTAATATGATGTTTTTCTTGACCTCGGGATTTCTGAGGTCGAGATAACGGTATTTGAGACGCTGCGTCTCGTCGGCTTCGCGGCTGCGGTTTATCTCGAAGGGCAGCGCGTTATAGCGGCAGCGGCCGAGTATCTCTATCTTATCCGGTACTACCTCGATATCGCCAGTGTTTATTTTTGGATTCTTGTTTGAACGCTCGCGCACGACACCCTCGGCGGATATCGTGGTCTCCTTGTTCTCTTTGGCTATCTGTGAAAGCAGCGCCTCGTCTTCTATGACGAGCTGGGTCGTGCCGTAAAAGTCGCGCAGTATAACGAAGGCGAGATTTGAGCCGACTTCGCGCACGTTTTCCATCCAGCCCACCAGCTTAACGTGCTTTCCGCAGTCCTGCAGACGCAGCTCGTCGCAGGTGTGTGTACGCATCTGAACCATAATTATTCCTCCTCTTTGGGACAAAAAAGCTTTCGTCCCTTGATACTTTGGGACGAAAGCTTGATTCCTTCGTGGTGCCACCCAAATTCAGCCTTGCGGCTCTCTTGCCTCTTGGTGCGGAGAGGTACCGGAATGTTGCCATCCGCGCTCATAAGCTGTCTTCGTCCGATAACCGTCCCGCGCTTTCACCATACGCGCGTTCTCTGTGCACGGTAAACCGGATTACTCCTGCTTAATCACTGCGCCGCATATAATTATATATGCCAGAGCCTGCAAATACAACGTGCGCTTTGTTAATTATTTCTGCAGAAGATGCAGCGCAAAGCCGCACACGCGCTGCTTAAGATACACAGCTGTCGTTTTGCCTTCGTAATTCACGATCGGCTCCTCGAAGCTGAAGCCGCGCTTTTCGAGATGCCATTTCGCGCGCGCAAGGTCCGTGGTGCTGATCGCGATATGACCAAGCACGTCCGCTTTGGGAGATTTCATCATTTCAAAATCGTCACCTACGAAAGCAGCCTTCGCTCCGTCCTTTATTTCCATGCCGGTTATAAGGCTGAGCATGCGCGCGCCTTCCTCTGCGGTCTTAGCGTCAGCGTTGTATATACCTATATGCGCCAGCTCCAGACCAAGCATTTTATTAATGGCGCGCCGCGTCTGAGCTGTGATTGTGTCCCAATCTTTCGCTTTTACTGCGTCGCCCGGCACCATCCAGCTGCCTCCGACTGCCTTCACCTTGGGGAAAGCAAGATAATCGATCAGGTTCTGTTCGTTTACGCCTCCGGTCGGGAGATAATTCATCTGCGGATACGGGCCGCTCAGCGCCTTCAGGAACTTAACGCCGCCCAGCACCTCCGCAGGGAATATTTTAACCAGCTTAAGGCCGAACTCGAGCGCGCCTTCGATATCGCCCGGACATGCGCAGCCGGGAATTATCGTTATGCCGTGCTCGACACAGTACCCTACGATTTTGGGATTGAAGCCCGGCGTGAGTATATACGCCGCGCCCGCAGCGACTGCCGCTTTTACCTGTTCTATCGTGAGCACCGTGCCCGCGCCGAGAATGCATTCCGGCAGACTCTGCCTGACAGACGCTATCGCCTCCGGAGCAGCTGCCGTGCGGAAGGTTATCTCCGCTACCGGAAGACCGCCCTTCAGCATAGCCTTGCAAAGCGGCACCGCGTCCGCCGCGTCGTCTACTTTGATTACCGGCACGAGACCCGCTAATGAAAGCTGTTCTATCATATCCATATTGACGTCTCCTTTTATTACGCGTGCTGCGCGGCCTCGTCGTCGATGCGCTCCAGCCACGAACGGATTTCGATATGCTGCGGACATGCGGATTCGCACGCTCCGCACTTAATGCAGTTCTGCGCCATCCTGTCGGTCATATAGTTTGCATAGAAGCGCTCAAGCTGATCGAATATGCAGGCGTTGTCGTATCCGCGGAAGATTTTGGGTATTTTTATTTCCTGCGGGCAGGGCTGACAGTATTCGCAGCCCGTGCAGCCTACACGCACGCGCGCCTCGTATGCTTCGCGCACCCTGCAGAAAAGCTGCTTTTCCGCTTCCGAACAGGTATTCGCATCGGCTTCGTCAAAGATTTCAAGATTCTCCGCAACCTGTGAATACTCAGACATGCCGGAAAGTATGGTGACTATCTCAGGACGGTCGTACAGATACCTGAACGCCCACGCTGCGGGAGAACGCTTTACCGGCATTTCGCCGTAAAGCTGCTTGACGCTTTCAGGCACGTTTCTGGTAAGCGCGCCGCCGCGGAGGGGCTCCATTATAACGATTCCTATTCCCTTCGACGCCGCGTATTCGATGCCCTTCATCGTGGCCTGATTGAACTCGTCCAGAATGTTCATCTGAACCTGAGCCATTTTCCAATCGTAGCTGTCGAGAATATGCTTAAACGCCTCCGCGTCGTCGTGGAAGGAAAAACCGGGATAGCGTATCTTTCCCTTGCGCTGCATGTCCTCAAAAAACTTAAACAGCCCCAAATCCCGTACCCGATCGAAGCTCTCGCGTCCGACCGCGTGCGCAAGGTAGAAATCCACGTGGTCCTGCTTGAGTCTGCCCAGCTGCTGGTCGAGCAGAGCCTCCATGTCCTCGTATTTTTCAACCTTCCAAACCGGAAGCTTGGTCGTAAGCGTTACTTTTTCGCGGTAACCGTCCGCAAGCGCTTCGCCGACCAATACTTCGCTCTCGCCGCCGTGGTAACCCCACGCGGTATCCACATAAGTTACTCCGTTATCGATAGCGTGTCTTATAAGCCTGATCGCCTCAGGATGATCTATGGGATTTCCTTCTTCGTTTTTTACAGGCAGGCGCATGCAGCCGTATCCCAGTCTGCTTGCGCAAATGTCGGTTCCCGGAAAACTACTGTACTTCATGGTTATTCCTCCTCTTGCTGAACGACCTCCTCAGGTGGCGCCTTCTTTAATGTGACGAGGAACTCCGTGCCGACTCCGTATTTGGAATTGACCTCGATGTACCCGTCCATCGTGTTTACTATGTGCTTGCATATCGCAAGCCCGAGCCCCGTACCGCCCATTTCGCGTGAACGTCCCTTGTCCACACGGTAAAACCGTTCAAACAGGCGTCCAAGATGCTCTTCCTTTATGCCTATGCCGGTATCGGCTACAATAAGATTTACGTTTTCGGAATCCTGTACCACGTTTACCGTAACCGTGCCGCCGATTTTATTGTACTTTACTGCGTTTTCTATAAGGTTCAGCACAAGCTGCTGCACTCTGTCGCGGTTTCCCATGATATATGCCGGCACGTCCGGATTGTTCACCGTGATCGTGACCTGCTTTGCGTCTGCCTGCGGACTCAAAAGAGGCCCTGATACATAATTTACGATATCCAGAAGATTGAGTCTCTGTATCTCGACACTGTCGTTTCCGGACTCAAGCTTGGTTATGGAGAGTATATCGTTTATCAGGCGCGTAAGCCTCTCCGCCTCGACCATCATTATGTCAAGGAAGCGCCGCGCTGTCTTCGGGTCGTCGACCGCGCCGGACTGAAGCGTTTCGATGAAGCCCTTTAAAGAAGTAAGCGGGGTCTTCATTTCGTGGGATACGTTTGCGGCAAAATCCGTACGTATCTGCTCGAGCTTGCGTATCTCGCTTATGTCTTCTATAACGGTCAAAGCGCCGGTGCATTTGCCCTCGGCGAACATTGTCGAGGTATACAGCCTGAGAGGCGAGATAGCGCCGTTTGGCATTATCGCTTCCGTTTCGGCTGTGAACACGTTGGCGGAGCCGCTGCTGATAGCCTGGGTGACGTTCTTTTCGAGTTCTTCGTTGTCGAATACTGAGTGCAGCGATCTGCCCTCTGCTTCTTTGATATCCTTTCCGAACAGTCTGCCGGCATTGGACGTAACAAAGCTTATAGCGAGATTCGTATCGACCGTCACGATGCCGTTATGCATTTGATTGAGCATCTGCCCGACGACGCGGTTTCTGCGCACCTGACGGAATACGCGGTCCTGCACGCGCGCCAGCGTAGCGTTGTACTGAGCCGTATCCTCGGGGCTGAAGCCGGATACGCCGCTTATTCTGCTTGAGAAGCGGCCTTCCGTAAAATCCTCCAGCACGCCCATGAACTGCTTTAACAGCCTGTCAGCCCGCCCCACGTAGCGCAGAATGATCACCATCTGAGCCAGGAGCGATACGAACATTATCGGAAGCACGCGCCAAAGGTACGCGCCTATAAGCTCCCAAAAAGTAACTGACAGCTTGGAATACACGACCTTGCCGCCGCTGTCCGTACGCATTACCGCATAGCACAGATTCGCGTATTCGTTAGCGACGTTATGCGGATGCGGAAAGTCTTCGTCCGACCAAACGCCGACATACACTGCCGTGTCGCCGTGCTTTTTCGCTTCCTCAAGCAGCGAAAGCGAAAACCCCTCTTCGGCCATGGCAACCGTTCCGTCTGCCTCTATATATGCCGAAAGCATAGCCCCTTCAACGGCGATATCCGTCAGCTTATCCACAAATGCCGCACTGTCAAGCGTTTCCGCGGACAGGCGGCATGTTACTCTAAGCTCTTCCTTGATGCCTTCGTTCTGCAGCTTTGCCGCCGAATACGATCCGGCAAACAGCAACAGCGCACACACAAGCAGATTCAGGAGGGTCGCCGTTAAAGCGACCCTCCATTTCATATGCGGTTCTCCTGACGATCGTTGAATTTATAGCCTACACCGCGAATCGTCTCGATGTAGTGCGCGTCGTCGCCCAGCTTCTGACGGATGTGGCGGATATGCACATCTACAGTTCTCGTCTCGCCGTAGAACTCATAGCCCCAGATACGGTCAAGCAGGAAATCGCGCGTGAGCACCTTGCCGCGGGACATTACGAGGAGCTTGAGCAGCTCGAATTCCTTAAGCGTAAGAGAGAGCTTCTCGCCGTTTCTGAACGCCTCGTAATTGCCTACATCTATAGTAAGACCGCCCACGTGGAGTATGCCTTCCTCGTCGTTCTGAGGAGTGGATCTTCTCAGCAGCGCCTTGACTCTCGCTATCAGCTCACGCACAGAGAAGGGCTTCGTGATGTAATCGTCCGCTCCAAGCTCGAGCCCGAGTATCTTGTCGACCTCGTCGCCCTTTGCCGTAAGCATGATTATGGGTATGTCCGCCGTCGTAAGCTGGCTCTTGAGCCGCCTGCATACTTCCATTCCGTCTATGCCGGGCAGCATGATGTCAAGCAGTACCAGCGAGGGACGCTCGTGTGAGCATACCACCAGTGCATCCTCGCCTGTCGTAGCGGTCACCACTCGGTAGCCGGATGCCTCGAGGTTGAATGACAGGAGGTCAAGAATATGAGTCTCGTCATCAACAGCGAGTATGAGTTCGTTGTTTGCCATATGCATGTCCCCTTTTCAAAGTTGTCGTCGTCATGCCAGGTATATATTCTCTTTACATATAGACCTATGGTGCTATTATACAACGTTTGAGTGATTTAAGCAAGTGTTTTCGGGCGAAAACGTTAATAAATTTGAAATAACTTTACTTGGAACGATTTTCGAAACATCGGAAATATTTTTGAAATAATTTTGTATCAGTCTATTGACGAATCGTCTTCTTTCGGTTATAATATCGACATAACGGTTTTGCAACCGACAGGAGGTCATTAAATATGAAGGCTATTCGCGCAATCAAAATAATCGCGTTCATCGCGGCCATAATCATGCTGCTGGTCGCAACTGCCGGCAACGTGTTTATTGTCAAGGACAAATACGACGATAAAGTATCTGTAGCCGATATACAAGCCGAGCTCGACAGTTATGACTTCAAGATTAAGTCGCTGTTCAAGCCCCTCGCAACAGCCAACGCCGAAGCGGAAACGGCAGAGGCGCCCGCCGAGAATACGGACGAAGCCACACCTTCAGAGACTCCGGCGAACACTTTCATCGACGAAAGCAAAGTCCGTCCCGAAAACGAGGCGTCCGGCGAGTATTCCATATCGAAGCACAGCAACTTAGTGGCCGCCCTCATGAAGGCCGGCAACGCCAAAACGGAGCTTAAATTCCTGAACGGCAAAAACATACCGCTCGTGGATACCACGTGCGAAACATTCACCGTGAGCACCTGGCTCATGATTTCCTATCTGTGCCTTACATTTGCGTTCATACTGCACCTGATCAGCAAGAAATGCCATAAGACCTTCTACGGAATACTGCTTATGATCCTGGGCTATCTGTTCTTTACCGCGGTTTTGTGCTGCGGTCAGGTGGCCGGCAACATACTGAGCAAGTTTGCAGAGAGCCTGCTGGGCGACGACCTAGCCTGCGCACGCATATACACGATAGCGGGCTTTACGGTATTTGCGATACTGTTCGGTCTGCCCTACGTCCGCTGCGGTTCACGTCAGATGACTATCAAGCATCTGAAGTCCCGTCTCAGGAAGCGCCCGAGATAAGAAACACGAATAAGAAGCACGAATCAAAAAACCGGCCCGCGCGGCCGGTTCTTTGTTGTATGCAGTTTTTGCTTTTTGGGTTTCAGGTCATCTTCTCCTGCTTTACCTTCTTGTCTATTACGTGACGGGAAGCAAGCTCGTTATGTATATCCTCAAGGCTTATTCCCGCCTGCACCATAAGCACCATCACGTGATAAGCAAGATCGGCGATCTCGTATATCGTGTCTTTTTTATCCTCCGCTTTGGCGGCTATGATCACCTCGGTCGATTCCTCGCCTACCTTCTTCAGTATCTTGTCTAATCCCTTTTCAAACAGGTAAGTGGTATACGAGCCCTCCTTCTTCTCTGTCTTGCGCCCCTGTATCAGCTTATACAAAGCCGTCAGCGAGAAATCCTTGAGCTCTTCGCTTTCCCACACAGGGTACTCAAAGCAGCTTACGGTGCCCAGATGACACGCAGGGCCGTCCGGCTTCACGCTTACCACCAGCGCGTCCCGGTCGCAGTCTGCAGTTATCGACACTATATGCTGGAAATTCCCGCTGGTTTCGCCTTTAAGCCAAAGCGTCTGACGGCTGCGGCTCCAAAAGCAGGTCAGGCCCTTTTCCATTGATATACGCAGACTCTCGCGATTCATATAGGCCAGCGTAAGCACACGCTTCGTGACCGAATCGACCACTATCGCGGGGATGAGACCGTTTTTGTCGAATCTTAATTCGTTTATGTCCGTCATAGAAGCACACTCCTTATATCGTACGCGCAGGTATGCCGTTGTCGGCCATCGCGCGCTTAAGCTCCGGGATACTTACTTCTCCGAAATGGAACACAGACGCCGCAAGCCCCGCGTCCACCTTCGGAAGCGTTTTGAACAGCGTGATAAAATCCGCTATCGAGCCCGCGCCGCCCGACGCGATCACGGGGACGTTTACCGCGCTGCAGACCGCGTCCAGCATTTCAAGATCGAAGCCGCGTTTTATGCCGTCTGTATCGATTGAATTCAGCACCACCTCGCCCGCGCCGTCGTCCACGCATCTGCGTATCCAGCTTACGGCCTCGAGCTCAGTTTCCTCTCTGCCGCCCTTGGCGAACACCTTGAACACGCCGCCTACCCGCTTTACGTCAGCCGATATCACCACGCACTGATTTCCGTACAGCCGCGCGGCCTCGCTGACCAGAGACGGATTGCGTATCGCGCCGCTGTTTACGCTTACCTTATCCGCGCCGTTACTGAGCACGCGCTCAAAGTCTGCCGTGCTGTTGATGCCGCCGCCTACGGTAAGCGGAATGAATACCTGCTTTGCCGTTTCGGCAAGTATATCCGTAAACAGTGCCCTTCCCTCGGCTGAGGCGGTAATATCGTAAAACACAAGCTCGTCCGCGCCGACCGCGGAATAATACCTTGCAAGCTCGACCGGTGACGCCACGTCCCCCAGCGCCTTGAAATTTACGCCCTTTACCACCCGCCCGTCCTTAACGTCGAGGCACGGGATTATTCGTTTGCTTATCATTTTGCCGCCTCCAGCGCCTCGGTAAGGTCTACAGCGCCCATATAGTAAGCTTTGCCTATTATGGAGCCGTACAGGCCGATCTCCGAAAGCGCCTTTATATCGTCTGTATTCTTTACGCCGCCTGAGGCGGTTATGTCGATACTGAGCGTGTCCGACAGCTTTCGGTACAGACCCGTATTGACTCCCGTGAGCGCGCCGTCCTTCGATATGTCGGTACAGATCAGCGTCCTTACTCCGAGGTCCGCCATCCTTTTTGCAAGCTCGAACGCGTCCAGCTCGGATTTTTCAGTCCAGCCGTGTATTGCGGCCTTGCCATCCTTTATATCTATCCCTACGGCTATGCGGTCCGGGTATTTTGCGAGCGCCACTTTGAGGAGAGACTCGTCCTTGACCGCCGAGGTTCCGAGTATCACCCGGTCTATGCCGCTGCCTAAGTATTTGTCGATAACCTGCATCGAGCGTATTCCCCCGCCGATCTCACAGAACAGACCGCTCGCGCGCTTGATTTTAAGCACCGTTTCGAAATTCGGGGTCCCGCCGTTCAAGGCGCCCTCAAGATCCACGACGTGTATGCACTTGACGCCGCTCAGTGCGAATTTCTCTGCTACGTCCTCGGGACGGTCCGAATATACGGTCATGCGCGCGTAATCGCCCTTGTACAGCCGCACGGCTTTGCCTTCATATAAATCTATAGCCGGAAACAACAGCATATCACACCTCACAAAACGCTTTCAGGATTTTTAGTCCGACGTCGCCACTTTTTTCCGGATGGAACTGGCAGCCGAATACGTTATCCTTTTGTACCGCAGCGCTTATATCCGCACCGTATTCGGTGAACGCTATAAGCGAATCGCCGCACTCCGAAGCGAAATAGGAATGCACGAAATACACGTACGCGCCGTCGTCGATGTTTTTAAACAGGGGCGAAGGCTTTACGAATTTCAATGCGTTCCAGCCGATCTGAGGTATTTTGAGCGTGCTTGGAACGATTCCCCGCATCGGCACGACCTTGCCCTGCAGCAGCCCGAGCCCTGTATGCTCACCGTATTCGAGGCTTTTTTCAAACAGCAGCTGCATGCCGAGACATATACCGAGCAGCGGCTTGCCGTTTGCAGTTTCAAGTTCGATCTCGCCTGCGAGCCCGCTTTTAAACAGCTTTTCCGAAGCATCGCCGAACGCGCCCACGCCGGGCAGGATAAGCCTGTCCGCCGCTTGCATTCCTTTGACGTCTCCGGTCACGACAGCGTCCTCGCCTATCGCGGCAAAGGAGCTTTTGAGCGAAAACAGATTGCCGACGCCGTAATCGATAATCGCGATCATCACAGCACTCCCTTTGTGGAGGGTATTTCTCCGGCATGCGCGGCGTCGATGGCGACTGCCGAAGCAAGCGCGCGGGCGGCGGACTTGAATACCGCTTCTATTATGTGGTGCGAGTTGCTTCCGGCAAGCTCGCGGATATGCAGCGTTATGCCAGCGTTTCTGGCAAACGCAAGCCAGAATTCCCTGACGAGCTCAGTATCGAAGGAGCCGACCTTTTGAGCTGGAATCGACAGATCGCACTCAAGCTGTCCGCGTCCGGATATATCGGCTGCGGTCAGCACGAGCGCCTCGTCCATCGGCAGTATCATATAGCCGTAGCGCACGATGCCCCTTCTGTCGCCGAGCGCGTCAGAGAAAGCCGCTCCGAGCGCTATGCCTATATCCTCAGTGGTATGATGATCGTCCACATACGTGTCGCCGCTGCAGCTTATATCGAGGTCGAAGCGTCCGTGACGGGCGAACAAGGTAAGCATATGATCCAAAAAGCCCACGCCCGTATTTATCGCGCTTGTCCCGTTTCCGTCGAGCTTCAGGGTAAGCTTTATATCCGTCTCGGCGGTTTTTCTGTTTATGACAGAACGTCTCATGTTTCTTCCTCCAGTATTTTCGATATTTCGTTTAGCAGCGTATCCATTTGCTCTTTCGTACCAACGGTTATACGATTGTATTCACATATGCGCGGCGCGTCAAAGTGCCGTATCAGCACGCCTCTTTCCTTAAGCTTGAGATAGAGCGTTATGCCGCTTACGCCGGGATGGCGCGCAAACAGGAAGTTCGCACTTGACGGCGTCATTTTAAAGCCCATCTCCGCAAGCCTGCGCGCGGTATACTCTCGGTTTTCGATTATTACGCGGCAATTCGTCTGCGTATACTCTTCGTCCTCAAGCGCGGCGGCGCCGGCTGCGAGCGTCATCCTGTTTACATTGTACGGATTAGTGGAAAACCGTACGGTGTTCAGGTCTCGTATTATTGCCGGATTTGCGATGCCGAAGCCCAGACGTGCGCCAGCCAGCGAACGCGACTTTGAGAATGTCTGTGTGACGAGCAGATTGTCGTACTTTTTGATAAGCGGCACGCAGCTTTCACACCCGAAATCCACGTAAGCTTCGTCTATAACTATCAGATTGTCCGGATTCGAACTAAGTATTTCTTCGATTTGTTCCGTGCTAAGCGCAATCCCGGTGGGCGCGTTCGGATTTGCGATGAATACGGTTTTGTTTATGCCCAGATACGGCTTTATATCTATCGTAAAATCCTCGTTTAGGGGTATCTGCTCGTACGGTATATCGTGAAACTCGGCAAATACCTTATAAAACCCGTATGTTATATCCGGGAAGGCTGCCCCGCGTTCAGCGTCGCAAAACGCCTTGAACGCAAAATTCAGCACCTCGTCCGAGCCGTTTACGCAAACGATTTCGTCTTCATTGACTGCATATCGTTTCGCAAGCGTCTTTACGAGCTGCGTACAGTCCGGGTCGGAGTACAGCTCGAGCCTTGCCGCCTCCTGAGACGCCGCGGTGACAGCGCGCGGAGACGGCGGAAACGGCGATTCGTTGGTGTTGAGCTTTATGTAGCGTTTATCCCTCGGCTGCTCTCCGGGCACGTAAGGCGCGATGCGCGAGAGCTTACCGCATATGAATCTGCTCATACTTCTTCCTCAGGGCGTATCAGCGCGCTTTTCGCATGTGCGGTCAAGCCTTCCTTTTGAGCAAAATACGCGACGTCCTGTGCTAAGTCGTTAAGTGCGGAGGCGGTAAAATACGTGTACTGCGTTTTCTTTACAAAATCGTCCACCGACAGCGGGCTCGAAAACCGCGCTGTGCCACCCGTGGGCAGAGTGTGATTCGGGCCTGCCATATAGTCGCCCAGAGCCTCCGGACAGTTGCGTCCCATAAATACCGAGCCCGCGTGACGTATTTTGTCGAGGTAGGCAAACGGCTCGTCGACGCACAGTTCCAAATGCTCCGGTGCGATACGGTTGGCTGCTTCAAACGCAGTTTCGAGGTCGTCTGTAACGATTATCTTGCCGTTTTGGTCTATAGAAGCTCGCGCTATCTGCTGTCTTTCAAGGAGAGCCAGCTGTCTTTCGAGCTCGTCCTGCACCTTAAGCGCAAGCTCCTCACTGTTTGTTACAAGCACCGCGGAAGCGGCCTTATCGTGTTCGGCCTGTGAGAGCAGGTCTGCAGCCAGCACGCTCGGGCTCGATTTTGCATCGGAGATTATCAGAATCTCGCTGGGACCGGCGATCATATCTATCGCCACCTGTCCGAATACCTGTTTTTTGGCCTCGGCCACGTAAACGTTGCCCGGACCGACTATCTTGTCAGTTCTGGGTATCGTCTGCGTGCCGTACGCAAGCGCCGCGATCGCCTGCGCGCCTCCGACCTTGTAGATGCTGTCGACGCCTGCGATGCGCGCCGCGGCGAGTATCGCAGGGTTTATCCTGCCGTCCTTGCCGGGGGGCGTCGTAATAACTAGCCTGCCTACGCCCGCGAGCTTTGCGGGAATCGCGTCCATAAGGACTGTGGACGGATACGCCGCCGTACCGCCCGGCACATACAGACCCGCGCTGTCCAGCGGTATGACCTTCTGCCCCATTACTATTCCGGGCTGATCGTTAATTATGAAGCCCGTGCGAAGCTGTCTTTTATGAAATGCTCGTATGTTGTCAGCGGCCCTGTTCAGGATGCGTATGAATTCCGGCTCGAGGGATTCAAGCGCTTCGTTTATCTCCCGCGCGCTCACTTCAAGCTCCGTGAGCCTTACGCCGTCAAATTTTTCCGTATAATCGAGCAGCGCGCTGTCGCCGTACCGCCTGACGTTTGCTATAATCTCGGAAACTGCGGCCTCGACATTGGCAGCTTGTCCTTCACGCGCAAATATTTCGTTTTCCGGAACCTCGCCCATCCTGTATATTTTTATCATATCATTTCACCCGTTCGAGCCCTTTTACTATCGCTTCGATTCTGTCCTTTCCGAATTTATAAGCAGCTTTGTTTGAAATGAGCCGCGCGCTTATCGGAACGATCGTCTCAAGCACAGACAAATTGTTTTCCCTGAGCGTCGTGCCGGTTTCAACGATGTCAACTATTACGTCCGAAAGCCCGAGTATCGGCGCGATCTCTATCGAGCCGTTCAGATGTATTATATCTATATCGCGGCCGAGCGCTGAATAATAATTGCGGGTTATATTTGCAAACTTTGTCGCTACGCGCAGGGTCGTTAAGCCGTCGTCTCTGAAGCCCGCCGGCCCGGCTATCGCCATGCGGCACTTTCCGCATTCAAGGTCAAGCAGCTCGTACACGTCCGGCTGGTATTCAAGCAGTATATCCTTGCCGGCTACGCCGATATCCGCGGCTCCTCTTTCGACATATATCGCGACGTCAGAGGGCTTCACCCAGAAATACCTTATGCCGCAAAGCGGGTTTTCGAATATGAGCTTTCTCGTATCCTCAAGGATTTCATCGCAGGGAAAGCCGGCAGACGCAAACATGCCGTATACCTTTTCGCCCAGCCTGCCTTTCGGAAGCGCCACGCTTATCATTCCGTTTTTCATAACGCGTCCTCCTCGAGCCGTTCGATTCTGTCAAGATATACCGCAAAGCCTATCGCCTCGTCGCTTCGTCCCATCCTGCACATGAGCTTGTCGTATCTGCCGCCGGACAGCACGCTTTCGGGTATTCCGCCTATATAACCCTGAAATATCACACCGTTATAGTAATTCATATCGCATACAGACGAAAAATCGACCTGAATATGCGCGTCGTAAGCCGTGTCCATAAATACCTTCAGCATATCGGAGAGCAATTCGATTTCTTTTCCGATATCCGATATTGTTTTGATGCTCCTGAGCTTTCTTATCGCGTCATCCGGCGGATCGCAGATAGCTATAAGCTCTGTAAGCGCCTGACCGTCTGCACCGATTTCGGCGCAGCTGCGGCGGATTTCGGGTATGTTCTTCTCTCCGGCGCATTTGAACAGCCGTTCGCGCGCGTCCCCGTCGGCACTTATTCCGGATATGACCAAAGCGAGTATATCCGGCATTGATACCTCGAGTACGTATTTATCGCTCAGAAGCTCCAAGGTTTTAGCCGCGAGCATAAGCACGCTGCCGATGCTGCCTGCGTCGAGCTTGCCCATGCACTCGATGCCCGTCTGCATTATCTCGCGGAACGAACGCGTTTTCCTGGATACGCGGTATACGCTTTCGTTATAGCAAAGCTTCTGCAGCGTCTGCCCGCTGTCGCGGGTGTTTTTAATAATCGACAGCGTAACGTCAGGCTTAAGCGCCATAAGGCGTCCGCTCGTATCGGTAAAGGTTATCACCTCGCCCGAAACCAGAAAGCTTTTATTGCGGCTGTACAGATCGTATTCCTCGAACTTTCCCATACGGTAAAGCTTATAGCCGTATTCGCGGTACAACGAACGCAGGGAGAGTATCCTGCTTTCTGTTCTGTCAAGTACGCTCAGATCAAGCTTCATTTACAGACTCCGTTTCTTTCATTCTGTCTATTATCAGCCGGTAACCGCCGCTGCCGTAATTCAGGCATCTACTTACCCGGCTGATCGTCGCGGTGCTGATTTTAATCTTTTTGGAAATACTCTGATAATTAGCGCCCGAATCCAGCATGAACGCGGTATCCAGCCGCTGCGCCATGTCCTGCACCTCTTTTATCGTACATATGTCGTCAAAGAAAGCAGCGCATTCATCCGCGGTCTTAAGGCGTGAAACCGCCTCAAACAGCCTTTGTGTGGATTCGTTATGAAAATCGATCATGACGCCATCTCCTCTTTTTGCATGTTAATATGGTAGCACTTTATCATGATAAAGTCAATGGTGTTCCGTGATTTAACGATAATTTAGTTTTAGGCTCTGGCTTTCAGAAGGGTTTGGGGTTTTAAGCGTATACTGAAAAGAGGTATCGGCGAAGTCTTTATTTTGTAACGGCTTCTCAGATGCCGCTGCATATTTCCTTTATGCTCAGCGTTGTCAGCTTTATATCCGGACGAAAACTCTTATCGTTCTTCACGCACAGCGAACAGATATAGTTTTCAATATTCTCATATGTATAAAGCTCATATCTGCAATCGTCGTCTTTTTGCCTGACGGATTCTTTATTGACGGCGGAAAAGCTGTCTCTCGGGCACAAAAACCCGAGTCCGGTACATTTCATATAGCTTTCGCGCGCCGTCCAGATGCGGCAGAATTCCGTATCGAAATCTTCACACGTTTTCAGCGCTTCTGTTTCTTCCTCACAAAACGCCTTTTGGGCGATCAGCATATTTCCCCTGACTGTCTTTTCGACATCGCAGCCCACAGGCATATCCGAAAGCGCGCACAGCGCCCATGTACCTGAATGGGAGAAACTGAAATACAGCTTTTCGTCTCCTGAGAATACCGGCTTTCCGTATTCCGCGTAAGTGAAACTAAGCTGCCCGGCATTTATTCCTTCTTCTTTAAGCATATATATAAGCAGCGCACGCACAGCAAGCGCGCGGCGTCTGTCCGCATTTTGTTTGTACTTATAAACGCCGCTCATCAATCGATAGGGTATAAAAGACGATACTCTTTCGTAAAGCGCTGTATCCTCAAGCGCCGAAGCGTCTGTTATATAAAGCTTTGTACATTTTATGCCCGCACCTGCAGGCGTGCAGGCGGACGCGCTGGGCTTTACGTCCATACAATTATACTCCGAAGTATTTTTCATAATACTACAATCTGAAATAATCTTTTTCCAGCGTGAAATCCCGATTAATCAGCACATTTTTTGTTGATTTAGTCGAAAGGTTGTGGTATACTTCTTCTATTCTGTTTTAGGAGAGTGATTACATGAAGAAATTTACTTCACTGCTCCTGAGCCTCGCGCTTCTGCTGACTGTGTTCAGTATCGTAGCAGGCGAAGGAGAAGCCGCATCAAGCGGCTCCAACGGCTTTACTCTTACGGACGAACGCCGTTTCGAGCTTTTGGGCGCGGACATCAAGCTTTATGAGCACGACAAGACCGGCGCGCTGGTCATGTTCATACTGAACGACGATTTGAACCGCGTGTTCGAGATCACCTTCCGCACCCCGGCGGAGACCGACATGGGCACGCCGCACGTCTTCGAGCATTCCGTGCTCGACGGATCGGAAAAATACCCTTCCAAGACGCTGTTCTTCAATCTGTCCTATCAGACCTACAACACGTACATGAACGCGTCTACATACAACTTCATGACTACTTATCCGGTAGCTTCCCTGAGCGAGGAACAGCTGCTTAAGTACGCGGATTTTTACACCGACAGCGTATTTAATCCCATCGTACTTGAAGACAAGAGCATATTCGACGAGGAAGCATGGAGATACGTGCTGACTGACGCCGATTCTGAGCTTACCGTAGCCGGCACCGTTTACAGCGAAATGCTGGGCGCTTACACGATTAACCGCGCAGCCTCGCTGAACTTCGACAACGTCCTCTTCCCCGGCTCCACCAGCGGCCGCGATCACGGCGGCAAGCCCACCGAGATAGTCAAGATGACGCATGAAGACCTTAAGCAGTATCATGCGAAATACTATCATCCCTCGAATACCCTTACCTGCATTTACGGTAAGATCGAACAGCCCGATGCATTCCTTAAGCTGCTTGACGGCTACTTCTCCGCGTACGAGAAAGCCGACATCGTTATAGACGATGCGGAATACACGCCCATCAGCGGACCGCAGGAGGCCGTTTTCGAATACGGACTCGCCGCCGACGCCAAGACCGAGGACGGCGCGCTGATATTTTACGGCTTTGTATGCGACACGCCTGACGAGGAGCTCGACAAGATCGATTTCCTGTCCACCATGATAAACGACGACTCGTCGTACTTCCAGCAGAGGATAAAGGACGAATTGCCCTCCGCGAACGCGGCGTGCTATATCGACCTTTCCACTCCCTCCTACGCGTTCTATTTCTACGCAACCGGCGTGGACGCTGAGGACGCTCCGCTGTTTAAGCAGATCGCAGACGATTCCATCGCGGACGTCATCGCCAACGGCTTTGACGAGGACAGCGTCGACGCGATAGTGCAGTCCACCAAGCTCGATCTGCTGCTCGCAGGCGAGAGCAGCTCCCTCGGCGTAGACATGATACCCAACATCGTTTATTACTGGGCTGCCACCGACAAGCTTTACGGCTATATGGACTTTATCGACGCGCTCGATAATTTCGAAGCGTGGGCGAAGGACGGCACTCTCGCCGCGGCCGCGGAAAAGTATCTGGCAGGCAACGAAAACAGCGCGCTTGTCGTGACCGTACCCGTAGCCGGTCTTAAAGAGGTGCAGGACGCGGAATTCGCATCACAGCTTGCTGAAATCAAAGCCGCCATGTCCGAGGACGAGATCGCGGCCATCATCGCTTCCGCAAACGCGGAGGATACTACCGCATCCGCCGACGAATACGTAAAGGCGCTTACCGCCGTTACCGTCGCAAGCCTGCCTGAAGAGGTGCGCGAATACGATATTTTCGACGACGTGGACGAAAACGGCATCCGCCACGTGGACGTGCTCGCAAACACGGACGGCGTAGGCAAGACCGCGATATTGCTTGATGCGCAGGGTCTCACGCAGGATCAGCTGCATTACTTCAAGCTCTTCGTAGACATGCTGGGCAATCTGAATACTTCATCGCACACCCGCAAGGAGATATCCGCACTCACCACGCGCTACATGTACGACGGCGTCATCCGCGTTTCCGCCATGGAAGAAGGCGACGCGTGCCATCCCTACCTGCGCGCCACGTTCACCGCGCTCGACGAGGATCTGACCGCCGGCTACGATCTGGTATACGAGCTGATATTTGGCACCGATCTGACAGACGCCAAGGCGATCAAGGACAACGTTACGAACCTTAAAAACAGCCTGAAGCAGTCGCTCACCTCAAGCGCCTATCAGGTGATACTCTACCGCGCTTTGGCGACCGAAGAAGCAACGAGCGCTTACTTCAATTACGTATCCTACCTCGATTACTACGACTTCCTTGTAAAAACCGAGGAAGCTCTGGACAGCGATCCTGAGACCGTGCTTGCAAATCTCGCGGCGGTACAGCAGTATTTCAATAACCGCACCAACGCTATCGCGGCGTTTGTCGGTAACGAAGAAAGCATCGCCGTCAACGCAGCAGCGGCAGACGAATTCCTGCTGAAGCTCGGCGAAAGCGAAATTACCGCTCAGACGTACGATTTCGGCGAGTATCCGGGCAGCGAGGCGCTGATAATCGACGGCTCGGTACAGTACAACATGTACTACGCCTCATGGGAAGCGCTCGGACTTGAAGGCTACGACGGCGCCATGGAAGCCATCACGTCTTACGTATCCGACACCTACCTGTATCCGCTTCTGCGCGATCAGTACGGTGCCTACGGCGTAATGCATTACGCCACTGATTCCGGCATATACGTGATCTCCTACCGCGACCCCAACATCGCCGAAACCTTTGAGGTTTACGACAGCCTGCCCGAGCTCATAGCCACGGACGAACCCAGCCAGGAGACCCTGGACGGCTACATTCTTTCCTCTTATTCCGGCTACGCGCTTTCAAGCGGCGAGCTGACCGGCGGCTTCAACACGCTGCTCAATTACATAGGCGGCGACGACGGCAGCGATACGATCACTTATATGCAGCAGCTGAAGGGCGTTACCCCGGAAACCTTTGCGCAGTATTCGTCGCTTTACGAAAAGTTCGCAGAAAACTCTATCTACGCGACTGCAGGTTCCGCCGCGAAGATCAACCAGTACGCGGATATCTACGGACGCATACTCAATCCCTTCAGCGTGCAGGACGCTTCCGAGCAGGAATTTGCGGACCTGACTGAGGATTACGTATACTTCGATGAGGTTCGTGCGTGCTTTGAGAACGCGCTTATTTTCCCGAACTCCGAAACCGAGTTCGGCGTAAACGAGGCCGCGACTCTGGGCGAGCTCGCAGCGGGCATCTATTCCTACCTTGGATACGGCAGCGACCAACAGGAGGCTGTCAGCTTCCTGAGCGGCTACGGCCTTATTCCGGCGGAGAGCCCGGACACTGAGCTTACGCGCGAGGATCTTGCGTACTACACCGCTTATATCTGCATGGGTCTCGGCGTAGAGGTAAGCGAAGTCGCGATAGACGAGTACGCTGACGCCGCCGACGTCACCGAAGGCGCCGAGGGTCTGGTAGGCTGGACGGTCGCGGCAGGCCTGCTGCCCATGGAGGACGAGAATATCTATCCGCAGCGCACGGCTACCAAGGGCGAGCTCTGCTACGACTTATACTATCTGCTGATCGCGGAATAATCAAAGCTTTACTCACATGGCGGGAGATTTCGACGTCTCCCGCCGTTTTTATATGCTTTCCGCTTGCGCCGATATTATTTTTATGTTATAATTAGCGCATAACAAAGAAGGAGATGAGAGCATGAACAAGCGACTTTGGTCTGTATTGCTGACGCTATGCCTGCTGTTCGGTATGTGCGCATATTCGGAGAACGCTTCGTCCGGCTGCTGGTACGAAATTTTCGTTTACTCGTATTCAGACTCGGACGGCGACGGCACGGGCGATTTGCGCGGCGTTATAAACAAGCTCGACTATATCGAATACATGGGCTACGAGGGTATATGGCTGATGCCCGTCATGCCGTCCCCCAGCTATCACAAATACGACGTGACCGATTATATGAACGTCGATCCGCTCTACGGCACGCTTGACGACATGCGCAGTCTGGTAAGCGAATGCCACGAACGCGGGATTCGCGTAATTATCGACCTGCCCGTAAACCATACCTCTACTCGCCACAAATGGTTCGAGCTTGCAAGCACGGCGCTTAAATTCGGAAATCCGGACAACAAATATGTTAGCTATTATAACTTCAGCAAAACCGCCGGCGCGGGTTACGTGCGTCTGCAGGGCACCTCGTGGTATTATGAGGAGCAGTTCGCGGGCGGCGGCATGCCGGACCTGAATCTCGACAACGCCGAGGTGCGTTCGGAGATACAGCGCATACTCGAATTCTGGCTGTGCGACGTGGACGTCGACGGCTTCAGGCTCGACGCGGTCACGAGTTATTATTCCACGCTCGAAGGCGACGTGGAGTTTTTGGCGTGGCTGAATGCCGAATCCGAAGCGTTGAAGCCCGGCTGCTACATAGTCGGCGAAGCGTGGACGAGCCTTTCGCAGATACAGAAATACTACGAAAGCGGCATAGACAGCTTCTTCCTGTTCCCGGCTTCGCAGGCTGAGGGATATATCGTGAGCGCGATCAATTCCAAATCTCCCGGGCAAAAATATATGAATTATCTGCTCACGACCGAAAGCACGCTGAAGAAAGGCATTATCGCGCCGTTTTTGTGCAATCACGATACGGGGCGCGCGATTGGGCTATTGCAGGCGAGATCGAATCCCGCAAAGGCGAAGTTCGGCGAAGCGCTGCTTAATCTGTTCCCCGGATACACGTTTACTTATTACGGCGACGAAATCGGAATGGCGGGCAGCGGCGCCGATCCGAACAAGCGCATCGGCATGTACTGGACTGACGGCGAGGTCACATTGCCCCCGCCCGGCGCTGACCAGCTCGATTATCCTTATCCGTGCGTGTACGAGCAGATCGCGAACGAAGACTCGCTGCTCAATTACTGCAGGGCGATCAATCTGCTGAAGGCTGAATTCCCCGTAATCAGCGCAGGCAGAACACGCGAGCTGCTGACGGAAAAAGCCTACTGTGTTTTTGAGAGATTCACTAATGACGCTTCGGTCGTGATTGCGATAAATTTCTCTTCTTCGGGCATCGCGCAAGCGATGCTGTGCGGAGAATACGCGCTTGCAGGGGAGCTTGAAACCGGCAGCGAAGCAGTCGCTGTAAGCGTAATTGACGGCACGACAGGCATCACCCTTCCGCCGTACGCGGTAGCGGTGCTCGTGCCGGTAAACTAAATAAAACAGATTTCATATACACAGAAATCGGGACGCGAGCTTCATCCGTCCCTATTTCTGTGCGTCTGTATGCGGTGCAAATGCACGCGTATGCTTTTACGATCTCAGCTTATTTCTTTAATATAAAACCTGTCCATGGCGCCGTGCACGGCAAAAGCGGGCGGCTTAGTGCTTTTGTAGCCGCAGCTTTCATATACGTGAATGGCAGCGGCAAGCCTTGTGTGGGTTTCGAGGTACATTCTTTTATATCCAAGCTCACGCGCTTTTGCTTCCGCGCAGCCGATCAGCTTGTAGGACAGCCTTCTCCCCTGCACACGCGTATCTATATACAGCTTCTGCATTTCAGCGCAGGAAGGTATCTCGTCAAGCTCCGCGATGCCGATGCCGCCCAGTACGTTTTGACCGTCGGTCAGTACGAAATACGCCCGTTTATCCGGCCTGAGCGAATAATAATCGCTCAGCTTGTCAAGACACGCGTCGAAATATGCCGTGCCGGGTATGTCGAGGCCGTGCCGCTTAAGGCTTGAGCGCACGAGAGCCGCAAGCGCCGCGTCGTCGCCCGCACGGATCGGTCTTATAAATAAGTCAGATCCTGTGTGCTTCATCCGCGACTATACGTATGCGTTCTTCCGCAAGCTCGTTGTGCAGGCTGCAGTCTGCGCCGAGTATGTAGCCTTGTTTTCCGCCCATTTGTATAAGGCTGTGCGTTTCCCGCTCAAGCTCTTCGCGCGAGCCTGTATACAGCAGTGTGCCAGAACGATTGTCGAAGCCGCCCCATACCGTACAGCCGAACTGACGTTTGGCTTCGGCGATATCGTATATGTCGATATAGCGCGACCAGCTTACGACAGGCGTCTTATAATCCCGCCACACGGAAAGCCTGTTTTTTATACCCTCCCATGCGCAGAAATGTATGGCGTTCATATCGCTTAAAGAATTTGCGTAATCGAGCACTTCAATATCGCTCGGCTTTACCCATGCGGCGTACTCCTCCTCGGTAAAGCGGTTTTCCTCGCCGTTCTGTACAGAATAGAATATGCCGTTTGCTCCGGAGGTGTTTATTATGCCGTCTATAAGCAGCTTCGTGTCTTCGGCGATAAGCTTGCAGGCGTATTTCACAGCCTCCGGATTTTCACGTATAAAGCGCATCATAAGCGGATAGCCGATTTGAAGACGCAGATACGAAAGCGGCGCAAATATAAGATACAGCGCCGCGCATTCGCCCTTGAGGCCGCGTATCACCTTTGCGGTGCGGTTGATCTGTCCGCGTATGAAGGGATGGTATTTGCCCAGCGGCTCTATCTTGTATAAGTCTTCTGCGCTGCTTATGCCCTGCAGCACGGGAGACGGCCAGCCGAAATACTTGTCTGCGGACAGCTTTACAAAATCCACATCGGTATTGCGATATGAATTAATCTGCTGCTCGGCAAATCTGTCGTCGTCTGACCAGTATTCGCGCGGCACGTGCTTCCACATGCAAACCGGTACGTGATCGACCTCGCGGCCTTCAAAGGCGGCCCTGACCCGTTCGAGCTTATTCATCGTCTTCTCCTTTTATTCGTGCAAGCGCCTTGTCTGTTTCTTCGATCACACGGTCGCACCATGCGTCGAACTCAGCATCCTCCCTCTGGCATTCGGGATGCGAAAGCACGTAATCCAGCGCGATCCGCACGCCCTGCTTGAAGGGCACGTTCGTGCGCATATTCGGCTCTATACGCTTTATCTTGCTGTTGTCGAAAACGACCGAAACCGATTTGTCGCCTGTGAGGCTCCCTTCGTAATCGTAGCCGAACTTTCTGCCTGCCGCAGCGAGGAATTCGCTCGAGATATGCCGCGCGTTCAGCTTGACGTTCAGTGCGTCGGCTATCGTCTGATATATCTGATCCCACGTAAGCACCTCGTCTCCGGTAATATGGAAGGCTTCGCCGATTGCGTGTATGTTGCCCATGAGCGCCGTGAAGCCCACGGCAAAATCCGTATTGAATGTAAGATGCCACAGTGACGAGCCGTCGCCCTGTATTATAACCGGCTTGCCCGCGAGCATACGTTTGATAACTCCGAAGAAGCCGTTTCTCCCCTCTACGCCGAGCGGCACCATGCGCTCGTCGTATGTATGGCTCGGGCGCACTATCGTGATCGGAAAGCCCGTTTCGCGGTACGCCTTCATAAGCAGTTCCTCGCAGGCGATCTTATTGCGCGAATACTCCCAATGCGGATTCGAGAGCGTGGTCCCCTCGGTGATTACGTAATTGGCGGCAGGCTTGTGATAGGCGGAGGCGGAGCTTATATAGATATACTGCCCGGTTTTCCCTTCAAACAGCCTTATGTCACGCGCAACCTGTTCAGGCCTGAAGCCTATAAACTCGCATACGGAATCGAAGCGCATGCCGTCAAGCTTTTTCCGAACGTCGGATTCGTCGTTTATATCCGCGACGATTGTATGTACGTTTTCCGGCAATACGCTGCTGCGATTGCCGCGGTTCAGCACATAAACCTCCCACTGCGGATCAAGCGCAAGGCGCTTTACTATCGCCGTGCTGATCGTGCCCGTTCCGCCAATGAACAACGCTTTCATAAAAATACCTCCGAGCGTAAACTGTTTATTTAAATATATTCAATGCCAATTCATGATTTCCTGCAACAGAGCGCAATTTCATCTTCGGCGCATTCAAGTATTTATTTTCGCAGCCTTGAATTTTAATATACTTTTTTGTAAACTTTCATTGCGCTGCATAGTTTACAGGTATGCGCGTCTATAAATAAGCTTACGGAGAAACGTTTTATGATACTCGAGCTTCAGGACATTTATAAATCCTTCGGAGAAAAGCAGGTGCTTCGCGGTATCTCTTTCAAAGCGGAGGGCGGCAAGGCATTCGGACTGCTCGGCCGGAACGGCGCAGGCAAAACGACCACGCTGCGCATTATTATGAACGTATTCGGCGCAGCAGGCGGGCAGGTGCTCTTTGACAGCGAACAGATAGATTATAACAAAGTACACTTTGGGTATCTTCCGGAGGAACGCGGGCTGTATCCCAAGAAAAAGATAAGCGAGCAGCTGATCTATTTTGCGATGCTCAAGGGAATGACGCGCAAAGACGCAATAAGAGCCATTGATTACTGGCTCGAACGGCTCGGTATGACCGAATACCGTGACAAGCGGCTCGACACGCTTTCAAAGGGCAATCAGCAGAAAATACAGCTTATCACTGCGCTTGCGCACGATCCCGAAATAGTGATACTCGACGAACCGTTTTCCGGTCTCGATCCGGTAAACGCACTGCTGCTTAAGGATGTCGTAAAGGAGACGATAGCCAAAGGCAAGATCGTACTGTTTTCAAGCCATCAGATGAATTATATAGAGGAGTTCTGCGACAGCATTGCAATTTTGAACAGCGGAAAAATCGCCATAGCCGGAGAACTCACCGAAATAAAGCACAGCTACCCGCGCAACCGCCTCGTCGTAAAATCGCGTCAAAACGCCGAAATCGCGCGCGCATACGCAGCTTCCTGCACGCAGGCTGAAAACGGAGAGCTTATTATCACGCTTGAGGACGCAAAAAGCAAGCAGAACGAAATGCAGAAGCTGTCAGGCAGCTACGACATAGACGAAATCAGGGTCTTCGAGCCAACGCTCAACGATATATTCGTGGAGTATGCGGGTCAGACAGACGCACAGAGGTGAGATAAATTGAAGCAGTTTAAAAGAATACTTGTTTTCGAGCTCGGCAATTATCTGAAAAATAAAGTGTTTGTTGGAGTCACGGTTTTTCTTGCGGTGGTGATCGCGGCGGTAATGTTCTTTCCGCGCATAAAGGCCGCCGTCAGCAGTAACGAACCGCGGCAAAGCGCCGACAAGCCCATAATGCTAGTAGCGGCTGAAAACATGTCAGACGCGGATATGCAAAACGCGTTTGCGTCCGTCTTCGGCGAGTACGAAGTAAAGTATACGGACGAGGGTATCGATAGCATAAAAAATCAGATAACAGGCGGCGCGGCCGAATGCGCGTTCGTTCTGCACGGTAACGGCGCGTACACGTATTATGTGAACAACCTGAGCATGTACGACACCAATACCGAGACAGCCGAGGCGCTGCTTTCAGGCATCCGCCAGGTAGTGGAAATGACCCGCGCCGGTCTTACTGCCGAAGACGCTCAAAGCATACTCTCGATAAGAGTAGGCGGCGAAACCGTCAATCTCGGCAAGGATCAGATGCAGAATTTCTTCTACACGTACATAATGATATTCGCGCTGTATATGGTTATACTGCTTTACGGTCAGATGGTCGCGACCAACGTAGCCACCGAAAAAAGCTCGCGCGCGATGGAGCTGCTTATAACGAGCGCAAGGCCTGCCTCGATGATGTTCGGCAAGGTTATCGCTTCGTGTATTGCAGGTCTCACGCAGCTTGCCGTCGTATTCGGCTCGGCGCTCGTTTTCTACAATCTGAACAGTAAATACTGGGGCGACAATCCCATAATCAGATCGATATTCGATATGCCGACGGATCTGTTTGCGTATATGCTGCTGTTTTTTGTGCTGGGCTTCCTCATATACGCTTTCATGTTCGGCGCGGTGGGCTCCACGGCTTCCAAGCTCGAAGATATAAACACGTCGGTCATGCCGATAACCCTGCTGTTCATCGGCGGATTTTTAGTGGTCATGCTTTCTATGACGAGCGGAAACGTAGACACTGCGCTCATGAAGGTCTGTTCGTATATACCCTTCACGTCGCCGATGGCCATGTTCACACGGCTTGCGATGAGCACCGTTAAGTGGTATGAAACAGCCGTGTCAGTCGCCATACTCATTTGCTCCGTCGTCGTTATCGGCATAGCGGCGGCAAAGATATACCGTGTCGGGGTACTTATGTACGGAACCACTCCACGCATAGGAAACGTGATCAAAGCGGTGTTCGGGTCTAAAAAGTAAACGGACGTCTTCTGCTCGTTTAAAAACACTTTCGGTCGTGCAGGAAAACCGTTCTTCGCGTTGAAATATAACTTAAAAATATAATGGAGGCCTGTATGGAAGAAAAGCTTTATAAGGGCAGCTCAGTCATTACGCGTTATCCGGACGTCATTCTTTCGAAAGATGACGTGCCTTACGATTCGGCACTCACCTTCAACGCAGGCATAGTCAGAGAGGAAAACGGCTATCTGATGCTGTTCAGGAACGACTACGGCTGTACACAGGCCGAATGGGAAGCCGGCAAGCGCTTCAAGGGCACGAACCTCGGTCTTGCACGCAGCAAGGACGGCATTAAGTGGACAGTCGATCCCGAGCCTTCCTTTGAGCTTGCGCAGCTTAAAAACGAGGAGTTCGTACGCGCATACGACCCGCGCATCACCGTTATGGACGGGCATTATTACGTATGCTTCGCCGTGGATACCAAGCACGGCGTGCACGGCGGCATCTGCCGTACGGACGATTTCAAGAATTACGAAATCCTATCCATATCCGTGCCCGACAACCGCAATATGGTGCTGTTCCCGGAGAAAATAGGCGGCAAATACGTGCGTCTCGAACGTCCCATGCCTGTATATTCGCGTGACGGCGACAAGTTCGATATCTGGATCAGCGACAGTCCCGATCTCGTATACTGGGGCAATTCGCGCCTCGTGCTGGCCACGGAGGACGTTCCCTACTGCAACGACAAAATCGGCCCCGGCGCGCCGCCGCTCAAAACCGATAAGGGCTGGCTGGTAATCTTCCATTCTGTGGACATAGATCCCGCGCGTGGCAAGAACGGCTGGGAGAACTACTGGCGCAAGCGCTATTGCATAGGCGTGATGCTGCTGGATCTGGAAGATCCTTCGAAGGTCGTGGGAATGAGCAAATCTCCCCTTATGATACCGGAGGCTCCGTACGAGCTTGACGGCGGTTTCCGCAACAACGCTCTGTTCCCCTGCGGAATGGTCAGAGACGAAACCGGCCTCATACGCATATATTACTCGGCAGGCGACGCCGTGGTTCGCATGGCGACTGCCAAAGAAGAAGACCTGCTCGCACTGTGCTGCGAAAAACGCAAGTGATGCTGAAGGCTGTATACTCCCCCGGCTGCCTCAGAGAATTTGACACCCGGCGCATACTCTACGCTTTTCACGATATAGACGGCACGCATTCGCTAATACGGAACTGGCCGCCTGTGATGAGCATAGTGCTTGCGGACGTGATCAAGCGCGGTCTACCGGACGATTTCGACAGCGAAGCCAATCTAATCCGCCTTATAAACGCAGCCGGCACGCGTCCTCTGCCCGAAACAGATAAATTCTGCGTTGAGAGCGCCGGATTGTCGGCGCTTACTCAGATGGAATGGGCGATCCGCCGCGCTGTCGAGGCCGGCACGGTAAGCGTAAAGGCCGATCCGGACATAAACAGCAAAAAAGTGCGTCTTATCTGGGAGGGCGTGGAAAAGTTTCCGGATATGCCCGAAACGGACGAGATGCAGGCTATGCTTTCCGAATACACTCCTCGACTGTTCAAGCTGTACGAACGCGTGCTTAACGGTTACTGCCGCGATAAAAACCTTGCGCTCGCACGCGCCAATCCCGAAAGCTTCCGCGTGAAGGGCAGCTTCGAATTTCTGACCCGCCTGTATAACGCAGGCGTCAAAAACTACTTCGTTACCGGCGCAGTGGTCGAACGCGGCAAAGGGATGTTCGAGGAAGTAGAGACGTTAGGCTACCCCATAGGCGCAGGATGCATGGTCGAGGACATAATCGGTTCGACCTGGGATACCAAGCTTCCCAAGGACGAAATCATGCTCACGCTGCTGGCAAGGCTCCATACAGACGGCGCGAGCGTGCTGGTCACAGGCGACGGCAGAAGCGAGATTAGCGCCGGAATAAGCATGGGCGCGCTTACGCTTTCACGCCTGAATCCAGGCGCTGAACGGCAAAAGCAGCTGCATACGCAGCTTGGAACTCATATAATGGTGGCGGATTTTACGGACCCGCTCCTGAGCAGAGTATTTATTACGGAGTGACCCATGGCAAAAAGCGCACTTTTGATGGACGAGCGCACTATGCAGCGCGCTATTATTCGCATCTCGCACGAGATCATCGAGCGAAATAACGGCTGTGAAAGCGTGGTGCTCGCCGGTATACGCAGGCGCGGCGTACCGCTTGCCTGGCGTATAGCCGAGGTAATCAAAGCCGTCGAGGGCACGACTGTGCCGGTAGGCGAGCTCGACATTACCTTTTACCGTGACGATCTTTCGCACAAAAGCGAGCAGCCGACGGTGAACTCCACCTCTGTCCCTTTCTCTATAGTCGATAAAACCGTGGTAATGGTCGACGACGTGCTGTTTACAGGGCGTACTGCGCGCGCGGGCATGGACGCGCTGATGGACATGGGACGTCCGCAGAAAATCCAGTTCGCAGTAATGATAGACCGCGGACACAGGGAGCTGCCGATACGGGCTGACTTTGTGGGCAAAAACGTACCTACCGCGCGCATCGAGCGTATACGCGTAAACGTTACGGAATACGACGGCGAAAACAGCGTCGTGCTTTACGGAGAATAACTCGTCCTTATATTCCACGGCGTAAGCTCGCGGCAGCTCGCAAGAAAACGACTGCCGCGTTTTTTATATTCATTTGGCGATACGTCAAAAAGATTCTTAACCCTATCTTCATTTTCGATAGTATTGACAGAGCGCTCACCTGCGCATATAATATGAATATCAATTCATATGAACGGAGGTTCATTTTATGCACGATCATCACGCGCTGCTGGATCACGTAATGAAAGAGATGCCGGATGATAGTACGCTCGATAATCTGACCCGGCTGTTCAAGGTGTTCGGCGATCGGACGCGCATGCGCATACTGTATGCGCTGAGTCTGGAGGAGATGTGCGTCTGCGCGATAAGCGAATATCTGAAAATCGAGCAGACGGCCATAAGCCATCAGCTCAGGGTGCTCAGGGAGAGCCGGCTTATCAAAAGCAGGCGCGAAGGCAAAACGGTATATTATTCGCTCGACGACAGTCACGTTCACAGTATTATATCAGAGGGTTACGAGCATATAACGGAGGTGCATTAGGATGTTCAGAAGCATGAACGCGGACAGAAGAAAAGAGCTGCTTGAGCTTATTACGGGCGCATTTCTTTATGTATGCACGCTCGTCACGCTCGAGCTTGTGAAGATACCCGTAAGCAGTCTCACGCGTACGCTCATTTACGTCGCAGTCTATATTTTCGTCGGCTTCGAGGTGATATCAGGCGCAGTTAAGGAAGCGCGGGAAGGCGAAATATTCTCCGAAGAGACGCTTATGAGCATAGCCACGATCGGCGCGCTGATACTCGGCGAATTTCCGGAGGCGGTCGCAGTCATGCTGCTGTACCGCGTCGGCGAATGGTTCGCAGATTACGCTGTGGATAAAAGCCGCGATTCCATAAGCGCGCTTGCCGAATTGCGGCCCGACCGCGCGCGCGTAAAGCGAAACGGCAAAGAAATCAGCCTTACGCCCGAGGACGTGAATATAGGCGAAACCATAGTCGTACTGCCCGGCGAGCGTATACCGCTGGACGGCGAAATAATATCCGGCGCCACCACGGTGGACACCTCCGCGCTGACAGGCGAATCCATGCCGGCTGAAAAGCAGACGGGAGACGAGGTATTTTCAGGCTGCGTCAATCTGACAGGTCTTATCGAGCTGCGCGTCATAAGCACGCAGGCTGACAGCGCGGTCAGCCGCATACTAAAGCTAACGCAGGAAGCGCAGGAACGCAAAGCCAAAAGCGAAACGTTTATAGAACGTTTTGCGCACGTCTACACCCCAATCGTCATCGTTTGCGCGGCGCTGCTCGGAACGGTTCCCTCATTCATTACCGGCGACTGGGCGACCTGGGTACACAGAGCGCTGGTTTTCCTGACGGTGTCGTGTCCCTGCGCGCTGGTCGTGAGCGTGCCTCTCACGTTCTTCTGCGGCATAGGCTGCGCGTCCAGACACGGCATTCTGGTCAAGGGCAGCATATATCTCGAAAACCTTGCCCAGGCCGACACCGCCGTATTCGACAAAACCGGAACGCTCACGACAGGCGGCTTTGCCGTAAAGGACGTAACGCCTATCGGCGTAAGCAGGGACGAGCTTGTCAGGCTTTCCGCGCTCGCGGAACGGTTTTCCACTCATCCTATTGCAAAATGCGTGAGCGCGCTGTATACAGGCGGCAGTACCGCTGAACTGATATACGAAAAAGCAGGCATGGGCGTAAAAGCGCTGATCGATGGTTCTGAGGTGCTTGCAGGCAACAAAAGACTGCTCGAAAGCGAAGGCATATTGGTGCCGCAGGATATCGCGGGCAGCGTGTATACGGCAAAGGACGGCGTTTGCATCGGTGCGCTCTCAGTGTCCGACAACATTAAGCCCACTGCCGCCGACGCCATAAGCGAGCTTAAACGTCTCGGCTTCAAAAAGAGCGTGATGCTTTCCGGCGATACCGAAGCCTCCGCGCTTGCGGTAAGCAAAGCGGTAGGAATAGACGAAACGCACGCAAAGCTGATGCCGGAGTATAAAGTTTCCGAAATGGAGCGCCTGTCCGCGCAGGGCAAAACACTGTATACCGGCGACGGCATCAACGACGCACCCGTGCTCGCCGCATCCTATGCGGGCGCGGCCATGGGCGGTCTGGGCAGCGACGCCGCCATAAATGCCGCCGACATAATCGTCATGGACGATAAGCTTACGCGCCTGCCTCTTGCAGTAAGGATAGGCCGCCGCACACTGAAAATCGCGATGCAGAATACCGTGCTGTCTCTCGCGGTAAAGGCCGCGATACTCATAACCGGTATATTCGTAAGCATTCCGATGTATATCGCTATAATCGGCGACGTGGGCATGCTCCTCTGCGCCACGGCGAACGCTTTGCGTGCGCTCATGATAGATACGCCAGAATAAGGCTAAACGCATTATCTGCCGGATGGGGCGTTTTAAAGTGCCCCTGCAGCAACGAAAGTCCGCTGCCCGTTTTTTGGTGAGGCAGCGGACCTTTTCCGGATTTTTGAATATCTATGACCATCGTTGTTTATACTGTGCTTTTGTTGTTCAGCTTTGGATACTTAATGGCTAAACAAGTATATCCTCAAGCGCGCGCTTCGGGACATAATGTACGCCGTTTTCACGGTAATAGTCAGTTTTGCCGGATTCAGGCACTGCAGTCAGGCATATTTGCTCGGATGGCTTGCCCAGCGCTATCAAAAGCACGGGCTCCAGCTTCTCGCCGGGCTTAAGAAACTCTTTTACCTCCTGTCTGCGGAAATTGCCTATCATCAGTCCGCCGAGCCCCTGTTCAGCAGCGCCCAGAAGTATCGTCTGCGCCGCGATACCTACGTCTTTATCCGCTGCGCCAAGCTTTGGATTAACAGAAAGATCCTGTAAAATTACTATAAACGCCGCCGGATGCTCGCCCGGACGCGGCAAAGCGAGCTCAGGCAGCGCAGCCGCCCACTTGGTCATGGAGAGCAGCGTCTCCGTTTCTGCACGTTCAAACGAAATATGATATTTTAACGGCTGTCTGTTGTTTCCGGACGCAATAAAGCGCGTCAGATCTACAAGGTGTTTAAGCTCCGCTTCGCTCACGCGCACGCTTTCGTCGTACGCGCGGTAGCTGCGGTTTCTTTTTAAGAGCTCCTCGAGCATGTCATCCTCGGTGATTATACTTTCTGCATACTGATGCTTTCGCATAAAACAAGCAAGGGCTGCTTTGCGTAACTTAATGCGCAGCCCTTGTGTTTTGCAAGGTTATTAAACTAATACGCAACGCCCTGCCACAGCATAGCCTCCGCGACGCGCAGGAAGCCTGCTATGTTCGCGCCTACCACAAGATTGCCCTCGTGACCGTATTCCTTGGCGGCTGAAGAGGCGCTTTCGTAAATAGACTTCATTATTCCCTTGAGCTTCTCGTCGACCTCTTCGAACGTCCAGCTGAGGCGTATGGAATTCTGAGTCATTTCAAGGCCGCTCGTGGCTACGCCGCCCGCGTTTGCCGCCTTGGCAGGCCCGAACAGCACGCCCGCGTTCTGGAACGCCGCGACCGCCTCCGGAGTCGAGGGCATATTCGCGCCTTCGCATACGCACTTCACGCCGTGCGCGATGAGCGCTTTAGCGCCTTCCTCGTCCAGCTCGTTCTGCGTAGCGCAGGGAAGCGCGATGTCGCACGGCACGGTCCAGATGCCCTTGCAGCCCGGTACGAACACAGAGCCCGGCACGCGCGCGGGATATTCGCTTATTCGGGCGCGCTCCACTTCCTTCAGCTGCTTGATCACAGCCAGATCGACGCCCTTTTCGTCCACGATATATCCTGAAGAGTCGCTCATCGCGACGACCTTCGCGCCGAGCTGGGTGGCCTTTTCGTGAGCATAGATCGCTACGTTGCCGCTGCCCGAAATAACGACCCTTTTATCCTTGAAGCTTAAGCCCGCGCCTTTGAGTACCTCGTCCGTGAAGTAGCACAGACCGTAGCCGGTCGCCTGCGTGCGCGCAAGAGAACCGCCGCAGCCCGGTTTTTTGCCGGTGAGCACGCCCGTGAACTCGTTGGCGATACGCTTGTACTGGCCGAACATATAACCGATTTCACGACCGCCTACGCCGATATCGCCGGCGGGCACGTCCTCGTCCGCGCCGATGTGGCGGTAGAGCTCTGTCATGAAACTCTGGCAGAAGCGCATGATTTCTCCGTCGCTCTTGCTCTTGGGATCAAAGTCGCTGCCGCCCTTGCCGCCGCCCATCGGCAGCCCGGTAAGCGAATTTTTGAAAATCTGTTCAAAGCCCAGGAATTTCAGAATGGAAAGGTTCACGCTGGGATGAAGCCTTAAGCCTCCCTTATAAGGACCGATCGCGCTGTTGAACTGTACACGGTAACCGCGGTTGACCTGCACCTTGCCCGCGTCGTCTACCCAGCTTACGCGGAAGGTTATGATCCGCTCCGGCTCCACGATGCGCTCAGCGATGTTCGCCGCAACGAAATCCGGCCGCTTGTCAAACACGCCTTCGAGAGATTCGAGCACTTCGCGTACAGCCTGCAGATACTCTTTCTGATCGGGATCGCGCTTTTCGATTTTCTCATAAACGCTTTTCAGATACTCATTTTGAAACGCCATAGACTTATCTCCTTCATATTTCGTTAAATTGCGCTCAAATCCAAGCCGAATTTGAAAGTTGTTGGTATTATATCATGCAAATCTGCGTTTGTCTATACTGCCAAAAAAATTAATATTTCAGCGCAGATGCATTTGCACCTGCGCTGTCGAGGAGTTCTTATTATCTTCCGCGTCTTTCGTAATCCCTGTTGATCTCTGCGAGCGGTTCGTCGCTTTCGCAGAAACGAACGTTCGCGCGCATCTTACTAAGTGTATCGCTCACCACCTTGAAATTGAGCTGTGCGCCCTGCGAGTCGTGCACCCATCTCGCGGCGCGGCTGCGTTCGATCCCGATATGTGCAGCGGCCTCTGCCGCGTCGATATTCGCGCCAAGGAATATGAACTCCCAGCCCGCTTCCTTCTTGTTCTGTATCATCCGTTTTACTTCGCCGTATGTGTATTCGCGCGACGCATTTTCCATGCCGTCCGTTGTTATGACGAACACGGTATGCTCAGGCACGTCCTCGCTGCGCGCGTATTTATGCACGTTGCTTATATGCCTTACCGCGCCGCCCACCGCATCAAGCAGCGCCGTGCAGCCTCGCACAAAATACTGCTTCGCAGTCAAAGGCTCGATTTTCGTAAGCGGCACACGGTCGTGCAGCACCTCGTTCTCCCCGTCGAACAGTACGGTAGATACGTACGCTTCCCCATCCGCCTCCTTTTGCTTTTCGATCATGGAGTTGAAGCCTCCGATCGTGTCTGCTTCCAATCCTGACATAGAACCCGAACGGTCAAGTATAAACACCAGCTCTGTCAAACCTTTTTTCATTTCCGAATACCTCCCTGGTTTTGATTACGTCATAATATTAGCATATGGAAATGCCTGTTTTGTCACCTGTAAAGCGACAAATCAGAAAACGAAATCGTAAACAGCATACAATCGGCGCGTAATACGAATATGCTTGATTTATACCTGATAAGCGCATAAAATATACTATACGGACGCATAATAAAATCAAATGCGCAAATCTTTTCCGGAGGTCGTATGATAGTTTCTCCCGAGGCAAGCAATAAATACAATTCAGCTTTAAAAAGCGGACAAAGATATTACAGCGAATGCGTTTCGCATGGCCGTTATCCTTATCCCGTCGTACTTGAAAACATTTTTCCCGAAGCGTTTTCCGCCGCGAGACAAAATCTCGGCATACTCGAAATACCTTCCGATTCCATAATCGGAACCGTGGCGGACGGGCGTAAAGCCGCGTTTGCGGGTAATTTTATGCCGCTTCTGCCTCCCAATACCGAATTCTCGGCAAAATGGATCACGCTGTGCAATGCGCACCTGAGCGAGGTCGGCATTACTGATCCCATAACCTGTTATGAGTATATGGGCAGGTTTTACGTACAGGAAGGGCATAAGCGCGTGAGCGTGCTGCGTTCATATGACGCGCCCACTATACAAGCCAAGGTTACGCGGCTTGTACCGGCGTGGAACGAAACCCCTGCCGTACGCGCATACTATGAATTTATGGAGTTTTATAAACGCAGCAAGATATACGCGCTGCAGTTTTCACGTCCCGGGTGTTTTGAAAAGCTCGAAAAGCATATAGGCTTCGAGTCCGGTCATATATGGACGAATACCGAGCGCGCGGAGCTTATGTCTCTTTACTGGAATCTGCGTTCAGTGTGCACGGGCGCGGTGCTGGCAGCGGCGCGCGAGAATTCTGTAAGCGAAATACTGCTGTTCTGTCTTGACGTATACGATTATTCGCATCTGACGCAGCTCGACCGCGCTGAGCTTGCAAAACACATTCAGGCATTGCTGCCGGATCTCAAGCACGCGCAGGATGCGGACACTTCCGATTCTGCCGTGTCAACAGAGCCGCTTATACCGGACAAAAGCTTTGTAAAGACGATTCTGGACGGCATCGCTCACCCGACGCTGAACGTCGCGCTTATCTATGCGACCGACCCCTCGGCCAGCGCATGGTCCCATGCTCACGACGAAGGCCGCATATATCTTGAGCAGGCGCTGGGGACGCAGGTGCGCGTTAAAACATATGTAGCAGATGCGGAAAACGCGTCCGCACTCATGGAAAAAGCCGTCAAAGAGGACGAATCTCAGCTGCTTATCGCGACCGCTCCCACTCTGCTTGCTCCCGCGCGGCAGGTGGCCGCGCTGCATCCGGGCGTGAAGGTGCTCGTATGCGCGCTCTCGCTGCCGTATGTGGGCGTACGCACATACTACAGCCGTATATATGAGGCTAAATTCATATCCGGCGCTATTGCGGGCGCGCTCAGTAAAACCGGGCGTATAGGCTATATCGCGCGGTATCCGATTATGGGTGTGCCCGCGGCGATCAACGCGTTCGCTCTGGGCGTCAGACTCACAAATCAATCTGCACAGGTTTATCTCGACTGGACCTGCCTGAGCGGCGACCCGATAGCGCATCTGCGCGCGGAGGGCGTAGATATAATCTCTGACTATCCCTCCCCCGCCGCCGGCTGCTCGGCCGATCCAAGCTGGTCCACGGTGCTGATCGCCGAGGACGGCAGCTTTAAGCCGCTTGCGACCGACGTGTGGAACTGGGGCAAAACCTACGAGCAGATGGCGCGCTCCGTTTTGGCCGGAGCGTGGGAGTCCGCTTATCCGCACGATACGGCTGTCAGCTACTGGTGGGGCATGTCGAGCGGCGTAATAGACGTATTGCTGAACGACTCAATCCCCGAAGGAACAAAGCAGCTGGCGGGAATACTCAAAACCGGCATAATCAACGGTTCTCTCGATCCGTTCAGGTGCATGATTACCGACTCGAAAGGTATAAAACGCGCATCAAAGTCCACAGTATTCACGCCCGAAGAGATCATGCAGATGAACTGGCTGTGCGAAAACGTTAAAGGGCGCATACCTGTCGCATCTGAGATCATGCCTATGGCACGCGAAACTACCGAGCTGCTCGCTCTGCCGCAGCAGCCTGATGCGCCACCTGAACAAAAGCCCCTGTAATCATAAGCCAGGTACGCGTAACGCCGCATTTTGAATATAAGGAGGCAGCCGGATTGAAAATCCTTTTTATAGCTGACAGCGAATGCGCGGCGCTGTGGGAGCATTTCAGGCCAGAGCGTATAGCGGGAATCGATCTGATTGTCTCGTGCGGCGATCTTAAGAAGGAATACCTCGAGTTTCTGGTGACCCTGTCTTCAAAGCCGCTTTTGTATATTCCCGGCAATCACGACACGGGTTATACAGAGCATCCGCCGGAGGGCTGTGAATGCATCGACGACAGCGTGTACGTGTACCGCGGCGTCAGAATTGCGGGACTTGGCGGCTGCAAAAGGTATTCTCCCGGCGAATACCAGTATACTGAAGCACAGATGAGACGACGTGTGTATAAGCTGCGCCGCGCTATAAAGAAAGCAGGCGGAATAGACATATTCGTATCGCATGCGTCGCTGACAGGTTACGGAGACGCAAACGACCGCGCGCATCTCGGCTTCGACTGCTTTGCAGAGCTGCTTGACGAATTCCGTCCGTCGTACATGATACACGGTCACGTGCATCGCAGCTACGGCTGGAACATAACGCAGAACCTCGAATACAACGGCATCCCGATCATAAACGCGTTCGAGCGCTACGTGCTCGAAATACCCGACAAAGTATAAACCAAAACGAAGCGTATAAAACAGACTGCGGTCTGTTTTGAAACATAACGAAAGCGGCTGTGCGCCGCTTTCGTTTTGATATCGAGAAACCTTCAAGCTGCAAATGGTGCGTCAGGCGCAGCCAGACGTGCGTCCGATTGTGCGGTGCCGCGCAAATCGCCTACGCAAGCAATTGGTCTATGTAATCCGTTCTCTCCCAGCTTAAATCAACGTCCGTACGTCCGAAGTGGCCGTAAGCGGCGGTTGCGGCGTAGATCGGCTGTCTTAGGCCGAGGCGGTCGATTATCGCCGCCGGACGGAAATCGAACACGGACGATACCTTCTTCGCAAGCTCGTAATCTGAGAGCTTGCCGGTGCCGAAGGAATCTACCATGACCGAGACCGGATTCGCGACGCCGATCGCGTACGCAAGCTGTATCTCGCACCTGTCGGCGAGACCTGCTGCGACTATGTTCTTTGCGGCATGCCGCGCTGCGTATGCCGCACTTCTGTCCACCTTAGTAGGGTCTTTGCCTGAAAACGCGCCGCCGCCGTGGCGTCCCATGCCGCCGTACGTATCCACTATTATCTTTCGCCCGGTCAGTCCGCTGTCTCCCTGCGGGCCTCCTACCACAAAGCGCCCTGTGGGATTTATGAAGAATTTCGTTTCCGAGTCGATCAGGTTTTCGGGTATCTCGCGGCGTATGACCGTTTCAAGCATGTCGCAGCGTATCGTTTCCTGCGAAGTGCCTGGATCGTGCTGTGTGGATAGTACGACCGTATCCACGCGTACCGGCTTAAAGCCGTCGTATTCGACCGTGACCTGCGCTTTTCCGTCCGGACGCAGATACGGCAGTATCTTGTTCTTCCTCACATACGCGAGCCGCCGTGTCAGTCTGTGCGCCAGCGCTATAGGCATAGGCATATATTCGGACGTTTCGCTGCAAGCAAAGCCGAACATCATGCCCTGATCTCCCGCGCCGATTTCCATCGCGTTAGCCGTACGACCCTCAAGCGCGTTGTTTACGCCCATCGCGATATCGGGCGATTGCTCGTGCACGCTTACAAGCACCGAACAACTTTCCGCGTCAAAGCCGTATTTGGCGCGGTCGTAGCCGATTTCAAGTATCTTCCTGCGCGCAATCTCGTCGTAATTGGGTCTGTAAGAGGAGCTAATCTCCCCCATTATCAGCATAAGCCCTGTCGTGGTAGCGCATTCGCACGCCACATGCGCGTAAGGATCATGTGCAAGAATCGCATCCAGTACGCTGTCGCTTACCTGATCGCACAGCTTGTCAGGATGTCCCTCAGTGACAGATTCGGATGTAAACAGCCTCCGCATAGTACTGCTCCTTTACTATAAAAATCGACCCGCCCCACACAGGGCGAGCCTCAACGATATCAAGCACTCGCCTCATCTTTCAAAGCTCGCGCTTTGCGGGAATTGGCACCGAGTTCGTCGGTTGCCGGGTTTCACAGGGCCCGTCCCTCAACCACTCTTGATAAGGCTACGCATATTATATATACAGCTTGTTTATTTGCAAGCACGATACGGTTAAGTCTCAAATCAAAACTGCAAGCAGTAGCGCGAGCAGCAAAAAGCAGCCGCCTACGGCGCAGAGATACCTGAATTCCGTCTTTTTCTCCATGCGCGCCTGTCTGTATTCCACATAGGTTTCCTTGCCGAGTATGTCCTCTCTGCGGCGGAACATGACCCTGAGCGCGCTCGAAATCCCATAAGAAAAAACGCTGAAAAAGCCCTCGTTCGACGCGTATATGAGAAGGCCGATCCCGGTAAACAGCACTCCGCTTACGAAGCAGCCGTCCGAAAGCGCGCGAATAAGGCTCTTTCCCCCATCCATATTGGAAAACCGAACATGCGTACTCAAAGCGGCGACCGCAATTGCTGCGGCCGCCGTCAGTACGTACCTGTACTTATTTGTTTTCAATACCGAGTTCCTTCCTGTAGCTTTGAAGCTCAATATCGTTGCAGTATACGAAATGTCCGGGCAGTATCTCGTGCATTTCAGGCTTTTGCACTGAATAGTCGTGCGCCTGCAGCGGATCGTACTTTATGCGCACACGGTGCTTTTCGTATTCCGGATCAGGCAGCGGGATCGCTGAAAGCAGCGAGCGCGTATAAGGATGCAGAGGATGGGCGAACAGCTCGTCAGATGACGCGAGCTCTACCAGTTTTCCGTAATACATGACGCCTATGCGGTCTGAGAAGTATTTGACGACCGACAAATCATGCGCTATGAACATAACGGTAAGCCCCATCCTGTGCCTGAGCTCGTCCAGAAGATTGATGACCTGCGCCTGTATCGAAACGTCAAGCGCGCTTACCGGCTCGTCTGCGATGATCATTTCAGGATTCATGACCACAGCGCGCGCAACGCCGATACGCTGCTTCTGTCCACCTGAGAATTCGTGCGGATAACGTCCCGCGTGTTCACGTACAAGCCCTACAGTTTCGAGCATGTTATAGACCTTTTCGTCTATTACCTTCTCGTTGGTCTCGCCGCGGATGCGCAGACCTTCCGCAATGATCTCACGCACTGTCATGCGCGGGTCGAGCGAGGCTATCGGATCCTGGAAGATCATCTGGATTTTTGTAACGTAGTGCTGCTTGCGCGCGATACGCTTTTCCTTGGCGTACTGCTTTTTGATTTCACGCGTGCGCGCCGAATCGCCCTTGGCGGACGCGAGCAGAGGCGCAAATTTCTCGTCGACCTCGCGGGCTATTTCGCTGGCATGCACGCTGTCGCAATATTTATGATCGAATTTTGCAAAGTAGATATCTTCCTTGAGCTGCCTGATACGCGCGTTGATATTCTGCTTTTCGTCATCGGAGGCGTTCTTTTTGCGCTTTTTGAGCTCCACGAGCTCGTCCGTCAGCTTTTTGGTGCCCGCCGCGATGCGCATGCCCTTAAAGTATATGTTGCCGGAGGTGATGTCGTAAAGCTTGATTATGGAGCGTCCGGTCGTGGTTTTGCCGCAGCCGGATTCGCCGACCAAGCCGAACACTTCACCCTTCTTTACCTCGAAGGATACGTCGTCGACCGCCTTGTTCGCGCCGAAATACTGGCACAGGTGATCAACCTTAAGCAGCGCGTCCTCGCTCATCGGCTGAGTGCGGTGCTCGTAAGTCTTTATCTGGAGATTCAGGCAATACTTCTTGATCAGCTTGTTTGATACTATAAGCAGTATGCCCAAAAGCAGTATCAGATAGCTGACGCGGCCCGTTCTGAGGAAAAACTCTGCCGGCTTGCTGCGCGTTATTATCTTATTGCAGTAACTGGTAAGGTTTTTATCAAAGGATGCGCTGGCTCTTGCCTTCGCAAGCGCGTCTGCTTCGGCTTTGACCGCGGCGAAGCTTCCGTCAAAATTAGCCTTATGCAGCAGAGAAGCCAGCGCAGGCACGTACAGCTCATACGCTGCGGCGTCCTGCCCGAATTCCTCGCAGAATTCCGCATAACTGCTCTTGAAAAAGCTTTCGTAATCGGGCTGCTCCCCGTCAAGCTGCGCGTACGTAAGCTGAGCGAATTCATCGATTACAGTGTCGTCACCCTCGGAGGAATCGGCTTCCCGTATGCTTTCGAGACATGCGTAATACTCATCGATATCAAAACCGCTTGCAAGGAATTCCTGCGGCGTAATGCTGCTGCCGTTTTCCCTCAGGGTCTTAAGCATCTGCGCGCAGGCTTCGCTGAACTGCGCGAAAGAGCCTATTTCATGCCTCGAATAAGTCTCCAGCAGCGCGTCGTAGTATTTTTCGAAGTTGTCGCGTTCTCCGGACAGGCTTTTGAGCCCGCCCTTCGCGCCCTTCTGAGGCGCTTTGAGGCTGTCTATATATTTGAATGCGGCGTCTATCTTGACCGCGTCACGGCGTTCCTCGAACGCTTCGTAATGCTCCGTGTATGCATCTGCGTCGAACCTGCCCTCCGTAAACTCCGCGATCGTGGATGCGAGCTGTGCTTCGCTGAGCCTTCGGTCGTTCGCGTCCGCTTTCTCGCTAATCCATGTAAAATGGGTTTTAAGCGACTCCCGCCGTTCGTCCAACGTACGGTTTTGGGCGTTGTCCGCTTCAAGCAGCGCAGCAAGGTAAGAGCGATTGAAGCTCTGACGCGGGATAAGCTTATCCGTGTCTTTAGTTATATCGACGCTGCTTCCAGAAGCAAGCTTCTGCATTTCTTTCCAGGGAGCATTCGTAGTGGTATGCACGATCACGCTCAGAATAAGCGCATACACCAATATGAAAATCCCGAGTATTTTGAGTACGGTCGACAGGCGCCTTAATCTCTTAATCATTTGACGACGCCTCCTTTGCATACTCATTCGCATTCTTTTGCTTCATACGCGCGATCCTGTCGGTAACGATCGCGGGCGGATCGATTTTAGGCGCGTCCGGATGCAAAAGCCAGGTCGCCGCCCAATGCGTGTCTGATATATAGAAGCGCGGCGGCTGCTGTTTGAAGTCTATCTTCATGGCGTATTTGTTGCGCGCAGCAAATGCGTCGCCAACCGGCGGATACAGCATGTCCGGCGGAGTACCGGGTATGGCCTCGAGCTTGTCCTTGGTATCGAGGTCAGGCATGGAGCTGAGCAGCGCCCAGGTATAAGGATGCGCAGGAGAGTAGAACACGTCGTCAGCCGTGCCGTATTCCACGATCTTTCCGGCATACATGACCGCTATACGGTCTGCCATATTCGCTACCACGCCCAAATCATGGGTTATAAATATGATCGAAAGATTTCTTCTGCGCTTCAATTCGTTGATCAGCTCAAGTATCTGCGCCTGTATCGTAACGTCGAGCGCGGTGGTCGGCTCGTCGCAGATAAGTATATCGGGGTTTGCCGCAAGCGCGATAGCTATAACTATGCGCTGTCTCATGCCGCCCGAGAATTCGAACGGATAAGAGCGGTACCGCTTTTCGGGCTCCGGTATTCCAACCTCCTCCATAAGCTTGAGGGCGCGCTGCTTTGCCATCGACTTGGTTACCTTGAATACCATGCCGGAGGTGTTCTCCTTCAGGTAGTCAAGCAGACGCTCAGTCTTCCTGGCGGTTTCTTCAGCAGATAATTCCGCGCTGAGGATCGTGTAGTGTTCCTTAAGGTTTCTGACATGCTCGAGCATATTCAGCCTTACCTGCTCAAGGTCTATCGTGGACGCGGCGGCTACCTTCCAGTCCGGCGCTTTCCCCTTTTCGATGCGTTTATTGTAGCGCGCCATCTGGCGATCGTATTTGCGCTGCTTTTTGGCGTTTGTACGAAGGCCGGTCATGTAGGTTTTTCTGAAGTCCTTAAGGCTGCCGGAGAACGTGCAGGCCATCGAGTCCTTTACGATGTCCAAATCGTTTATGCTCGCATCGACCTTGCTGCAAACCTGCTCTACGCGGCGCTTGAGCTCCGCAGTATCGCTCAAATTGGTATTTAAGTACGCTTCGGCTTCGCCGAGCTCCTTGAGCGCTTCAGCGCGTTTGGCGGCAAAAACGCCATCCGCGTAACTTACTCCGCCCTGCGCGAGGGCCGAGAAGCTGTCGAGAAATCCTATTTTAAGCAGCTTGTTGTTTTCCGCGTTCATCCTGGAGATGTCCGCAGACTGCGACGCTTTGTTCACGAATCTCGCGTAGCCCAGCGCGTAGAAATCAGGTTTTTCTTTATTGAGCGCAGATTTCAGTATGCTGCTTAACGAGGAAAGCTCCTCTTCCAGAGCGCGTCTTGCTTCCTCGGAATACTCAGCGCGCTTTGAGTGCGCGTATGCGGCTTTCGAAAGGCTTTCAAGCGTACTTTTCTCTTTTTCAGGCACTACGAATTCGTCCACGGACTGCATAACGAAGCGGCGCAGCTTGCGTACACGGTTTTTAATGTCGTCAAGCGCGTTTTTAGAGATGCGGAACAAGGCGTCGTCTATCTCGACAACCGCTTCGCTCGCAGCATCATATGCGGCGTTATACTCCTGCTCAAGCCTTGCGTGCTCGAGCTCGAAACTTTTGAAAACTTCTATCTGTTTATTGGTTTCATCCGCAGAGGCAGGCGAATTCTGCTGCATGTATTTTTGCAGCAGCGCGATTTTCTGCTTAGAATTCACTCTGCTCGCCTTCTGACGCGCTTTGCCCTTTAAGAGCATAGCCTCGGTAAGCTGCTTGCCGATGCGCATGATCGGATTCAGCGAGGAAAGCGGGTCCTGAAAGATCATCGCTATCTTGTCGCCGCGCAGCTTGTAAAAGTCTTCCTCTGAGATTTTGAGCAGGTCCTGTCCGTCGTAGAGGATTTCGCCGCCCTCGTAAATCGCGTTGCCCGCCTGTATGCCGAGTATCGCCTTAGAGGTTACGGATTTGCCTGAGCCGGACTCGCCGACTATCGCAAGCGTTTCACCCTTATAGAGGTCGAAGCTTATATCGCGAACCGCCTGCACCTTGCCCGCATTCGTGCGGAAGGAGATGCGCAGATTTTTGACTTCAAGGCTCTTTTGTCTGTCCATTTATTCCACCCCCCTGAGTGACGGGTTGAACGCGTCTCTGAGACCGTTGCCGAAGAGGTTGAACGAAATCTCAAGCAGCGCTATAAACAGGCACGGGAAGAAGATTATATACGGATAGGACGTGAAGAAGCTGCGTGCATTTGCCAGCATCGTGCCTACGCTGGTCATCGTGGAGGATTCAAGATTCACGATGCCCAGATACGTAAGCGAGGACTCCGAGAATATTACGCCGGGAATTACGAGCACGACGCCCGTGATTATCGTGCCCAGCGAGTTCGGGAATATATGCTTGAACATAACGCGCTTGTCGCTGGCGCCGAGCGTACGCGCCGCAAGCACGTACTCCTGCCCCTTGAAGCGGTAGAACTGCATTCGCACGCGCGCCGCCATGCCCAGCCAGCCCGTAAGCACGAAGGCGAATATCAGCGCGCCGATGACGCCCACCTGCTTCGACAAATGCAGCTGGAACAGAACCGTTACGACGCTGAAGGGTATGCCGCCGAGCACGTCGCAGATACGATCCATTATCATATCGACCCAGCCGCCGTAATAGCCCTGGACCGAGCCGTATATCGTGCCGATAGTCAGGTTTACCGCAGATACGCAGATTGCCAGCAGGAACGAGAAGCGCGCGGCTGCGGCAAGACGGGTGAATATATCGAAGCCGTTGCCGGTCGTGCCGAAATTGAATGACGGCTCAAAACCGTATCTGTATATAAAGTAGTTGTATTTGCTCACGCGCACTATATAAGACGGCACTTCGCTCGTGCCCGTCACACGCGCGTACGCATACGGCTGCTCCGGATCGGTATCCGAGGCTATACGCAGAGAATCGTAGGATTTGTCGTTTACGGAAGCGATCCTGTAATCGTTTATAAAGTTTCCGTCTTCGTCAAGCACAGGATTGCCGCGGGTATCGACCTTGTACCAGATGTTGGCGTTTTTGTCCTTACTCTGCGTCTTTACTGAGGGATATATGATCTGAAGACCCGTTTCGCTCTGATACGCCTGCAGGTCCTTGTACTGATCGGGCGTGAGGGTCAGCTCCATCATGCCCATATTGTAATAATTGTCGACCTTGATATCGTAATATCTTGCGTTTTCGCTGGCCGCCTTCGGGTCTTCGTAGTTTGCTTTGTACACCTTGACGATAGGGTTCATACCGGTTTCGACGTATTTTGCGCGGTATGCCTCATAGGTGTTGCTGTTTATAGTTACCTTGCTCGTGCCGTCTACGCCCGCCCACGCAAGCAGCTTCATCTTCGGAGGCAGCTTCGAATACTGCTGATACATCGTATCGGTAAGCGCCCGGCTGTAGCTGGTCTGGCAGAGCATCGGCACGAATATCGCGTACAGCACCAAGATCATTATTATGATCGCAGCGGCGACGGAGCTTTTGTTCCTGACGAAGCGGTTGAACGCGTCGCGGAAGTAGCCTATTGGCTTGGTTTCGAGCTTTTTATCGTGCAGGTACGAATCCGTGCCGACAAACTCGAAATCCTCCTTTGGTATATTCGGTATATTCGTATTCGTATTCATCACTTCGTGCTCCCCATTCTGATTCTCGGATCTACAAAACCGTAGCTCAAATCGACTACAATTCCGCTTGCAAGCCCTATGATCGTATAGAACGCGGACAGAAGCAGGAACATGTTGTAATCCGGCGGCGTCGAGGTGATGGATTCTATGTACAGGGCGCCGACACCCGGCACTCCGAAAATCTGCTCGATTATAATCGAACCGCCGATAATACCTATAAATTCGCCCAGTATCATCGGGAAAATCGGCACCATGGAGTTTCTGAGCGCATGGCGCACGGTGGTCTGCGAGCGCGAAAGCCCTTTGGTGCGCGCAAGCAGCAGATACTCGCTGGTCAGAACCTCAGTAAGCTCCGCGCGCGTATATCTCGCAAGTCCCGCGATCGTACCAAAGCCCAAAGAGATTATGGCGGGTATCATCGAAACGAACATGCTCCATGAAAGGAAATCACGTCCGGATTTTATCTGAAAGTCGAACAGCTGCAGTTTATAGCAAAGGAAGTACTGCACCAGAAACGCGTAAACGTAGCTCGGCACGGATACGAAAACCATGACTCCGGTCGAAATGACGTGATCCTGCCATTTGTTCTTTTTAAGCGCGGCATATATGCCCAGCAAAAGACCCAGCGGCACCGCGAACAGCATGGTGTACACGTTTACCATGACGGTCGCGGGCATTTTTTCCATGAACACGTCCCAGACGTTGCTGCCCAGATATCTGACCTCGCTCATGCCCCAGTCTCCGCCCAGCAGGGACTTCTGTATAAATATGAGGTACTGCACGGCGAGCGGTTTGTCGTAGCCCAGCGCTTTGCGGCGCATTTCTACCATGTTTTTGTCCTTGCCGAACTGCTCGGCAGGCTTAGATGGCAGCAGCTTTATAAGTATAAAGCAGATGGATATAATTATAAAAAACACCATCAGCATGAGCAGCACGCGCTTTATGGTGTATCTTAACCTGTAAGCGTGTCTGTACCAGTCTGCGGCTTTTCTTAAGTAGTCTCTGAAGGTCGTGTTTGCGCGTTTCGCGTCGTCCATTTACTGGTCAGTCCTTTCAATCCGTTTTTTGCGGTCGCCCTCCGGCTTCCGGGAAGCGTCCGCAAAAAACCGATTATGTTATTCACGCCCGGCACGGCAAATGTGCTTTGCCGTGCCGGGCATGTTTGGGTAAAACCGATTCGGGATTTATTTGTAGTTGATGGTACCGCCCATGTCGGCTACATAAGCATCCCACTCGGCGTCGGTGTAATTATAGGTCATATAACGCACACCGCCGCGTCCCATCGGGAATACTTCATCCTCGGTGTAGTACTTCACCTGAGCGCCCTTGAGGGAAGCGGAGGCGTCATTCATCAGCGGGATGTAGTCGTAAACCTGCAGGTAGTTGTTCTCAAGCGCGGCAAGTACTATGATCTTCTCGCCCGCGTCGGCAAGAACCAGCTCGGTATCCTCGTCGCCGACCTTAACGGTGACCTTGGTGCCGGTGCCCTGCATGGACTCATACCAGGTATAAGCGCTCGCAGTATACACAACGCCGTTCAGCTCGATGTCGACCATATCGGCAGTGGCATCGTAGTGGCTGTCATACTGATAGGTGGGGCTTACGAACACCTGGAACAGGTTGTAGGGATCGAAGGTGGAGCCGGTCCAGCCTACGCCGAAGAGCATATCAATGTTGTTGTTGCGCAGTGCCTTGGCGAAGTCGTTGCCCAGCGTGCCGTCGCGGGTAAAGGTGAGCTTGCCTTCAAGCTTGGTGCCCTTTACGGCTTCGGTGTAGTTGTTTACGATATACTCATAGCCGTTGTTGTAGAACGCGCTGGTGAGGTTGGGAGTGCCGACGATGATCTCAACGACGTCGTCTTCGTCCATCAGGCCTTCTTCAATGGCGATATCGTACGCCTTGTCGAAGTATTCCTGAGCCATGGCGAGGTTGTAGCCGGAGATGGAATCGATCGCTTCGTCCACGTCAGCATACAGCTTGCCTTCGCCGATATCGTCCGCAAGACCCCAGAAGTTGACTATAACCTGCTTGGCCTCGGGAGTGGCGCGGTATGCGATACCGTTCTCCGGATCAGCGATTATCTGGCTGGAGTACAGGCAGAAGGCGGGGCCGTTGGTGGGGCTGGTCGCAAGGCAGAACTCGGCGCGGTTCATGGCATAAGCAAGCGCCATACGGAATTCCTTAATGGTAAGTATGGTCTTGTTGATGTTTTCGCCGGCGGTAGTCTGGTTCGCGGTCAGGGTATCGAGGTCGGGGTTAACTACCATCGCGAAGATGGAGTCGCCTTCGGAATAGTAGATGAAGTCGGAAGCAGCGTACTCTTCCATATCGTCCTTCTGCAGGCCGTAGGAGTCGAGCTGTCCGGCAAGGAACATTTCAAGACGGGTGGAAGCTTCAGGCACGTAATCATAGTTGATGCACGTGGTCTGATAGATATCTGCGCCGTCGTTGTAGCCGTAGAAGTATTCGTTCTTCTCAAGCGTGAACACCTTGTCCATCTGGAAGGAGGTGAGCTTGTAGGGGCCGTAGGACATGATGGTGTCAAGAGAGGTGCCGTAGCTGTTGGAGTATACGCCGTCGGTGATCGTTGTGCACGCGTCGTACAGGTCGTTCTTTACCAGCGGGCAGCTCATGCCGTACATCAGGTAGAAGCCCTCGCACGGCTTTTCGAGCACCATTACTACTTCGTAATCGCTCAGAGCGAAGTAGCCGACGTTTCCGTCGTACTCGAGCTCGGGATAGGTGGCTTCATAAGCGAAATATGCGGGGATGTCGTCCTCGGTCTCGCCCCACGCTTCGACTCCGGTGGTTACCGGTACGAACAGCGCGTAGGTGTCCTCGGTCAGCTCAACCAGACCTTCGTCGTTGGCAAGCTCTACGAGCGCGTCCCAGTTGGTTACGTCGAAGTACGCTTCGCCGTAAGAGTCGACATACTGCTTGAGGGTGTTGCCGCCCAGCCACTCGCTCAGCTTGTAATTGATCGCCAGGTAAACCTTGCCGCCGTCGGGAGTTACGTACACGCCGTCCTCGCCGAGGGTAAGGTCGTCCATGGTGTAATAAGCGTTGGTAGCGTTTTCAAGCGTTACGCTCTGGCCGGAATAGAAGTAGTCCTTAGCGCCGGCGATAACGACGTTGCCGGTATACAGAGTATCGGCACGGTAGTTTACCGCTACGGGATTAAGCAGACGCTTCACGGATTCCTCGATGTCGTGAGCAGTGATGGGCGTGCCGTCTTCCCACTTGACATCTTCGCGAATCGGGATGAGCCAGGCCTGATGCTCGGCGCCTTCCTCGAGGCCGTACTGGCCGATGTAATCGGCAGTTACGTCGATAGGATAGTCCGTCGCGAGATCGGGCACCATCTTGTAGCCGTCCATCGTATCGTTGTAATCAAAACGATAGTAGCCGGTGGACGTCCAGTCAAGGATGATAGAGTCTGTATTGGTTTCATACACATGCGGATTCCAGTTGGTGGGGAACGTAGTCAGAGCCAGGTTATAAGTATAAGTGGCTTCGGCCTGTTCTTCCGCGAATGCTGCGCATGATACGAGCATGCATACAGCAAGCAGCAGGGCAAGTATCTTTCTCATCAGATAACTTCCTCCATTATTATTTCCGCAAAATACGGATATGGTATAATATCACAAAATGACAGGAATGTCAAGTTAACACAATTTAACATCTTTATTTCATCAAAATTTATGTTCTGTTTAACAGCTGCGTAGGTCATATGGAATTAGACTGATGCATATACGTCATACAGCATAATTATTTCTTTACTGTTTCACTATTTACAAAAGTATTACGAAGGTGTATAATAACTTCTGATTTATTCAGTTGGAGGCGGCGCTATGTCCGGTAAAAAGAACAAATCCTCAAAATCGTCAAAATTCTCGAAATCATACAAGCATTCCGCTTATGCGCGCAAGTCGCGGCTGCTTACTTTTTTACTTATTTTTGCGCTTATTGTTTTTGCAGTCGGCAGCGTTATGTTCATATTCCGCCCGAGGGCGCTTTATACCGCCGCGGCGGAGCTTGAAAGCCAGGGCAAGTGGGCGGAGGCCGCCCTCAGGTACGACAGTCTCGGCACATACGAGGACAGCGAGCACAAAGCCGCCTACGCGCGCTGCACCGCCGCATTTACGGCGGGCAAGATAAAGGAAGGAGCGAAATCCTTCGAAGCGCTTACTGAGGACGAGCAGCAAAGCGTGCTTGACGCGCTGCACGCCGAGTCCTTCACGCAGCTTGCGGACAGCGAGGCCGCGGCGGGCAATTACGAAAACGCTTACATTTATTATACGCTCGACAGGAGCAATCCCGACAACGAAGACAAAATCTACACGCTCGATGCGTATACGAGCGCGCTTGCATTGTTCGATGAAGGCAAGTATGCAGACGCGCGCGAGGCGCTCTCCTCCCCCGCCGTGCTGCACGGCACTCAGCCGGACGTCGACGCGCTGATTGGAGAGTGCTACAAAGCCGAATACGAGCAGTACAAGGCATTGGAGGACGAGGACGCCGCGCTCGCGATAGAAAAGATGTCGCTTATCGCGGACGAGTACGAGCCCGCGCGCAAATATGTTTCAGAGTTTGAGGAAGCACGTTCCGCCGCGCTTAGTTTCATGACTGAGGGCAGATACGAGGACGCGCTGATAATCCTTAGCGATATGGGCAGCTATTCCGACTGCGCGTATCTTGCTATAGACTGCCGCGTGCTGCTGGCGGAGCAGACCGCGCGCAGCGAGGGCATCGGCGCGGGTCTCGAAGCACTTAAGGCGATAGACGGCTGGCAAGCGCATCTTTCCGCGCTGGACGACGAGGACAGTTTGCTGCTCGCCGCTCTTGCGGACGACGAAGCATGAAGAGCATCGTAAGCATAACCTCCTGCGCGGATTATTCGCCCGAAACCGTAAAGGCCGCGTTTGAGCGTGCGCTGACGCCGTTTGGCGAGCTGACCTTCGCGCGGCCCGGCGCAAGGATCGTAATCAAAGCAAATCTGGTAAGCATGATGAAGCCTGAAAGCGCGGCGACCACACATCCCGCGCTTTTATGCGAGCTGTGCCGCATACTTATAGCGCGCGGCGCGCAGGTGACCGTGGGCGACAGCCCGGGCGGTCTTTATACGAGCGCGTATGTGAACGCGGTATATACAGGCACAGGCGTGCGCGCGGTGCTCGAGACCGGAGCGAAGCTTAACCAGAATTTCGAACACGTGCACGCGCTCAATCCGGGCGGCAAAACGTTAAAGGAGCTCGACTACACCTCCTATCTTGACGACGCGGACGCAATAATCGATTTCTGCAAGCTTAAAACGCACGGCATGATGGGCATGAGCGCGTGCGTCAAAAACATGTTCGGTTGCGTGCCCGGCGTATTCAAGCCCGAATATCACTACAAGTTTCCGAATCACAGAGCCTTCGCGGACATGCTGATAGACTTAAACGAACGCTTTAAGCCCGTGCTGTGCGTAGTAGACGCGGTCACCGGCATGGAGGGCAACGGCCCTACCGCGGGTACGCCCCGCCATATAGGCGCGCTGCTCGTGTCTGATTCTCCTTACGCGTGCGACCGCGTGTGCGCGGACATAATCGGCATAGAGCCGGAGCAGGTGGAAACGATCGCCGCCGCACGGGAACGCGGGCTTGAGCCCGAAGCGCAGCTTACGGGAAATCCGGCCGATTTTGCCGTTAAGGATTACGAGCTCGTGCGCGTTCGCAAAGAGCTCTCCTTCGGCGTGGAAGCGCACGGACTGTTCGGCAAAGTATTCGGGCGCGTCGCGCATGCGGCGCTGTGCTCCGTGCCGAAGCTCACGCGCTCGGAATGCGTCGGGTGCGAGAAATGCTATACCGTATGTCCCGCGCACGCTATAGAAATGCGCTCGCACAGACCAGTAATAGACCGTTCAAAGTGCATACGCTGCTTCTGCTGTCAGGAATTTTGTCCCAAGGGCGCGATGAAGGTAAAGCGCCCGCTGATCGCGAAGATGCTGAACAGATAGACAGCTGCCGCATACCTCCTTTCTACAACGGAAGACTTGACACGTACATCAAAGACTTCATATTTGACAGGACTTTTGAACAAACACACTTCTGACTATCGAAAACCGGCCGTGCAGGGTTTTGCCCCCGCACGGCCGGTCCATTTGTGTCAAGCTATGCGCTTTATACAGAAGACTTGATTATTTCGCGTACTGACGCGCATAAGCGGCGTTCGCGATATCGAGTATCTCCTGCAGACCGAAGGACTCATACAGCTGCTTCATGAACAGGTCGCGGTCAGCAAGGTCGCTCTCGTCGCCGATTATGTACTTGGTGCGCTGCTCGTTGACGTAGGTGCGGATAGTGGTCTGGTACTCGGCCAGCACCGCCAGTTCCTCAGTGGAGTAAGCCAGAGCGGGTACGTATACGTCCGCGCCGGGCTTGACCGCCTGATAGTAACCGGTGATGGTGTTCTGGCGGACGGTGGCATTGTTCTCAAAGTTGGTCACGTTGCCTTCGCCGTCGTCAGCTACATAGCAGTTCTCGAAGTCAACATCGCCCGCATAGTAAGGCATATGCTCATACCAGTAGAGGTTGTTGACGGTTTGGTCGCGGATGTCGTTCCACATGACGTACTTCTTCTCATGATCACCGGCGATAAGCAGCTCGAGCGTCACGTTGGGATACAGCGCCATATAGTCGTCAACATACATCCAGTTGTCGGGCTCGATGCCGTAGCGGCCGCGCAGATAGCCTTCCTCGGTGAACTGGAAGTCGCCTACACGGAAGCAGAGCTCGGGGTTGTTCGCCCAGGGAGTTACCATCCAGCAGGTCTGAGTGGCGCTGGCCGCATAAGCGGAGTAGCAGACGCCTTCAGGACCGGTCAGAGGCGCGATGGGCACGTAGCGCAGACGGATGGGATCGGTGGCTACGCCCATGAAAGCGCAGGAGGAGTTGGTCACGACGCCGACGAGGTCTTCCTCAACGCAGGCGACCGCCTTCAGAGCGTCGTTGTTGTAGGTGAAGGAATCCTTCGCGAGCAGGCCTTCGTCGCAGAGCTTCTTGAGGAAGTCGCACGCTTCGAACCAGCCGTCCTGTATGTAGGACACGGAAACCTCGCCGTCTACCAGCAGGAACATGTCGTTGTCGCCCTCGAACACGAACGCGTTCGTGAGGAACTTGGTGGCGGTGCCGCCGAAGCCCGTGGAGGTGATGAAGGGGATCTCGTCGGCGGTATCGCCGTTGCCGTTCGCGTCTTCATCCCTGAAGGCTACGAGCATCTCGTAGAACTCGTCGATGGTGGTGGGGAGCTCCAGGCCCAGATTGTCCAGCCAGCCCTGGTTGATCCACATTTTGTACTTGGTCTCGTTCTGAGGCGCTATCTGGATTTTCGGTACGCCGAAAATCTCGCCTTCAGCGGTGGTGATGGAGGAAATCAGGTACTGCTCGGGATGCTTCGCAACCGCAGCGTCGCAGTTTACGGCAAGACCCTCGGCGAAGAAATCGCTTACGTCCCTGATCGCGCCCTGATCAGCGTACATTTTGGCGTTGGTCAGGCTCAGCTGATAGTTGATTACGTCAAAGTCCTTGAGCTCGTCTGCAGCTACCATCGCCGCAAACTTCGCGGCAGTGTCGGTGGCGGGCAGGAAGGAGAACTCAAGCTTTACGTTGCAGGATTCTTCGATCCATTTGGTGTACTCGTTGTCTTCCCAGATAACCTTTGCGTTCTCGGGAGTGAGTACGCGGATGACCGCGGGTTCGGAGCCTGTCCAGATGGGCAGAACTCCGGGTTCGCTGAGGTCGCCGCCTTCGGCAAATGCCGCGAATAACGGCAGTACCAGAGCGACTACAAGCAGCAATGCAAGTTTCTTCATCTAAGGAACCTCCTTGATTTTTATATTTCAGCGCGTAAGCGCCAAAATTCTGTCAGCCTTTTACCGAGCCCACCATTACGCCCTTCATGAAGTATTTTTTCGCGAAGGGATAGGCGATCAGTATCGGCGCGCTGGATACGATTATGAGCGCATACTTGAGCAAATCCTGCAGGCTCTTGTTGCCGAGTATGTTTTCCTCCGTGGTGACGCTTTCCGGGTCGAAGCTGTTTTGTATAAGAATGGTGCGCAGTATAAGCTGCAGCGGATAGAGCTTCGAGTCCGTCAGATACAGCCACGCGGAGAAGTAATCGTTCCAGTGACCTACCGCATAGTAAAGCGCGAGCACGGCGATGACCGTTTTTGAAAGCGGCAGCACTATGCTGAAAAAATAGCGTATGTCGCTGCAGCCGTCTATCTTGGCCGCCTCTTCGATATCGGTGGGTATGCCCTGTATGAAGGTACGGCACACGATAAGGTTATACACGCTTATGAGCCCCGGCAGGATCATGCACCAGACGGTGTTGAGCATGTTCAGGTTTTTAAGCAGTATATAGCCCGGTATCATGCCGCCGGCGAACAGCATGGTGAACATGAACAGCATGACGACCGGCTTTTTGAGCGGCAGGTTCCTGCGCGCGAGCGGATACGCGGCCGAGAGCGTGAAGGCGAGGTTCAGCAGCGTGCCGGCGACAGTGTAGAACGTCGTCATGGCGTAGGAGCGCCAGATGCCCTTATAGCTGAACACTGCCGCATAGCCTTCCAGCGTCGGTCTTACCGGCCACAAAAGCACCTTTCCCTTGCCTACCGCGTCGCTGTCGGAGAACGAGGACGCCACGATATTTATAAGGGGGCCGAGTATAAGCAGGAAGAACACCGCAAGGCACAGGTTTACGACGAAATAGTATACCTTTTCACCCGTGGTTATGCCGATTTTGTTTTTTCTCTTTAGGCGGGAGACGCCGACTTTCGCAATGCTCATTTCAGTGCCTCCTTACCACATGCCGCTGCCGTTTATACGGTTCGAAATCGCGTTGACCGTACTTATGGCAATAAGGTTAATTATGGAGTTGAACATGTTGATGGCGGTGGAATAGCTGAACTGCATACCGCTGTCCGCCTTGAGACCCACCTTGTAAACATAGGTGGATATTACCTCCGCCGCCGCGATGTTCGTGTCGTTCTGCATCAAGAACACCTTGTCGAAGCCTATGCTCATTATGGAGCCGAAGCGGAGTATCAGCGTTATGGTGATCGTAGGTATGATAGCGGGCAGGTCGATGTTCCATACGCGCTTCCAGCGGGACGCGCCATCCACTATCGCGGCCTCGTGCAGCTGCGGATCTACCGCCGAGAGCGCGGCCATGTATATGATCGAGCCCCAGCCCGTGCCCTGCCATACGCCCGACCAGATATACAGATTTCTGAAATTCTTATCGCCTATGAACATGTCGGTCGTCCAGCGTATGCCGAAAATCTCCAGTACGTTATGCACAAGGCCCGTATACACGTCGAACACGCGCATCATGATGCCTACCATAACGACCGTGGATATAAAATGCGGCATGTAGGTCACGTTTTCGATCCAGCCGCGCCAGGTCTTAGAGCGTACGGAGTTCAAAAGCAGCGCGAATATGATGGGGATCGGGAAACCTACGACCAGAGAATACAGGCTGAGCGCGAGCGTATTCACGACCGTGCGCTCGAAATACACGCTCTTGAAGAATTTTTGGAAGTTGTACAAGCCGACGAATTCGGAGCCGAATATGCCGTCCGCGGGGCGATAGTTTTTGAAGGCTATGATAGCTCCGTACATCGGCCAGTATTTGAATATGAGCAGCCACACGACAGGCAGCAGCAAAAACAGATACATCTGCCTGTTCTCATACAGACGCTGCCTGAACGTTTTGCCGTGCTTGCGTGCCTGTCCGCCAAAATCGGAGGCCGTAACCGGATTAATGTTTCTGTCCGTAATACAAAGGTCTCCTTTCGATTACATTTGGATAATTCTCACAAAATACGCCGCCGTTTATGCAGACTGCGCATCAACGGTGAATTCTATAAATGCATTATAGCGTTTTTCTGTCCGGATTGCAATACCTTTTTTTATAAAAAACGCCATTTGTTATAAAATGTTTATAACAAAGGCGTTTAAGGCCGGACAATCTGCAGGCAGGCAGTCCTGCGCGCAGCGCGAAAGGCATTATCGCGGTTATATTTGATTCATTTTACGATGTCTGACAGCGCGTTTTTAATACGCAGATAGTCGTTTGTGAGTATGCAGTCGATACCCATATCGATATACCTTCTCGCTTCGGCGGGATCGTCGGCGTAGAAAACGTTTAATATGATCCCGTGCGCCTTCGCCTTGGCGATCATCTCTTCGTTGAAATACGGCTTGAACAGCTGCACGCGGTCGATGCCCAGGTCTATCGCGCGGTTTACTATTTCAAAATGCTCCCGCTCCCCTACGCAGCGCGCGATGTCCGGCGCGAGACGCCCGAGCTGCTCGAGCATCGCGGTGTTGCTGGTCATGAAATATACGTATCGGCGGTTGTCGTATTTGTCGATAAGGGCGATAATGCGTCTTAATATCACTTCGTCAAGCGGGCTGTGATCGTCCGGATCCTTGATGTGCACGTTCATGACGACGTGCCCGGCATACTTTCGCAGTATGTCTTCAAACCTGACTATACGAAGGCCCGCGAATTTTTCGCTGAAGCAGCTGCCGAAGTCGAGCTCTTCAAGCTCCTTAAGCGTTTTTTCGTAGACCTTGCCGTAGCCGTCCGAGACGCGGTCGAGCGTCGAATCGTGCAGGGAAACGATCTCTCCGTCCGCCGTTCCCCACAGATCGAATTCGATTTCCTGAGCGCCGAGCGCTATCGCCGCGCCGAAGGCGGGCATGGAGTTTTCAGGAGCTACGGTCGAAAAGCCCCTGTGCGCGCAGATGCGCGGATAAGGCAAGGTGCGATTGTCCGGGATTATCGCGCTGCCGGCGGCGCGGTATTTCCACGGTCTGCGCCCTTTTTCTATATAGTCAGAGTGCAGGCCGACGGGGTTCATAAAGCCCATCGGCTTTAAGTATTTGCTGTGCGGGTCGAACTCGGCGCATTTGAAGCCGGTCTCGTTTTCAAATTCCGTTATTATGCTGCCGTCCGGAGCCACTGCCATGGACGAGCCCGCGGTCCTGCTGTCCGGAGCAAGCGACACGCCGCTTCTCAGAACATACGCGCCGGTATTGTAGGCGACGAAGCGCGCGTTTATGCGCGCCGCCTCGTGAGTATCGCTCCTTTGCTGAGCGCAGCCTATTACGATATCCGGCTTTTTCCGGCCGATAAACGAGAGCAGCTCGTAGAAATAGAAATCGTAGCAGGTCAAAAACGCGTATCTTACGCCTTCGTAATCGATAACGTAAGGCTCGCTGTACTCATAAGTGTAGGAGCTTTCGAGCCTGAGCTTTGAGACCTCGCCGGGAGTCAAGTGCTGCTTTAAGTATTTGCCGATAACCTGCCCGTGCTTATCGAACATGAAGGTGGTATTGGCGTAGTTTCCGTCAGTTTTATCCGCGGCGTTCACAAAAACCGGGCACGCGCAGCGCCGCGCGGTTTCGGAAGCCTTTTTGAGCAGCCTGCAGGTGTATTTCTCATATGCCTGAACATATTCGTCTCTGTTCGCCGGGGCGAAGGGCATGTCGGCGCTTTCCGGCAAAACGATCAGATCGGCGCTTTCGTCGCAGGAGTCCAGCGCTTTTATCAGCGCGTCCTCCCCTGCCGCCGCGCTCTCGAGACTGTCATAAAACCCGCTTTGATAGATGTAAGCTTTCATAAGCCGCCTCCGTATCCGCAAATCTTTAATAGAACTTAGCGTACTAATTTTATAGCATGCGGCGCGTGTTTGTCAACACGTACGGAAGAATGCTTTTGCAATCTTCGCGATAAAATCCGCTTGTATTTTTTCCTTCTTCATAATATAATACAGACGCAGAACCGAAATAACAAATACGACTGACGGAGGCGCATATGAGCAATCTGACCGATAAATTCATCCGCCTTAAGACCTCGGTGGGAGGCAATCGCGAGAAAAACGGATTTGAGTATTCCTTCGGCATGACGCGCGAGGAGATGAACCGCATAACGCTGCCATCACGCGCGAACAGGCGCATACTCGCAGAGCTCGAATACGCTTTGCACGTGAATGAGGCAAACGACGACGCGTATACGGACGAGCTGGACAAGGCGCTTTCGTATCTGCTTGAGGCAGTCAGGCGCGAAGGCGTGATAACCAATTCGGACTGCGCCCGCGCGGAAGAGATACTCTCCCCTATGGCGGAAACGGCAAAAAGCTACAAGCTGTATCTGACCGGGCACGCGCACATCGATATGAACTGGATGTGGAGCTATCAGGAAACGGTGGCTGCGACGCTGGCCACGTTCACCACGATGTGCAATATCATGGACGAATACCCCGAATACACGTTTTCACAGTCTCAGGCGTCGGTTTACAGGATCGTGGAGCAGTACGATCCGGAGCTGATGGCGCGTATCAAAAAGCATATAGACGAGGGACGCTGGGAGGTCGTAGCGACGAGCTGGGTCGAAAGCGACAAAAACATGCCCTCCGGCGAATCGCTTTTAAGGCACGTAGAATACACGCGCAATTACCTGAAAAGCGTGTGGGGAGTAAAGGATTTCGACATCGATTTCGTACCCGATACGTTCGGCCACGCGATCACAATACCCGAAATCGATTCCTTCTGCGGCGTAAAGTACATGTACCATTGCCGCGGAAACAGCCGTGACGAGCTGCTCTACAAATACCGCGCGCCCTCCGGCAGAGATATAATGGTGCTGCGGGAAGCGAACTGGTACAACGCCGCCATAACGCCGCAGATCGCCTCGGGACTTATGGAGGTCGTCAAGCGCTCAAGCGGGCTTAAGACCGGCATGGTGCTTTACGGCGTAGGAGATCACGGCGGCGGACCTACGCGCCGCGACGTAGAGCGCACGCTGGACATGATGACCTGGCCGATATATCCCACCATCAAATTTGGCACTCTGAGAGACTACTTCCGCGAGGCCGAAGCCGTGCGGGACAGGCTGCCCGTCGTAACGGAGGAGCTTAACTTTTTCGCGCCGGGCTGCTACACGACCCAAAGCCGCATAAAGGCAGGCAACCGCCGCACGGAAGCGGCGCTGTACGATACTGAGGCGCTGGCAGTGCTTGCGGAAAAGCTGACTAATTACCGTTTGCCGAAGGCACAGCTGGAAGACACCTGGCGGGACGTGCTGTTTACGCATTTTCACGACATACTCACCGGCTCCTGCGTACAGGATTCACGCGAGTACGCCATGGCGCTGTATCAGACCGCAGCCGCATTCACCAATACGCAGCGCGAGAAGGCTATGCGCGCGCTGTCTCAGGCTATAGATACGTATTCGATGCCGGCGCTTAAAAACGTGACAGCCTCCGAAACCGCCGATTACGTAAAATTCGACAGTCAATCCGAGGGCGCGGGCGCAGGCTACGGAGTTGAGCGCTTTACCGGCGTGCCCTCTCCCGAGAGAAGCAGCGGCCTTGTACGCGTATTCAACGTATTCAACACTCTTACCAGGCCGCGCACCATGACCGTGGACCTGACAGTTTGGGATTATCCGGGCGATCTTAAGCGCGTTTACTTGACCGACACAGACGGAAACGAGCTTGAAGCACAGCTCGTGGATACGACTCTGCAGCGTTACTGGGATCATCATTATTTCAGGATACTCGTCAGAGTACAGGTGCCCGCGCTCGGGTACACGACGCTCGTACTCAGGCAGCGCGCCGCGCAGACATACAACGTCTATCTGCAAAACGGAGATCACGTTTCCCGCACATACGACGACATAGTGCTTGACAACGGGCTCGTGCGCGCAGTAATAGATTCCGCAAGCGGACGGGTGAAATCCTTCACAGACGAAAAAAGCGGCTCGGAGCTTATTCCGGTAGGAAGCGGCGCGGGACTTGAATATCTCGAAACCGAAAGGCGCACCTCGAGCGCGTGGAACATCGGCCGCACGCTCCGCTCGTTTGCGCTTGATAAATGCACGGAGCTGACGCGCACGGACTGCGGCAGCGTACGAAACGGCGCCAAGGCAGTATATTCGTATGAGGGCACGCATAAGGTGCCGTCTGTTTTCGAGGTGGTGTATTCGCTCGACGCCGGCAGCGCTTCCCTGCGCGTCGATATAAAAACAGACTGGCAGGAGCAGGGCGCGGATATTATACCCGTGCTCAGCTGGAAAATGCCCGTTATCGGCCCTAATACCCGCTTCTGCTATCTCGTTCCCTCCGGCTATATAGAACGTCCGCTCATAAACAACGACGTGCCGGGCATAGGCTGCGGCGCGGCGCTGCTCGGAAACGGCAGTATGGCCGCTATCGTCAGCGACAGCAAGTACGGCTACCGCTCGCTGTCTGACGGACTGGCGCTCACGCTCATAAATTCGTCCGTAAGCCCCGATCCCTATCCGGAGCGCGGCATACACAATACGACACTGTGGATGAACGCAGCCTGCAGAAACGACGCGGAGCTGTTCGCGCTTACTCAGACGCTGACTCACCCGCTTTCCTACTGCTCGGCGAACGTACATACCGGCACTCTGCCGCCCACCTTTGGGCTTATAGAGCAGCTTGACGATCAGAACGCGGTCACGGCGGTGCGTCCGTCCGCGAGCGGCGTCGAAATCCGCGGATACAGCGCGTCCTCTGGCGAAACGCATGCAAGCTTCCGTGTGTGCGCAAAGTCGGCGCGCACGTCAGACCTGAGCAGCGCCGCGCCCGCAGCGGATGCCGTTATCGATAACGGTACGCTCAGCGTTCCCGCGAAAGCACGCGGCATCTGGGCGGTTAACGTCGAGATCTGAAACAGATGTCAGAAAGCTCCCCGATCGAAACGGAGTCTTAAAGCTTTTTAATCGGGGAGCAGCCCCTTGTTAAAATCCGCGAAACCGCTTTACAGACGCAGGTTTTAGTGTATAATATATCGGTATGCAATGAAGGGACGTTCGTGTGCAGACGCTTTTCAAGCGAGCCGAAGGCGGTGGGAGTTCGGCAGAAGCAGCACACGCACCATCACCCCGAGCGCCGGAAAAAAGCTGAAGCCAAGACTCCGGCGGGAAGGCCCGTTACAGCCGGCTAAAGAGGACGCACATGCGTCAATATGGGTGGTACCGCGAGCCATCGTCCCATAATCGGGACGGCGGCTTTTCTTTTACCAAAACAACGCATCGGAGGCATGATTATGTTCAAGAAGGTCGATCCCTCGTTTGATTTCCTCACGCGCGAAAAGGAAGTGCTCGCATTCTGGAAGCAGAACGAGATATTCAAAAAGTCAATCGACAGACGCGAAGGCGGCGACGTGTACACGTTCTACGACGGACCGCCGACCGCAAACGGCAAGCCGCACATCGGGCACATAGAAACGCGCGTATTCAAGGACCTGTTCCCGCGCTACCGCACGATGAAGGGCATGAAGGTGCTGCGCAAGGCAGGCTGGGATACGCACGGTCTGCCCGTGGAGCTCGAGGTCGAAAAGCTGTTAGGTCTGGACGGCAAGGAGCAGATCGAAGCCTACGGCATGGAGCCTTTCATACAAAAGTGCAAGGAATCCGTATGGAAATACAAGGGCGAATGGGAAAAGATGAGCGACCGTGTCGGCTATTGGGCGGACATGGACAATCCCTATATAACCTACGACAACAATTATATCGAATCCGTATGGTGGAGCCTTAAGCAGATCGCGGAAAAGGGTCTGCTGTATAAAGGACACAAGATCGTGCCATACTGCCCGCGCTGCGGCACCGCGCTCTCCTCTCACGAGGTAAGTCAGGGCTACAAGACCGTCAAGGAAAAATCGGCGTTCGTGCGCTTCAGGGTGAAGGGCTGCGAAAACAAATACCTGTACGCATGGACCACTACCCCGTGGACGCTGCCTAGCAACGTCGCGCTGTGCGTAAACCCTGACGATACCTACGCGGAATTCGATTACGACGGGCGCAGGATCATAATGGCCGAGGCGCTTATTTCCAAGGTGCTCGGGGAGGACGCGCTTATTGAGAACAAAACCACGTTCCCCGGACGCGAATTGGTCGGAACACAGTACGAGCCGCTGTTCGATTTTCAGAGTGCCTTGCTCGACAAACCCGGTCACTACGTCGTGGCGGATAATTACGTAACCATGACCGACGGTACCGGCATCGTGCACATCGCCCCTGCCTTCGGCGAAGACGACGCGCGCATAAGCCGGGTCAACGACCTGCCGTTTTTACAGCTGGTCGATACCAAGGGTGAACTGACCAAGGAGACCCCGTGGGCGGGCATGTTCGTGAAGAAAGCCGATCCGGTGATACTGAAGGATCTGGACGAGCGCGGGCTTCTCGTCAAAGCGGAATTGTTCGAGCACGACTATCCGTTCTGCTGGAGATGCGACACTCCGCTGATCTACTATGCGCGTTCGGGCTGGTTTATCAGAATGACAGAGGTAAGAAAGCAGCTGCTCGAAAGCAACGAGCGCGTCAACTGGATGCCTGACAACATAAAGGAAGGCCGGATGGGCAACTTCCTCGACGGCGTTATAGACTGGGCGCTTTCGCGCGAGCGTTACTGGGGCACTCCCCTGCCGGTATGGGTCTGCGAATGCGGCTGTCAGCATGTTATCGGCTCGATAGCAGAGCTCAAAGCCATGAGCGGCGACTGCCCGGAGGACATCGAGCTGCACAGGCCCTACATAGACAAAGTCACGCTGAACTGCCCGAAGTGCGGCAAAAAGATGCACAGAGTGAGCGAGGTCATCGACTGCTGGTACGATTCAGGCTCGATGCCGTTCGCGCAGTGGCACTATCCCTTCGAAAACAAAGAGATATTCGAGCAAAACTTCCCCGCGGACTTCATCAGCGAAGCGATCGACCAGACGCGCGGTTGGTTCTACAGCCTGATGGCGATATCTACCCTGCTTTTCGGCAGAGCGCCTTACGAAAACGTGCTCGTGCTTGGACATGTGCAGGACGAGCAGGGCAGGAAGATGAGCAAGCATATAGGCAACGTAGTCGACCCGTGGGACGTGCTCGACAAGCAGGGCGCGGACGCTGCCAGATGGTATTTCTACGCCAGCAGCGCACCGTGGCTGCCTACCCGTTTTTCCGGTAGCCTTGTGAGCGAATTGCAGGGCAAGTTCATCGGCACGCTCTGGAACACGTACGCTTTCTTTACGCTGTATGCTTCGATAGACAATTACGAGCCCGAGAAGGTGAAGGCTGAGCCGCAGGATTTCAACATGATGGACAGGTGGGTTATCTCCCGTCTGAACACGCTCGTGGATTTCGTCGACAGATGCCTTAACGATTATAAAGTGACGGAGGCAAGCCGCGCCATAAGCGCGTTCGTGGACGAGCTGTCCAACTGGTACGTACGTCTTTCCCGTGAACGCTTCTGGGGCAAGGGCATGGAGGGCAGCAAGCTTGCCGCGTTCGAAACTCTGTACACCGTGCTGCTTACGCTCACAAAGCTGCTCGCGCCGTTTGTGCCCTTCGTAACCGAGAACATGTATCAGAATCTCGCGGTAGGCAATATCGCAGGAGCGCCCGAAAGCGTGCACCTGTGCGACTATCCCGCCGCTGATCTAAACAAGGTCGATAAGCAGCTCGAAACCGCCATGAGCGACGTCGAGAGCATCGTACAGCTCGGCCGCGCGTGCCGCAACGCGTCGTCCATGAAGGTGCGCCAGCCGCTTGCACGCTGCCTCGTGAAGGGCAATCCCGTAAGCGGCGAACCGGAGGAGCTGATAAAGAGCGAGCTGAACGTCAAAAACGTCGAATTCGTGGAAGACGCACGCGCGTTTACGACTTATCAGCTTAAGCCGCAGCTGAAGACCCTCGGCAAGAAATACGGGCGCCTGATCGGGAAGATCGGCGAATATCTGAAAAATGCGGACGGCAACGCGGTTATGGACGTATTCGCGCGCGGCGAAACGCTTAAGTTCGAGCTGGACGGAACGCCTGTCGAGCTTGAAGAAACTGACGTGCTTTCCACACTTACGCAGAAGCCGGGCTTCGCGTCTCAGAGCGACGGCAATTACACGGTCGTTCTGGATATCAACCTGACTGACGAGCTTATAAACGAGGGCTTTATCCGCGAGGTCATAAGCAAGGTACAGACGCTGCGCAAAAACGCGGGCTTCGAGGTGGTCGACCGCATATGCCTGACATACGAGACTACGCCGCGTCTGACCGCTATACTTGACGCGGGAAAAGAGAGCGTAATGAAGGCTGTGCTCGCGCTGGACATGTATTCCGGTGCGCCGGTCGACGGCGCTTACAGCGAGCAGGTCTCCATAAACGGCGAAAAAGCGCTGCTGGGCGTTAAGGTAATACGGTAATGGGTTTGTTTTCATTTTTAAAGCGTAAAAAAACCGCAACAGACGCCGAGCCTGCCGAACGCCTCGACGCTGACGAGATAGCCGTAAGTCCCCAACCGCTCAGCAGCGAGAACGGCTTCGACATGAACGGCTTCTGGCACGACAATCCGGAATCGATAAAGCGCCATATCTGTCCTCCGCCCACAGACGAGCTTATACACGAAATAGAGGACGAGCTCGGCTACCGTCTGCCGGACAGCTATGTGGGACTTATGCTCAGGCATAACGGCGGTCTCGTAAACCGCTGCAGGTTCAAAGTCGCTCATCCGGTGGAGGGCTGTCCCGACACCGTATACATAACGGACATACTCGGAATAGGGCGCGAGCCGCCCTATTCCCTGTGCGGACGCTTCGGCAGCGCGTTTCTTATCGATTCGCGCCGGCATAATAAGAATATCGGTATCGCAATATGCAATACCACGCTGCCCGGGCGCGCGCTGGTGTTTCTGGATTACAGAAAATGCGGCCCGAACGGCGAGCCCTGCGTAACCTACGCAGACGCTCTGGACGGCACCGAGCTCGTGCTCGCGCGAAACTTCACAAGCTTCATACTCGGTCTGCAGTTAAACAACGCTCACAGAGAGGTTTGATATGGAATTAAGGCGGGGCGTGAATTTAGGCGGCTGGCTGTCACAGTGCCGCCCCTCGAAAGAACACTTTGCTTCTTTCATAACGCGGACGGATTTTGACGATATCGCGCGCATGGGCTTTGACCACGTGCGCGTGCCAGTAGATTACAACGTACTCGAAACAGAGGACGGGCAAGCGCTGGAAAGCGGTTATCGGCATCTGTCAGACGCCGTAAGCTGGGCACGTGATTGCGGACTAAATCTGATAATCGACCTGCACAAGGCATATGGTTATTCGTTCGGGAACGCAAATCTGGCCACCGGCAGCACGAACACCCTGTTCAAAGACGAAAGCTGTCAGGCTCGTTTTCTGGATCTGTGGGACAGTATCTCCTTCCGTTTCAGCGACGACGCGCATGTCGCTTTTGAGCTGCTGAACGAGGTCGTGGAGCCTGACGCCGCAGAAAAGTGGAACGAGCTTATCCGCCGCGCGGTGAAAACGATACGCAAAAACGCTGCTGAAGCACCGATAATCTACGGCGGCGTGCTCTGGAACAGCGCCTCGACCGTCGAGCAGCTTGAAAAGCCGACTGACGCGAACGTCATATTCAATTTTCATTTTTACGAGCCGCACCTGTTTACCCATCAGAACGTAGGCTGGGATAGACGCTTAAGCAATATCGGCACGGTATATTTCCCGGACAGCACGGACGCTTACAATGCACTGAGCAAGGAGTTCAGATACGCTTCCAAAACCGGCAGCGTGGACGTAACGTACATACAAGCGCTTATTTCCCGCGCCGCGGCGGCTGCCGAAAAGGCCGGGGTCAGGCTGTACTGCGGTGAATTCGGCGTAATAGATCATGCGCCCGCCGCCGATACGCTCAACTGGTTCAGGGCGGTCGATTCTGTCATGCGCGCTTACAATATCGGCTGCGCGCTGTGGAGCTATAAACGAATGAACTTCGGCTTCATTGACGCACATTATGACCCGATTCGGCAGGATTTGTTAAAGCTTTGGACGGGAAAGGGCGATTAGATGAAGCTTCTCATAATCAGGCACGGCGAAAGCGAAGCAGATATACTGCACGTGCACGAAGGCCGCGCTGATTTCGAGCTGACTGAGCGCGGACATATGCAGGCGGAGAAGATGGCCGAATATGTGAGCAAGCGCTACAACGTGAGCAGGCTCTACTCGAGCACTCTCAGACGCGCCGCGCAAAGCGCAGCGCATCTTGCAGGCAAAACGGGCCTAAAGCCTATTTACGAGGATAAGCTGCGCGAATTTGACAACGGGCTGCTGGCAGGGCTTAAATACGACGAGGCTGCGCGCCTGTATCCGCGTGTGAGTCTGCCGCTGCATACGTCTGCCTACGAGCAGGAAAGCGAGCTCGAATTCCGCGCGCGGGCTGAGTTTGTGCTTTCAAAGCTCCTCAGTGAAAACAACGAAACGGACACAGTGGCCGTTTATACGCACGGCGGCATGATAAACCGCCTTTTTCAGGCATTTCTGCGTCTGCCGATAGACTGCAGTTATCTGCTGCGAACGGGCGACGCGGGACTGCACGAATGGGAAGCCTCAAACAACCTGCGCATTATAATACGCGCGAATTTCACTCTCGAATAAAGCGCCTGGGGAGGCAGGAATGTACACTCACAAGGTACAGTACTACGAAACGGATAAAATGGGCATAACCCACCATTCTAATTATATACGCTGGATGGAGGAAGCGCGCATCGATTTTCTCGAAACGCACGGCTGGAATTACGCGCGGCTCGAAGAAAGCGGAGTCGCGTCGCCTGTAGTATCCGTATCGTGCAAATATAAAAAGCCCACGACGTTTGCAGACACCGTGGATATAGACGTATGCATTAAGGACTTCACAGACGTGTTTCTTACCGTCGGCTATAAAATGTATAAAGGCGATGTGCTCGTTTGTGAGGCGGAATCTGTGCACTGCTTTATGAACACGCAGGGGCGTGTGATCCGTATCAGCCGAGAACAGCCGGAATTCGCCGCGTTTCTCGAAAGCGCGAAGCACGCGGATTAAATCTGAACAGGCACCCGCGTATTAATGATAAACTGAACTGACGGCAGTACGGAGCAGTCCGCGCTGGCCGTCAGTTAAGTTTATCGTAAATTGCTATTTGCTTCAGTTTTCGGCGTTTACGTATAAAGCAGGCGTTTTATTCCGGGCACTTCCAATCGTGCAGCGGCTGCATATCTGTATACGGTACATGCCTGAAATAATCCGGCAGGTTAGCGCCCACGCGCTCAGCGTCTATCAGACCGAACAGCACGCAGAAATCGTCGAACCTCTGCGCATGCTCGCCGAAGCGGTAATGCGTAAGGCATCTGTCTTCGCAGCCATGCATTTTCCAGACTTCCTTCGCGGCAAGGTGTGTAAGATACGAGCCGCGCGGATTGCCCCAGATGTCTCCGTAGGCGTTGGTTTCAAGCAGGTATCTGGGAGCGACCAGCGCCTTGATAAAATGCATGTCGTACGGCAGCTCCGCTTCTTTATCGCCGTATTTATATAGGCCCTCTCCCATCCAGTGGGGAAAGCGCTTAAGCATTATCGAAAGCGTTTCCGAGGTTTCAGTGGTATAGCATCCGTCGTCCTCCACCTGCGTAAATCTGTAGCAGCCGCAGCCGTGCGTGCCGGAATCGTTCGGGTTTACGAATTTTATGCGCTCATCCGTCGCGCCGGCGAGCAGTACGGTTTTGCCGCCGCGGGAATGCCCGGTTATAGCGATACGCGAGGTATCTATAAAATCCATCTGCATCAAGGCGTCCACAGCGCGGTGATAGCCCCACGCCCACGCGGAAATCGCCGTGAAATGCATATCCGGCCAAAGCGGATATATGCCGCCGCTCCTGCCCGCTTCTTTGATGTCGGACGCAAGCTCCACGCGGCTGAATTTGGCCACCGCAAAGCCGCGGCTGCGCGCTTCCGCGATGACCGCGTCGTCAAGATTGCTGTCGTACATCTCGTCGCCCGTAAGCACAACGGGACATTTATGTCTGCAATCCGGACGCCAGATCTTTAGTATAAACGAGAACGGATAATTCTTCGTTCCGCAATGCAGACGGTAAGTGCTGTGATAACGGGCGCCCATTACGTCTATCGGTTCGCATTCGAAGCTTTCCGGCTCCGGAGGCATGCCGCCGAATTCAATTTCGATCACGTCCTTAAGTATCTCCCTGCGGCGTCTGTCCCAGTCAGAAAGATTTAAGACGCGTCCTCCGTCAGTAAACGCGAACACGTCAGGAAGTCTGCCGAATATTATATCCTTGCGCATATATATTACCTCTCTCAGTTTTTTCTGATGATAGCACAAAGCGACCCGTCAAGTCAAGAAGCGCATATGGCTTTGCTGCTAAGGGCACATAAATACATACTCAGGCATGTCAGGTCGCGTCGCGAACTTCCCTCAAGGCCTCCCGTACGATGCCGCCGCCAAGCAGCATATCGCCCGCATACAGCGCCGCCGTCTGCCCCGGCGCGGGCGCACGCAGCGGCGTTTGAGTCGTGACGCACGCCTCTCCGTTTTTAAGCTGTACGCGGCATAAAGGTGTTTCCCAGCGGGTATGCCGCACGCGTATGCGCGCTTCGAACTCGTCAGCGGGATGGTCTGGATACAGAAACGTCACGTTTTCGAGTATGACCTTATGTGTGAACAGCTCCTCCCACAGCGCGAGACTTATCGTGTTTTTCTCCGCGTCGATACCGGCTACGTACGCGCGCCGTTCCCCTATGTCCGTCTTCCAGCGCTGTCCCACGGTGTAGCGGTATATGCCTTCATGGGTATCTATCGTCTTGCCCATATAAAGCACGTCACCTTTTCCGGGCAGACTGCCTGAGTAGCGCTCGCGTATATACTCTGCGTAATGCTCGCCGTGCACGAAGCAGTTTTCGCGGCTGTCGGGCTTTTCGGCGCAGCTGAGACGGGCAGCGTCCGCATATGCGCGTACTTCGGTTTTGCTCATTCCACCCAGCGGAAGCACGAGCCTTCCGACCTGCGACGGACGAAGGAGCGCGAGCATATAGCTTTGATCGCAGTCCGTTTGTCCCATAAAAAGCCGCTCGCCGCGCTTTAATACATAGTGGCCGGTTGCGATTTCATCGACGCCTAGCCTGTCCGCAATCGCAAAAAGCGCAGGCAGCTTGACGTCCCTGTTGCAGCCGGGACAGGGCGACGGGGTACGTCCGCGCAGATACTCACTAATAAACGGCTGCACCACGTACCTATCGAGCTGCGGGCGAATATCCGCAGTTTCAAAGCTGATACCCGCTTCGCGTGCGCTCGTGCGCGCAGATTCAAGGCCCTCGTTTCCTCCAAGCTGCAGATGAACGCCGAGCACTTCGTAGCCCTGTTTTTTAAGCAAGAGCGCGCTGACTGCACTGTCCACACCGTCGGAAAGACCGAGGACTATCCTTTTAGCGGCACACATACCTTAGCGCATTAAATCTCAAAGATGCGCAAGCGTACCAAGCTCCGCGCCTGCTGCAGCAAGGTAAATGTTGTCGAGCTCGTCCATTTTGAACACGCGTATCGCAGGAACCTTCCGGTCGCGGCAGATAACGAAGGCTGCAGTATCCATTACCTGCAGGCTCTTGTCGATCGCCTCCTGATAGGTGATGTCTGAGTACATTACGGCGTCAGGATACTTGTTGGGATCCTTGTCGTATATTCCGTCTGCGCTTGTACCCTTAAACACGATATCCGCACCGAGCTCGGCAGCTCTGAGTGCCGCGGCGGTATCGGTCGTGAAGAAGGGATTTCCGCTGCCGCCCGCTATAAACACGATATTGCCCGCATTCAGCGCTTCGTCTGCGCGGTCGCGTGTGTACAGCTCCGCAAAGCGCGTCATTTCCTGCGCGGTGAATACCTTGGCCTTGCCGCCCAGACGCACGACCGCATCCTGTGCGCACAGCGCGTTCATGATCGTCGCGAGCATGCCCATCTGATCGGCGGTCACCGCGTCCATCTCGGACGAGAAGCGTCCGCGCCAGATATTGCCGCCGCCGAGTATGACGATCAGCTGCGCGCCTGTTCCGGCTACCTTTATGAGCATTCTGGCAGTTTCCTCGACGCGCTCGGGCGAATACACGCTTCCGGCGCCGGCTTCGCCTTTGCCGTGCGCAAGCGTTTCCCCGCTGAGCTTTAAAACGATACGCTTATACATATGTTCCTCCTTTCAAACAATCGAAGCAGAGAAGCTAATATCAACGCAACACTGTATTACATGTTTTCACATGTCATATATGCAACCTGTTTTTGCGAGCAGGCTCAGATATGCGAAAAATGCGGGTGTTAAACCCGCATTTTTCGTTTGCAATCAATTACAGACCCATCTTTGCAGCCTGCTCGGCAACCTCTGCCGCCAGGTCGTTTACCTTCTTCTCAAGGCCGTCGCCCATCTTGTAACGGGTGAAGCGAACGATGTTCATGCCCTTGGCCTCTTTGTCTATCATCTTCTGGACAGTAAGAGTATCGTCCTTTACGTAAATCTGCTCAAGCAGGCAGACTTCCTGATAGAACTTGTTGATACGTCCCAATACCATCTTCTCGATGATGTTTTCGGGCTTGCCTTCGTTCCTCGCCTGCGCGATCAGGATTTCCTTCTCGTGCTCGAGGTGATCGGCGCGAACCTCGCTCCTGCGCACGTACTCAGGCGCTACGGGAGACGCGGCCGCGATCTGCAGCGCGATATTGTGGATAACTTCGCGGGCATTGTCGCCAAGCACGCCGTCGGCCTCTACCAGCACGCCGACCTTGCCGCCCATGTGGATGTAGCTTTCCACGAGGCCCTTGGTTTCGTATCTCGCGAAACGGCGCACGGAAATCTTTTCACCGATCTCGGCGGTTGCGGCAGTTACCATGTCGTTTATGGTTTTGCTCTCGTCGTCAAAATACTTCTGAGCAAGCAGCTCCTCGACGTCGGCGGGGTTGCATTTTACGATCTGCTTTGCAATAGCGTTCAGCAGGTCGGTGAATTTCGGGGTCTTGGCCACGAAGTCGGTTTCGCAGTTGACCTCGACCAGCGCGCCGGTGCCGCACTTTTCGCAGATGAACGCGCCTACCGCGCCTTCTGCGGCGATACGGCTCTGCTTCTTCGCGGCGGACGCTAGTCCTTTTTCGCGCAGAAAGTCTATAGCCTTATCCATGTCGCCTTCGCAGGCAACCAGAGCCTTTTTGCAGTCCATCATGCCGGCGCCCGTGCGTCCGCGCAGCTCGTTTACAAGTGAAGCGGTTATTACAGCCATTTTAGTGTTCCTCCGGTATTATTCTTGCGCGTTCTCGCTCGCTTCAGCGGCGGGCGCCTCGGTGTCCTCAAGCTGCTCGCCCTGCTTGCCCTCAAGCACTGCGTCTGCCAGCTTGCCGGCTATCAGCTTGACGGCACGAATTGCGTCGTCGTTGCCGGGGATGACATAATCGATTTCATCGGGATCGCAGTTAGTGTCTACGATAGCTACTATCGGGATGCCCAGTATGCGCGCTTCCGCTACGGCGATGTGCTCCTTGCGGGGGTCTACTACGAACAGCGCGCCGGGAAGCTTTTTCATTTCACGGATGCCGCCGAGGTTCTTTTCAAGCTTTTCGCGCTCTGCGCAGAGCTTTATAACTTCCTTCTTGGGCAGCAGCTCGAACTGACCTTCCTTTTCCATCTTGTCGATGGAGTTGAGCTTGTCTATACGGGTGCGGATAGTGCGGAAGTTAGTCAGCGTGCCGCCCAGCCAGCGGTTGTTGACGAAATACATGCCGCATCTCTTCGCCTCGGCCTCGATGGACTCCTGCGCCTGCTTTTTTGTACCGACAAACAGAATGTCCTTGCCGTCAAGCGCTATGTCGCGTACGAACATATACGCTTCGTCGATCTTCTTTACGGTCTTCTGCAGGTCGATGATGTAGATGCCGTTTCTCTCCGTAAAGATATACGGAGCCATCTTGGGGTTCCAGCGCCTCGTCTGATGACCGAAATGGACACCGGCTTCGAGCAGCTGCTTCATGGAAATGACTGCCATTATTGTGTTCCCTCCAAATTATTGTTTTTTCCGCCGCGCGCTTCGTATTAGGGCGGGACCGGATGGCAACGCCGCCGAAATCCGCGCACGTGAGAAATCGTCTTTTTCAGACGCGAAGATAATTATAACAAAAAACGCCTTGTCAGGCAAGGCGTTTAAATGCAAAATTTTCGTAATGAAAGCGTTTTTCGTCAGTATTCGCGCTTCGCAAGCACTGCCGCCGAACGTATATGGATTATGAAATATGCTGTAGATTATGCGAGCTTTTTAATGATTATCATCTCGGCGTTCTGCCCGCGGATGTTTACCTTGATATCGTCCGCGACGTGCGTGACTACCGACTTTTCCAGCTCGTCCCACATTTCGCCCGCTTCCTTGTCGTTCAGAGATACCAGCTTTGAGAGCTCTTCCCTGTAAGATATCATCGACCAGTCCCAGCTCATGGAGAATTCTCCCGCCGGCTCGAACGGCGCAATCCGCGTCAGAGCCCCTCCGGCAGCCAGCAAATCCTCGTCTGCCGCGCGGTCGAACACGTCCCTAAGGCGTCCCATGAGCCCCTTGGCGGATTCGTTCTTGCCGCTTGTGGCTGCGCCAAGCAGCTGCTCGCGCTTGCGGGTATTCATGATCGTGTGCACTTTAAGATGCAGCTCGCAAACGCTGTCGGCGTCCTCTATCCAGAATTCCCCGTCCTTTTCGCCGGTTATTGAGCGCATCATGCCTATCAATTCCTCGGTGAGCAGTCTGAGATGCAGCGCCTGTTTGTTGGGAAGCTCTTTATATGCGGCAAATTTCATCGCTTCCTGCAGCACGCGCATATACTCGTTCGTGTCGCCGGTCAGCCTGATTACGTCAGTTTTCATTACTTGTCCTCACTCTATATTCAGTATGTCGGAGAAGCCGGTTACCTCAAACACTTCCTGCACGATGTCGTTTACGTTTGAAACCGTCATGCCGCCCTTTGCGCTCATCGCCTTGTGCGCCGAGAGAAGCACGCGCAGTCCGGCGGAGGATATATACTCAAGATTTGAAAAGTCGAGCTTAAGGCTTTCAGCGTCCTTAATCGATTTATTAAGCTCCGCTTCAAGCTCCGGCGCAGTCATCGTGTCGAGACGGCCGACCGGCGCAAGCACGAGCAGTCCGTTTTCGAGCGTTTTGTTTATGGTCATGGTTAAGCCTCCTTTAGATGCTCACAAATATCCTTGTATATTTTAAGCGTTAGTCCGCGTTCAATATAAGCGTAAGATTGTTAAAATTGAGTGAATATGTATATGCCGCCTCGCTTGTGAGCGCGAGCACCAGCCGGATGCCGAGTGCATCCTTGCCTTCGGCAGGCACATAGCTTACAGGGTCAAACGCATGGCAGTCGTCACGGAAGCGCAGCACCCAGTGACCCGGTTTTTTAAGTATGCGCAGATACAGGCTGTGGGGACGCTCGTCTTTGGAAAAGCCGTGCGCGATTACGTTGCCGGCCATTTCTTCTATGCACAGCATTATGTGATTGCTGATTTTGGAGCTTTGCCCATGAGATACGCAGAAGCGTTCCGCCGCCTCGGAGGCTGCGAGCACGTCCTGTTCGGTGTGGATCACTGTCTCGTACAGGTTTTCCTCAGTTACGCCGAATTCACTGCCGAGCAGCAGATAAGCGCCGTCCTTCCAGGGCGCGCGTCCGCTTTTGGCGCGAATATAAATCAGTATCAGTGCGAGCGCCAACGTTTCGCCGCACACGAAGAACAGCCACGCGCCCGTAACGCCCATAAGCGCCGTCATAACGAGCGTGGAGCAGATCGGCAGCGCTGCGACCTCAAACAGCGAAATCAGCTCCGTCATAATCGGCTTGCCCGTCGCCTGATACATGTTTTTGAGCATATTTACGATGCAGCAGGGTATCAGCCCCAGTGCGTACAATCTTAAACCGGTAACGGCGAGTCTGCCCGGTATGAACAGATGCACAAGCTGCGGCGCAAATATGCACAGCGCTATGCCCATCAGTCCGCCCAGCAGCAATGAGCTCCTGCTCAGACAGCGAATAAGCTCCTTAAGGCTCGTTCTGTCTTCCTCGTTATAAAAAATCCCCGCGAGCGTCAGAGACACGCCGCCTATACCCGTGTTAATGCAGCAGCTTGCGTTGCCTATCGTGTTAATCACCGAGAACGCGGCTACCGCCGCGACTGCGTGCTCACCGCTTGCTTTAAGTATCTTGTTTACGACGAATATAAGCAAAACGTTTGAAGCCATATTGAAGCCGGCGGGCACGCCGCCCGCAAACAGCTCCCCTATCTTCTTAAGCGTCACTCTCTTAAATGAAAAACGGAACACGCATTTTTTCGACAGAAAATATACGGCCGCTACCGTCATCGCCGCGTAATAGCTGAGCGACGAGGCAAGCCCCATGCCGAACATTTCCCAATGAAGCACGAGCACGTTCAGTAAATCGAGCGCTATGTCCGTTACCGTCATGGTCAGAACCGCAGCGATCAGCAGCCCGCTCTGACCTGCCATCTGCAGAAACGGCACTAAAACGAGCGCCGCCATCGAACCGGGAGCGCCGATTATAAAGCCTTCCATATATGCGCTCGTATCCTCGTGCAGCTTCCCGCTTTTGCCAGCTCCGAGCCAATCGGCGAGGGGCTCCCGTATCAGCAGCACTATCGCCATGAACGCAAGCGAAATAGCGGCGACCGCTGCCAGCGCCGAGGAATATCCGGCGTTGGTTTCCTCCTGCGAGCCGCGTCCGAGCGACTTTCCGCAGGCCACCTGGATGCCTGCGGCAAGTATGCTGCCTATAGCGCCTATAGCCAGCAGCACGGGGTTTGCCAGACCGTACGCGGCAACGGCTCTTACTCCGAGAAAGCGTCCGATCATTATACTGTCTATCATCAGACAGACGGACACGGTCAGCGCGGAGACGATCTGCGCTGCGAGCATCTGCCGCACAAGCTTTTTAACCATTTATCGCTCCAAGGTATACGCGCCGCAGCCGCGGCGCGAAATCTGTCAATCGGCTAACGTTATTTACACGCAAGCCTGCGCTTGCTGAGCGAGCGCAGGCAGTCTTTGTACATCAGGCACAAAGGCAGGTTTTGAAGTATGCCACCAAAATGATAACTCAGGCGGCGCTTAACGCCGCCCGCTATGCTTATTTTATTCGGCGTCCAGTGCGATAAAGTCCATATCGCTCATGAAGTCGATAACCATCTGAATCTGCTCGTCGGTCAGGCCGCCTTCGGCTTCAAATCCGGCGCTCAGAACGAATTCCAGCTCGTATCCCTTATATACGGTGTAGAAGTCGATGAAGTCTACGTCGTCCGCTATCTCTTTTATAATCATCACCTTGGTGCCGAAAGCGGTTTCGGCGTAAGTGATTTCGACCTTGTCCTGATCGGTGAAGGTTTCTTCTATCTTGGCGAGCGCTGCGTCGTCAAGATCGTTCAGACGCTCCACCTCGCTCATCAGCTCTTCGAACGCTATCGAGATCGTGAGCATAGGCTTCGTCTGGTCGTCTGAGACCACTATCGCCTGATACCAGGTCTCGTCCTGATAAATGATGTTGAGGGTATAGCCTTCGGGAATAACGCCCTTCAGTTCAAACGCGCCGTTCATGCTTACCTCGCCCATGCTGGTCTTTTCGGCAGTCTCCGCAAAGGCCGCGCAGGACAGCGCCATGATCAGGCAAAGTACGATTGCAAGTATCTTTTTCATAATCCTTCTCCTTATTAAATCATATAGTAATGGGCGTCAGGCGAATGCTTACTTTACGCTCGTGTACTTTCTGCTGATAAAGCCGATCGCACCGGTGGTCTTGTCCTGTACCTGATACCAGTTGGTCAGCTCGGCGAGCACCGTAAGCTCCTTGCCGTAGGGCAGGGTCGCGATCTGCTGCGCGGAGGTTGAGGGCGCCCATCTGAGGTATACCCAGCCGGTAACGCGGCCCGGATTTACCATGATGGTGTACGGGGTCTTGACCTTCTTGGCGGATTTGAACTGCGCGTTCATCGCCGCGAGGGCGGCAGCCGCATCTTCTTCGGTGGATGTGTCTTTATCGGGATTTACGTATTCGCCGGGATTCGTCTTGCTTAAATAACGCGTGAACACGTAAACGATTCTCCCGTCCGAAAGCGTTACCTGAGACCAGCCGTTCGTCATCGGTATAACGTTTTTGAGCTCGGTACCGTATTTGAACGAGCCCAGCACGTTACTGGGGTCTACCTTGGGCTCGCTGCGGTAATTCAGGTTTATGCCGCTGTTCGTTTTTACGTAGTAGGTGTCCGCAAGTGCGAAGGCAAACGATGCAATAAGCAGTATTGCCAGTATCATTGAAACTATGCGCTTGGTCATGTTCGTTCCTCCTTGTTCCGGGGAAGTGCCCCGAAGTATCCGATCCTTCAGATCTGTTATATTATACTGCCAAAGTGTTAAAAAACCGTGCTTATCGGGCGTGCAATTTATTTTTTACAGCTTATTTCGTGCGCTTTGACGTATTTATATACGCGCATGTTCAGCGTCCGTCAGCGGCTTTACAAAAGAATTCCCGAAAAAGCCAAATCAGTCGGTAAAATATTCCTCGCATACGCCACAAACCGATTAATATATGGTATAATCATTGCAGTAAACAAAGGCGGTGCAGATATGAATATCGAGCTGTTCAAAAATCCCACTACCGAATATAAACCCATCTATACGATCGACTGGAACGACAGGATAGAAAAAGCCGGGATCGACCGTCTGCTTTTATCGTTAAAGCGTATAGACGCGGGCGGGTTTTACGTGCGTCCGCTCGCAAAGCAGTTCCGCCCCAATCAGATGCGCACGTATTTGGAGCCCGAATATCTGACGGACGAGTTTTTTGAGCTGATAGAGTATACGATGCAGCGCGCGCGGGAGCTTGGGCTGCTTATGCTCATGTACGACGAGGCCGGCTGGCCCTCCGGCTACGCAAACGGCGCCGTCACGCGGCAAAACGCGGCCTTCGGGCGCTCGCATCTCGGCTCTCCGGCGCATCCCACGCTTACGGACCCGCTTAACCGCGAAGCGACCGAAGCGTTCATAAATTCGACATATATTCCTTACTTTTCGCGCATAAACAGCTTTTACGCCGCGTTTACCGACGAGCCCTCCGCGGGCGATCTGCCCTGGCCGCGTGAGTTCGATTCCATGTTCGACGACGCGGAAAAAGCGGCGCTTAGCGATGCCGCGCGCGAGGACGAGTTCGCCCTGAAAACCCGTATACGCTATCGCCGCCTGTGCGGAGAGATGTTTTTGAACAACTGGTTTAAGCCCGTACACGAGGTATGCCGCAGGCACGGCGTGCCGCTCACGGGACATCTGGACGCGGATCATATTACCCTCGGCGCGCCCTCACGGGGTTACGGCAATCCCCTGCCGCTGCTGCGCGAATTGGACATTCCGGGCGTGGACGTGATCTGGCGGCAAATCGACCTGACGCACCCAAACGACTGCGGGAATTACTTCTGGCCGCGCTTTGCGTCCTCCGCGCAGGCGCAGACGGGCGGCAAGCGGGTTTTAAGCGAAAGCTTCGCTATATACGGCGCGTCTCTTACAGGAGACGAAATGCGCTATACGATAAACGCGCAGCTGAGCCGCGGCGTCAATCTGTTCAACTTCATGGGCGTGCCATATTCGACCCGCCGCATGCTCGCGCTTTCGATGCGTCCCGCGTTCATAGCTGAAATGCCGGGCTTTGAAGCGCTTTCGCCCATAAACGGCTTTACCGCGCGCGCGTGCGCGCTTATGAGCATGGGCAAGCGCGCGGCAAGCACCGCGCTGTATCTGCCCGTCGACGATATACTCGCGGGCGGCTCGTGCGCCGAAAAAGCCGCCGCCGATTTCGACAGGCTCGGGCTTTATCTTGAGGAAAGCGGCGTGGATTTCGACATAACCGACGACGAGTTCGCGCATACTTACGAAAGTCTGATAGTTCCCGAAAACCGCTTCTGCCGCCTGAAGGCGGGCGGAAATATCGGCGCAGGGCTTAAGACGGACAGCTGCGAGCTCGTGCATTACACCCGTGTGCTCGATTCCGGCGAGCAGATTTATTACGTATTCAACCGCGCGAGCAAAGCGATAACTGCCGAATTCGAAACCGGCTTCGATTACGTACTCGATCCCGAGACCGGCTTTGTGACGCGCTTTGCTTCGCGCACGCAAAGCTTCCTGCCCGGGCAGGCGCGCGCGTATCTGATAAGCGGCGAAAGCTATCCCGAGGACAAGCCGCTGTACGGACGTTCGCTGCAGGCTGGCGGCTTTAAGCAGATTTCGGCGACCCGCCTTTTTATAGACGAGTCTGGCGTTCACAGCGAAAACGTCCCTTCGGCGGAATTTGACGGCGAGTTTTCAGGAGAGATCGCATACGCGGCGCGTATAACCTTGCCCGAAACGCCCTCTGACGGCTGCATGATAGATTTAGGCAGGGTCGAATGCAGCGCCCGCGTTTTTATAAACGGCACATACGCGGGAAGCGCGGCTTTCCATCCGATGCGCGTATACGTGCCGCGAGAGCTTGTCGCGGCGCGTGAATTTGAGCTCGAAATCCGCGTCTCCAATACCGCAGGAAACGCGGTCGCCGCCGCGAAGCTCGAAAGCATATTCCCGCAATACGAGATCGGCTCGTACCACAGCGCGCACACGCTTGAGTTTGAGCTCCATTCGCCGCGCGGCGGAATGTACGGTCCGGTTAAGATACACTATTAATAAGGCCATTTGTTATAAAACGGCTTACCGCCGTCTCGATTTGGCGGATTAGAGTCAGGCGCGGCAAAATCGCCGGCCCACGGGAACGTGGTGAGCCGGCGATGTCGTGGTGCGGGTAATGTCGTGTCAGGGCAAGTTCACAGGGAATTCGCCCCTGGTTTATTGAATGTAGCTGACAGGAATGTTGTGACTATTGGCATATCTTTCCGCATAGCTGCCCTTGACGCAGAGGAAGGTGAGATTGTAGCTGCAATTCTCGAACGTATCGAAATCGTCTATGTAAGTCACGCTGGCGGGTATCGTTATACGTGCCAGACTGCTGCAACCGTAGAACGTAGAGCTTTCTATTCTCGTCACGCTGCTGGGAATCGTTATGCTCGTAAGGCGGCTGCAACTGTAGAAGGCAAAATCGCTTATTCCCGTTACACCATTTGGTACATCGAAGGCCTGTTTGCCGGCAGGAACAGACAGCAGCGTCTGCAAGGTTTTGTCATACAAAGCCCCGTCGACAGAAGCATAATAGCCATTATTCTCGTTTACGTCGATGCTCGTCAGGCTGCTGCAGCCAGCAAAAGTATACATAAGTGCTAAACTCGTCACGCTTTCGGGAATAGTGATGCTCGTAAGGCCGCTGCAGCCGTAGAACGCATCATAATCTATGCTCGTCACGCCATTCGGAATCGTTATGCTTGTAAGACTGCTGCAGCCGTAGAACGCGTCATGACCTATATACGTTACACCAGCAGGAATCGTTATACTCGTCAGGTAGCTGCAATAATAAAACGCGCAGCTTCCTATACTAGTCACACCGTCGCTGATCACGACCGCTGTAACCTCGGTGCCCCAAGGTGTGACATGATCACCGGGTATAATGATACCATAATCAGAATCATAATAACTCCAACCCCACATTTCACCGTTGCCACTGATTGTTAACCGCTACTACGAGCAGGAGCAGTGCAATGAGCGGATTGACCTACGGTCCTATGAGCGTCAGCAGTCTGAACAAGTTCCCACTGTCCACATGGGGCCATCCGTCACACAGATGGAACGGCGCGGCATCCGCACCGACGTTGGAAACCTGAACCGGCGTATCCGGGAATACAACTCCACCCGCCGCCAGCTGTCCGCCAGCATAAAGCGGATCAGTGGCCGACTGGATGAGCTGAACCGACAGCGCGAGGAAACCGCCATCAGCATCTTCCCCTATGATTTTGGGCGAAGTCTCATCAATCTGTTGTGGGACTACTACGACATCCGCGCCGACGAGCGCAAATCATGGTCGCGCTGCACCCAGAGAAAGGCGTCCGTCAACGATCTTCAGGCCATGGCAGACAATTTCGACTGGCTGGTACAAAACGGGCTGACGGAGATCGAGGATTTCAATGCCCGGTTTAAACAGCTAAAGGCAGAGACCGAAGCCGCTACCAAATCCATTGACGAGATGGAATTCAGGCAGCGCGGTCTTGAAACGCAGCTGAAACACCTGCGCAACCGGGACAAGTACCGCCCCATCTATGAGAAATACACTGGGAAGGTATTCAGAATCACCAAGGAGCGCTACAAAGAGGAGCATCGGGACGAGCTCGATCTGTACCGCAGCGCTGTGCGGTATTTCAAGGCTCATCTGGAAATGGCAACTGCCAGCAAGGCCGATGTCGCCGCTGAGATAAGGGAAGCAAAAGCTGATCTTTCTGCAGCAAAGGAAAAGCTTGTAGCGCTGAAGACGCAAATCGAACCTTTCAACAGGATCTCTTACTACCTTTCGCAGATCTTTAAGCCCAATCCCAATCTTGAGGCACAGGTGAAACAACCAAACGATCCAGCAATTGATCGTGAACGGAATCTCGCTACCATCAGCAAGCAACAAAGTATAGAACAACCGCAGTCTGCCAAAGCCAGAAAGAGGCACAGAAGCGAGCCAAGCCTGTAGTGTACAGGCCGACTCGCTTCTACTCTCCCATATTTATGAAGGACATTATGTTAATATTTCATCAACGTTCATTTGTCAAGGTACTTCTATCGGCGCCCAGCACCCCGAATCACCAATAATTTCCACAAGGAGGATACATGCCCAATAGAAAGAATAACCATTTCACTACAGATACTGTAAATCCAGAAAAAGCCTCTGCTGCCAATTCCACTGCAAATCTCCCCGTTGACATCTCTCCAGAAAAGCTATATACTCTGTCCAGGCTGCTGGAGCAAAGCGCTCCGCTGCTGTCGCTCCTTGAAAACTGCAAATCACTGCCACCGGACGGTTTGGAATCCGAAAGGAAAGGAGTTTCGGATATGTCCAAACGTCTCAAACAACGCGTAAAGATCGGCGTGAACGAGGCCGGCGAACCCATCTACAAGTGGGCCGACGGTTACTCCATCGAGGAACTCAACGACAACATCGTTCGCATTTACATCGAAAACGGCCTGCTGGCCAGGTTCAGCGGCGATTCCCCCATGGGCAGAAAAATAGACAGGCACAAAGCCTGCCCGACCTTTGAGGAGTACACCCGCGAGTGGTTCGAAACCTTCAAAGGCCCGACCCTCAAGCCAACCACCTGCAGCGGCTATCGCAGCAATCTCGCAAAGCACATCTATCCCTTCTTTGGGAAAATGAAGCTGGCCGAGATCACCACGGAGGACATTCAGCGCTTTCTGAACGAAAAGGAATCCCTGGCGCGCAACACCGTACACACCATGTTCATACTGCTGGGCGAAGCGCTGGAATCCGCTTACGAGGATAAGCTGATCTCGGTCGATCCTTCCAAGAGCAAACGCCTGGCCATCACCTCCAAGGGCAAGACCGAACGCGACGCGCTCAGGCTCGAACAGCTCAGGAGCATTATACGCGCCATGTCAAGCGCTTCTCTGAGTGACGATGAGCGAAGGCTGCTCGCTTTGTTCATCTTTACCGGCATGCGGCGCGGCGAAGTGCTGGGCTTAAAGTGGGAGGACATCGACTTCAAAAAGAAGCTTATCCACGTACAGCGCAACGTCACCTACCCGCACAACCAGCCGATCATCACCACCACAAAGACGAAGAGCGGCAAGCGTGCTATCCCGCTGGACGACAGGCTCACTGAATTCCTTAAACCCATCGGCGCAGAAGGATACATATTAGGCGGAGATCAGCCGATCACCAACATGGTTTTCCGAAGACTGTATGACAGCATTGAGAAACAGATAAACCTCTACAGCGCTACGCCGCACGTCTTCCGCCACAGCTACATCACAAATCTGGCGAGGGCGGACATTGACCTCAAGACCATCCAGCGCATCAGCGGCCACGCCAATATCTCTACGACCCTGAACATCTACACGCACTCCCACGAGGAAGAGGTTCAGGCTGCCGGAGAAAAGCTTGGCAGGCTGCTTGGAGCGTAGAATCCAAGGGTCTTCGTCCTGAAAAGCCCATCATAATGTATATTATTCATCGTAATCCCTTTCTCAAGGCTCTGAAACGCCCCTGAAAAAAACTCTTTTGAATAATATACACGACCACCCTTCGGTCTTGCCACAAGATTTCCAGTTTCCATAAACGTCTTTTTCCAGATTTGTGGCAAAATCCGAGGTTTTCACCCGAAAGGGTCTTCTTCCGGATATACTGTAGTGCCCATATTTCATGGAATTAATCTTAATTCGCATAAAATTTGGGCACTGTATACGAAAAAACCACCGATTTCTCGGTGGTTTTGGTGGCAAAGGACGTGAATTTTGATACGATGTTACTTTTTGTTACCATTGGGCTGATGGTAACAAGTCAGCACCTACACTTCTGTTACCATGCCTTTTCCCCGATGCGGCGTAGGCCAGCACAACGGTCTACACCGTCATGGAAACAGCGGAGCCTGTGAAGAAAAGTCTGTAAATAAGTGAAAACCGAGGCCTTCTGTGATAGAATAATAAATCATAGGAGGCTTTAATTATGGCAAACAAGAAGAAAGAGTATTACAAGCCGGGACCCATGACGGAAGGAAAACGGAACATCATCCGGGGACTGCTGCAGGAGTACAACATCGAAAGCGCAGCCGACATACAGGAAGCGCTGAAAGACCTACTGGGCGGGACCATCAAGGAAATGATGGAAGCCGAGATGGAGGAGCACCTGGGGTATTCACAGGCTCGATGTCTTTGCAACGGTGTTCCTGTCAGATACTGCCGCATTGACACCGGGCGAAAGCCTAGGTATAATAAAACCAACCGACAAAGTCCTGACTATCTATTCATGGTCTCGTTTCAGAAAGTCATCCTTGCTTCTGAGTTCACTTGGTTCGATTGATACTTTCTGCCTCGGATAACATTCCGCTTTCAGGATTCCGTTCTTATGAATCGCACTCATATAGCCTCGGTTACGATACCTCGGCAGCGTCGTCACCTGAATATCAACACTTCCGAAAAACAACACTCCACCGACAACGTGCAGATTACCATCGGATAAAACCAGTCTTTTCTCGAACGAGTCCAGTTCTTGTCGGAATTTTCGTGGAGGGAAGTTTAGTTTCTCAAGGCGATAAGTTGTCCCATCGCCGAGAAGCATGCCACGAGGTAGCTTAATATAACGTAAAAAGTCCAGTGAGTCTTCGTTTCTCATAGTAGTCATCCATTGTGGGAACTATAATCAGAAAGGAAGCTCCTCTTCGCTAATCCTCTCTGCTTCAGATTCCTTCCAATCATTTCCTCTTTGATCTTCCTCAGCCTCAAAAACCATATCGAACACAATTTTCAAATGTCCAGATCTATCCGTGATGTCCGCAAGCAAACCTCTGTAGAAAGAGCAGACATCGATATCTCCTATCAGCCATCCTACTTGAGAATTCTCGGCTACAGCCCTACATAATTCATCAACCTGATGCGCAGTCCAATAGTTGTTCTTCTGCAGCCTTGCTATAATAGTGTGGGTGGTCTGAAAATTGGGGCTTTCCAGAAGCTGTTCTATGAGTTCATCCCATTCATCCGTTTCTTCGGGCATCCCGATTTCACCAAGTTCAATAGCACTAAAGTTATCTCGTTCTTCAAAGTGCTTTTGTCCATCTGCTCCAGATGCCCCTTGCTCAAAAGGGAAGATATCCTCGATTTCTGGATCGTTGCTTCTTGGCAATGGCCTCGCATCATATATCTTCACAATAGAATCATTTGGAAATGCTTCGCCACAGACAATAGCATGTTGCTTTTCCAGAGCGCTCATTTGAAGATAGAACGTATCATTTGAAACACGCAACACGCCTCTGAGGAACTCCATGTCGCGCTTACTGGTAATCTTGTGCATTATCACCGAGTTACACTGA
>JAFYFC010000054.1 GCA_017543905.1 Clostridia bacterium
GGTCTTGCGCTTGCGTCCGCTGTATTCCAAATCGCTGAATGTTTGCTGCTTCATCGTTTTTTCTCCGCACTCGTTTTATGAGTGTATTATACCCGATTCTAAGCGGATTGTCTGCTTTGCTTGGATTAAATCAGGAATTCCCTAAAGCCCTATTGTTAAAAATGCAAACGCATTCCCCATAATAATTCTTAAGCCGCGTTTATGTTACGTTTTATGTGACAGCCGCATTCGATGTTGAAGCGTTAACTCAAACGTGCTATAATGTTTTTATAATGGGATATCAGGAGCAAAAATGTATTACGTTATAGTGGACCTGGAATGGAATCAGTATCACAACCCGATGTGGACGCCCACCGCACGAAACGGCGTGGTGATGCACGAGGAAATCATACAAATCGGCGCGGTAAAGACCGACGAAACGATGACGCCCGTAGACACCTTCAACATATTCGTGCGTCTGGGCGGGCGCAGGCGCCTCGACAGATACGTAAAAAAGCTGACCGGCATAAACGAGCACGACATAGCCTCGGGCGAGGACTTTCCCGTCGCGGCGGAGATGTTCGCCGCGTGGATAAAGGACGCGGACGCGATTTTCTCCTGGGGGCAGGACGACAGGCGCGTTTTTCTGAACAACTTATCGTTTCACAATATAGAAGCGCCCGCGTGCGCGTGGTACGACGCGCAGCGGATATATGCCTCGCAAAATCCGTCTCACGGCGGGCTCGCGCTTAAAAACTGCGCGGAAGAGTGCGGAATACGGGTGAAGCTTTCGCTGCACAACGCGCTGAACGACGCGGTGCTCACAAGCGCGTGCATGGCTAAGCTCGATATGGAAAAGGGGCTGCGCGAGTACGAAAAGCCCCGAAAGCAGTCCTCCTCCGGCTCGCTTGCGCCTATCGCCAGCGCTCACACGCACAGGCACAACACCCGTCGGGGCGCGTGGGAGGAGGCCTGCTCGTCGCTGCTGCACTGTCCGAGGTGCATGCAGGCGCTCAAGTGGACGAGCGAGGAGCGCGGCTCGATGGATCGCTTCTACAAAAACGCGGCGTGCCCGGAGCACGGCGAATTTATCATACGCGGCGAATTCCAGGGTATAAAGACGCAGGTGCTCAAGCTCAGCTTTTTCGAAAACGACGAGCAGACGCGCCAGATGGTCGAGCAGGAGCTGAATCCCGTCAAAAAGAGCCGCAGAAGGCGGCGCGCGAAGAAAAACGCCGATACGGTCGAGGTCGTTTCCACCGAGGACATGCTCTCGAAGGCCATAGCCTTCGCGGCGGACGCGCACAAGGAGCAGCTGCTGGAGCCCGGCACCTCGCCGTATATCGTGCATCCGATGGAGGCCGCGGCGATCGCCTCGACCATGACGGACGACACCGCGCTGATAGCGGCGGCCGTGCTGCACGACGTGCTGACCATGCGCCCCGACATAAGCGCGGACACGCTGCGCGCAAAATTCGGCGACCATATCGCCTCGTTGGTCGAAAGCGAAGCCTCAAGCAGCATAAGCCTTGACGGAAGCAGCGCTCTGCCAGAGGATACGAGCGAGGAGGAGCTTATAATACTGCTCAGCGATATGCTGTCAGGTCTGCGCGCGATTTACAGAAGCCACGAAGCAGGCGGCGAGGCGTTCTGGGAAAAGATGGGGCCGGAATTCAAGGCCGCATTCGCCGCGCGCTCGAAATCCATGCTCAAGGCGTTAAAGCCCCTCTCGGCCTTTTCCGCCTACAAGGAATATTCGAGACTCGTAAGCGCGCTGTTTGCAAAGCCGCGAAAGACGAAGGAGAAAACGCCTAAGCACGAATGATACCAAACGGGCTGCCGCGGCCGCAGCCCTGTTTTTGCTGCGTGATTGTTGAAATAACGCCGCTTTTGTTGTATAATATGTTTGGCAATATATCATCCCGGAGGTAATTGATGGGTCTTTTCAGTAAAATAAAGCAGGGGCTTTCGCGCACGCGCGGCCGTATGGGCGCGCAGATGGACGAGCTGGTCGAAAATACGCGCGTTATAGACGACGAGTTTTACGAGGAGCTCACGGACATACTCGTGATGTCGGACGTTGGCGTCGCGACGGCGACCGAAGCCGTGGAAAAGCTTAAGCAAAAATGCGAAGCGGAGCATATAACCGCCGCGGACAAGGCGCGGGAGGAGTTCAAAAAAATACTGGTATCCACTATGACCGCGCCGCCCATGGTGCTTAAAAACCCCTCGGTAATATTCGTGATCGGGGTAAACGGCGTAGGCAAAACCACCTCGATAGGCAAGCTCGCCTCGCGCATGAAGTCGATAGGCAGGCGCGTCATAATCGTAGCCGGCGACACCTTCCGCGCCGCAGCGGCGGAGCAGCTTTCCGTCTGGGCGGACAGAGCCGAGGTGCCGATAATAAAGCAGCACGAGGGCGCCGATCCCGCCAGCGTGGTTTTCGAGGGCATACAGGCCGCCAAAAACCGCCACGCGGACATCATACTGGTGGATACGGCCGGCAGGCTTCACAACAAGGCGCATCTGATGGAGGAGCTCAAAAAGATGGCCCGCGTGACCGAGCGCGAATTTCCGGAGGCGGACAGACACGCGCTGCTGGTGCTGGACGCGACCACCGGACAGAACGGTCTTAATCAGGCGCGCGTATTCATGGACGTAACGCAGCTCGACGGCATAATACTCACAAAGCTCGACGGCACCGCCAAGGGCGGCATCGCCGTAGCGATACGCAGGGAGCTCGATCTGCCCGTGCGCTACATAGGCGTAGGCGAGGGACTCGACGATATGCAGCCCTTCAACGCTGCTGAATTTATAGACGCTATATTCGGTTAAGGAGGATAAATCATGAAACTCAGCGTATTTGCGGTACTGCTTCAGGACAGGCCCTTCGACGAGGCCTGCGCGTATCTGGCTTCCAAGGGCGTACAGGCGGTCGAAATCGGCTGCGGCGGCTTCCCCGGCAAGGCGCACTGCGATCCCAGGGAGCTGCTCGCGCATCCCGAAAAGATAGACGCGCTCAAAAGCACGGTCGAAAAGCACGGCCTTGAGATCGCCGCGCTTTCCACGCACGGAAACCCCGTGCATCCGGACAAGGAGATCGCGCGCGCGTTCCACGAGGATTTTGAAAACACGGTGCTGCTGGCCGAGAAGCTGGGCGTAGATACCGTAGTCACCTTCTCCGGCTGCCCGGGCGGCTCTCCCGAGGACAAAACTCCCAACTGGGTCACCTGCCCCTGGCCGGACGATTTTGCGCATATAGTCGAATACCAGTGGAACGACGTGCTGATACCCTACTGGAGAAAGGAAGTCGAGTTCGTAAAGGCGCATAACGTAAAAAAGGTCGCGCTCGAAATGCATCCGGGCTTCTGCGTATACAATCCCGAAACGCTGCGCAAGCTCAGAAACGCGGTGGGCAGCGTGATCGGCGCGAACCTCGATCCCAGCCATCTGTTCTGGCAGGGCATAGACATTCCCGCAGCCATCCGCTATCTGAGCAACGCGATATACTATTTCCACGCCAAGGACACCAAGATCGACGAGATCAACACCGCCCGCAACGGCGTGCTGGACACCAAGCACTACGCAGACGAAATAAACCGCTCCTGGATATTCCGCTCCGTGGGCTACGGACACGACGCGCGCGTATGGCGCGACATTATGAGCGCGCTGCGCTTGGTCGGCTACGACGGATATATCTCAATCGAGCACGAGGACAGCCTTATGAGCGTGCCGGAGGGCCTCAGCAAGGCGATAGACATGCTGAAGCAAACGATGATGTTTGAATCAACCGGCGGTATGTGGTGGGCATAAATGACTATAACTGAACTGCTGTATAAAAAGCGGATGGGACGCGAGCTGAGCGGCGATGAGATCAGGGAATTCGTAAGAGGCGTCACAAGCGGCGCGTACGCGGATTATCAGATAAGCGCGATGCTGATGGCCATCGCCATAAACGGCATGAACGCGCGCGAAACCGTAGATTTGACCCTCGAAATGGCCTCCTCCGGCGACATGCTCGATCTCTCAGGCATATCCGGCGTAAAGTGCGACAAGCATTCCACCGGCGGCGTGGGCGACACCACGTCGCTGGTGCTGGCGCCGCTGGTGGCCGCGTGCGGAGTGAAGGTCGCCAAAATGAGCGGGCGCGGGCTCGGCTTTACGGGCGGAACGCTCGACAAGCTCGAAGCGATACCCGGCTTTTCTGTGAGCATGGAGCCCGAGCGCTTTATCCGCACCGTGGATAAAAGCGGGCTTGCGATAATCGGGCAGACCGCGTCCCTCGCGCCCTGCGACAAGGTGCTCTACGCCCTGCGGGACGTGACCGCGACCGTGGACGTGCAGCCGCTTATCGTCTCCTCCATTCTTTCCAAAAAAATCGCCGCGGGCGCGGACGTCATAGTGCTGGACGTCAAGACCGGCAGCGGCGCGATGATGACCACGCCCGAAAGCGCGTTCGAGCTTGCGCGCGCGATGGTCGATATAGGCAACCGCACAGGCAGGAAATTCGCCGCGCTCGTGACCGACATGAACCAGCCTCTGGGCAGGTACGTCGGTAACGCCCTTGAGGTCGAGGAAGCGCTGGACATACTCGCGGGCCGCGCAGGCGGCGACCTTAAAACCGTCGCGCTGATGCTGGGCGCGCATATACTGCGCCTGTCGGGCGTCTGCGATACCGCCGCGGAGGGCGTAAGTCTGCTCGAAAGCCGGATACAAAACGGCGACGGGCTTAAAAAGTTCGCCGAAATGGTGAAAAATCAGGGCGGAGACGAGCGCGCCGTGTACGATACGAGCTTGCTTCCGAAAGCGGAGCGCACCGAGGAGGTACTGGCGGAGGAAAGCGGCTATCTGGACGGGATTTCTACAAATCTTATCGGCTACGCCGCGAAGGCGCTGGGTGCGGGACGCGAAAGGAAGGAAGACGCGATAGACCCCGCCGTGGGACTGGTGATGAACAAGCGTCTGGGCGAGCGCGTCCAGAAGGGCGAAAGCATAATGACGCTGCACACAGGCAGAATAAGCAACGTGCAGCTTGCGCGCGAATACATATCCAGGGCCGTCACGATCAGCGCTTCGCCGCGCGAGCGCCCGCCGCTCATTTACGGCGAGGTAGAATGAATCCGAGGCTCAAATGCGCGCTTAAGCTGCTTTGCGCGCTCGTGATAGCCGCGCTTTCGTTTACAGCAGGCAGGGCGGCGGGCATATACCTTTTGCGCCGCCTGTTCGAAACGCTCAACCTGACCGCGCGCACATACGCTTACGCGCGCGCGTGGATGCGCTATCTGTGGGACAACGCAAACGGGCTGGTGCTGCTGTGCGGCGGGCTTACGCTGTTTTGCGCGCTGCTGTTCGTGCGGGACATGTTTCCCGCAGCCGGGCGCGTATTTCGCATAAAATGGCTATTGCTGCCGTTTGCGGCGGCGACGCTTGGGTATTTCGCGGTGCGCCTGCTCGAGGATACGGATATAGTACGCAGGGCAGGCTCGTTTCCCTCTGCTGGAGCGCTTGAATACGTACTGCTTTTCGTGATCGTCACGGACGTCTGCCTGCTTTCATACGAGGTGACGTTCGAGGCTGTGCGCGGCGGATTCGGCAAAGCCGCCGCGTACGCTGCGCCGGCGGTTCTGTTTACGCTTTTAAGGAGCGCAGACGCCCTGCTTACGGGAGAATATTTCGCGTATGCGCTGCTTGGCATACTGAACGGGATGCTTGCCCTCGCGCTCGGCGCGTATCTGTACGATACGCAGCGCAGCATATATCCCCCGCTGCTTACAGCCTTCGGCTTTACGGCGGGCCACAGATATTTAGCCGGCTTTCCGGATTACGGAGCGTTCGCAGTAAATCCCGGCGTGCTGACCGGCGACAGCGGCGGGCTCAATTCCTCCGCCGCGCTTACGCTTATGCTGCTGGGTGCGTGCGCGCTCGTATTTATCTCAGTCAAAAGGAACAAACCAAATGGATAGAAAGCTGTTGTTTATCGTAAACCCCATCGCGGGCAAAAAAAAGGCCGCAGAGCACCTGAGCGAAATAATAAGCGTATTCTGCGCGCACTCCTGCGTGCCGACCGTGCTTATGACCGCGTACTCCGGTCACGCCACCAAGATAGCCGAAAAATACGCCGCGCAGCACGACCTCGTCGTATGCGCGGGCGGCGACGGTACGCTAAACGAGGTGATCTCGGGACTCAGGAATGCCGGGCTCGACATGCCCGTGGGCTATCTTCCCTGCGGCACGACGAACGATTTGGGCTCCACGCTGGAGCTTTCGCGTCTGCCCGCCAAGGCCGCGGAGGACGCGGTCACGGGCGAGGAGATCTTACTGGACATAGGCGAATTGAACGGCAGGCATTTCGTATACACCGCCTCCTTCGGCGCGTTTACGAAGACCTCCTACGAAACGCCTCAAAGCGTCAAAAACGTGCTCGGACACTTCGCTTACCTGTTAAACGGCGTAATGGAGCTCGGTCAGCTGAAGCCCACATGGGTGCATATGGACACGGACGACGGCACCTTCGAGGGCGAATACCTGTTCGGCTCCGTCACGAACGCCACCTCTCTCGGCGGCGTGATAACCATCGAACGCGACATGATAGGTCTCGACGACGGCAAGTTCGAATTGCTGCTCGCGGACATGCCCTACACCGCCGTGGACTTCAGCAAGCTGCTTTTGAACGTCACCCAGCGCAAGTTCGGCGATATGCTGCATCTGCACAAGGTAAGCCGCATCAGCATGGAAACGCGCGAGGAGACGGACTGGACGCTGGACGGCGAACAGGAAAAGGGCAAAACGCATTTTGAAATCAAAAACCTGCGCCGCGCGGCGCGCATCGTCGTACCGCGCAAGGCGGTATGATATTTTATCGACACTTTATTCTGAAAGGCGGTTATATGAATGGCACTTAAGCTTGACACCATCTGCGTACAGGGCGGCTACACGCCCGGCAACGGCGAGCCTCGCCAGATACCCATCATTCAGTCCACCACATTCAAATACGCGACCTCTGAGGACATGGGAAAGCTGTTCGATCTTGAGGCGGAGGGCTACTTCTATACCCGCCTTCAAAATCCGACCAACGATCTGGTGGCCGCCAAGATCGCCGCTCTTGAGGGCGGCAGCGCGGCGATGCTGACCTCGGCCGGACAGGCCGCGAGCTTCTTCAGCCTCTTTAACCTCTGCTCCGCCGGAGACCACATAGTATCGTCGTCCACCATATACGGCGGCACGTTCAACCTTATGCAGGTCACTATGGCGCGTATGGGCATAGAAACCACGTTCGTAAATCCGGACTGCTCGCCGGAAGAGCTGAACGCCGCCTTCAGACCCAACACCAAATGCGTATTCGGCGAAACCATCGCAAACCCCGCGCTTTCGGTGCTGGACATCGAGCTGTTTGCAAACGCCGCGCACGCGCACGGCGTACCGCTCATTATAGACAACACCTTCGCAACTCCCATAAACTGCCGTCCCGGCGAGTGGGGCGCGGACATAATAACCCACTCCACCACCAAATACATGGACGGTCACGGCGCGGCGGTTGGCGGCGCGATAGTGGAAATGAACTCGTTCGACTGGATGGCGCACGCGGACAAATTCCCGGGTCTGTGCACGCCGGACGAGAGCTATCACGGCATTACCTACGCGGAGCGCTTCCCGGGCAAGGCGTTCATAACCAAGTGCACCGCGCAGCTTATGCGCGATTTCGGCTCCATTCAGTCCCCGATAAACGCGTTTATACTTAATCTGGGGCTTGAAAGCCTGCACGTGCGTATGCCGCGTCACTGCGAAAACGGGCTTGCGGTCGCGCAGTTCCTCTCGCAGCATCCCAAGATCGAACGCGTCAGCTATCCGTCGCTGCCCGGCGACAGGTTCTATTCTGCGGCACAGAAATACCTGCCGCACGGCTCCTGCGGCGTGGTGTCCTTTGAGATAAAGGGCGGCCGCAGCGCGGCGGAAGGCTTTATGAAGCAGCTGCGCCTTGCCGCTATCGAGACACACGTCGCGGACGCGCGCACCTGCTGCCTGTGCCCCGCCGCCTCCACGCACCGCCAGATGACGGACGAGCAGCTCGCCGCGGCGGGCGTGCCCGCGGGCATGGTACGCATGAGCTGCGGGCTCGAGGCCAAGGAGGATCTGATAAACGACATAGAGCAGGCCCTCGCGAAGGCGTAAAGGGTCTGCATATCCCTAAAACGTAAGCCGGCGATTTAAAGCCGGCATATACGGCGGATAAACGATTTAAAACCGGCATATACGGCGGAAAATCCGCGCCCTGCCGCCGTGGGCAGCTGTTCTGCCTTGAGGCCGCCTCGCATGTGCGGCAAGGTATAACGGCTGCTCACGGCGGACTGCGTACAATGGCGGGGGGACGGGATTTGGATTTGGGCTGCGGGATTGGGATTACGGGATTTAGGATTTATATCAGAATAGCCGGACGCGCACCGCTGGGACGACGGTGCTGGAAGTGTCGTCGACATCGCTGCCACTTACGAAGACATACCCATTGCTGTTCCCTTGCGCAAAGCGCGCAAAGCTGGTAAAATACGCATATTCCGTATACGGCGCTGCACGCGCCGCATGACAGAAGGAGCGCAATATGAACAAATTCATACGCACGTTTAGGCTGTGCGCCGTTTTGCTTATGATGCTAAGCCTGCTGCCCGCATACGCAGCAGACGAAGGGAGTGACGCTTTGATGAAGGAAATACCCGTAACCGAGATTGAAGCCATACTGATCGGCCAGACTGAGAACACGCAGGCGGCCACGGGCTGCACCGTTTTCGTCTGTGCGCAGGGAATGCGCGCCGGGCTCGACGTGCGCGGCGGCGGCCCCGCCTCGCGTGAAAGCCAGCTGCTCAATCCCCTGATGGCCGCGCAGTCGATCCACGCGATAGTGCTCGCGGGGGGCAGCGCGTACGGACTGGGCGCGGCGAACGGCGTGATGGCGTATCTCGAGGAGCGCGGGATAGGCTACGACACCGGCTTCGCGCTGGTGCCGCTGGTCGCGCAGGCGGACATATACGATCTTTCGGTAGGAGACGCGCATACGCGCCCCGACGCCGCGATGGGTTACGAGGCGGCGCGGCGCGCACTCGAGCAGCCGAACTACAAAGACGGCAATTACGGCGTAGGCTGCGGCGCGTCCGTGGGCAAGATAGCGGGAATGGAAACTGCGATGAAGACGGGCGTTGGCAGTTACGCCCTGCAGATTGGGGAGCTGCAGGTAGGCGCGGTAGTGGTGGTGAACGCGCTGGGCGACGTGTACGACTGGAAAAGCGGTGCGCAGATAGCGGGACTGCTCACCGAAGACAAAACCGCCCTGCGCAGCACGCTCGAATACATGAAATCCTCCGTCAAGGTAGTGGAAAACCAATTTACAGGCAATACAACGCTCGCGGTCGTCATCACGAACGCCGCCTTCGACAAGGCGCAGCTGTGCAAGATAGCGGGCATGGCGCACGACGGTTACGCGCGCTCCATAAACCCGGTGCACACGTCCATGGACGGCGACAGCATATACGCGGTATCGGTGGGAGACGTGCGCGCGGATCAGGACCTGGTGGGCACGCTTGCCGCCGAGGTCGTAAGCGAAGCGATCATCCGCGCCGTAGAAAACGCCGAAAGCGCATACGGGCTTATAAGCGCGAGAGATTTAAAATGAAACGAGCGCCGTAGCAGAAGTACAAAAGCCCAGAGGCGGCTTGGAGGGGCTTAAATAATGAATACTGAAAACTGAAGACTTAATAACCGCTAAATAAAGTTAGTTTGGCACTGCCGCAAATGCGGCTTGCACCAAGCTAACTTTTATTATCGATCGCCTCTATCGCCAAAACCCTGCCGTTTCAGAGCATAATCATTATAAAACCAACGCAACCCCCGCGGGCTTCAGCGAAGCGCACAAGCCCGCCAGGGGTGGCTTGGAGGGGCTTGCCCCTCCAATATCATTCCGCAGGGCGAGCTTTGCCCGCCCGAGGACGCGGTTTTTGCGAAGTCGAGCGAAGCGCAGCGAAGACGACTGGAGCAAATAATCGCTACCTTACAATTTGAGGTTGATTTGCCATTGGCAAATCAATCCCGCCTTCGGCGGGAAGCATCGGCTCAAATCTGCGATTTGAGGCGGTGCGCCTTGCGTCCAGAAATCTCCGCAGGATTTTCAGTAAAAACTGTTATCCTGTTGGACTTCCTTCTGTCGACGGACGTTTTGAATCAGACGGTTTATTAATGCAACAAAACCAAGCCGATCAAAATGAATCAAAGATTCATTTTGATCGAGGGGGCTGCGCAAGCAGCACCCTCTCCCCGATTAAAATGAAGCTCTGCTTCATTTTAATCGAATTTCTCGAGCCAGTCTCCATGCGCCTCGATAAGCGCGTCGCACATCGCCACGGTGTCGTCGATGTCGAGCTCGCTTGAGGTGTGCGGATCCATAAGCGCCGCCTGATAGATGTAATCCTTTTTATGCGTCACGGCAGCCTCGATCGTGAGCAGCTGCACGTTTATGTTCGTGCGGTTTAACGCAGCGCACTGCTCCGGCAGCGCGCCCACATAGGTCGGCGTCACGCCGCTTTTGTCCGCAATGCAGGCGACCTCGACGCAGGCGTTCTGCGGCAGGTTGGTGATGAGACCGGTGTTCAGGACGTTCCCGCCGAACTTGTAGGGCACGTTCGTCTCCATGGCCTCCATGATGCGGGAGGCGTATTCGTTGGTGCGCGTGTGCTCGAGGGTGTCCTTCGTGGTCAATTCCTCGCGCAGGGTCTTCCAGCGCTCGATCTGGTTCACGCAGCGGCGCGGATACTCGTCAAGCGGAACGTTCCACCTTTCGATGTTCTGGGGATATTTGTCCTTTATGAACCAGGGAGTATACTCGCTTGAGTGCTCGCTGGACTCGGTCACGTAGTAGCCGAAGCGGCGCATGAGCTCTAAGCGCACCATGTTCCAGTTCTTTTCCTTGTTGACCTCCAGCGCGCGGCGCTTGATCTCAGGATACAGATCCACGCCGTCCTTCGTGATCTCGAGCAGCCACGCCTGATGGTTTATGCCCGCGATCTTCCACTGCACGGTTTCGTCGTAGGGCAGGCCGACCTGATCGAGTATGCTCTGGGCGCACACCTGCACGCTGTGGCACAGGCCCACCGTCTTCACGCCGGTATAGCGCTGCATGAAGCCCGTAAGCATCGCCATGGGATTGGTGTAGTTCAAAAACCAGCACTCCGGCGCGACCTCCTCCATGTCCCGCGCGAAATCGCGCATTACGGGTATGGTGCGCAGCGCTCTGAAAATGCCGCCGATGCCCAGCGTGTCGCCGATGGTCTGCTTGAGCCCGAACCTTTTGGGAACCTCGAAGTCCGTCACCGTACAGGGCTCGTAGCCGCCCACCTGTATCGCGTTTACTACGTAGTTCGCGCCCCTGAGCGCCTCCTTGCGGTTTTCGACGCCCAGATACGCGCTGACCTTGGCCTTCGAGCCCGCGAACCTGTTTATCGCCTTCAGCATGCGCTCGCTTTCCTTAAGCCTGTCGGCGTCTATATCGTAAAGCGCTATCTCGCTCTCGGCGATAGCGGGAGTCAGCATGCTGTCGCCCAGCACGTTTTTGGCGAACACTGTGGAGCCCGCGCCCATGAACGTAATTTTCGGCATTGCAAAATCCTCCTGTAAAACTCGTTGCGGCTTCAATCGTACGTATCGCGTCCGCGCGGCTCTTCTCGCGCGGCGGCAAGCCGGAACGCGCCTGCGGCGGTCTTCCCGCGCAGCGCGTATGTCGTATCCGGCCTTGTGATAGTATAATGTATTCCGGCGGATTTGGCAAGCGGAAAAACGCGATTTCGCCCGCAAAATACCGCCGCCTAACCCCAAAACGCGCCGCTGCCTGCGGACGGCGCAGGCAGTGCCCATCCGCAGGCAGGGCTTTCCACGCACGCCGCCGCACGGCAGTTACCTATTTTTCGAGCACGAACACCGCCGTGCCCCACGCGCCGAGCGGAAGCTTCATCCGTATGCCAGCTGCCTCCGCCGCACACTCCGCCCCCTCCGGCATGCGAAGCGGCACGACGCGCCCGGTATCGGTAAGGGTCATGTCGACGTCCGCGGGCATATATCCCGGATTCAGCACGGTGTATATGTCTCCCTTAGGTGAAGCAAGGCGCGATACGCACACGGGCGGCGTCGGCAGCTCGTCCAATCCGTCAAAGCGTGCTATGGGCAGCACGCCCTTTATTTCAAGCACGGAAAAAATCTGCTTCCTCATGCCCGCGTCGCCGCCGCACTTGCGGTACCGGGCAAAAAACTGGTTCGCAAAATACCAGCACTCGCCCGCGCCCGCCTGCGCGCGGGTAATAAGGGGTATGCCCGCCGCCGACTTGACGACCTCCGCGTGCGTGGGCAGCAGTACGTCCGCGCAGCTGCCCACCGGCAGCTCGCGCATGGCGTCCGGAGGAAGCTGACCTTCGCCGTCCACGTAAATGAGATCGTCTCTTTCTACGCCGAACAGCGCAGAAAGCCCCGCGCCGGGCAGCGACATGTAGCATACGCCGCTCAGGTACTTTTGCGCGAGCCCCTGATCGCAGATCACGATGCCTCCGTTTTCGGCAAATTCCGCGATCCTGCGCGCCGTCTCCTCCTCGAGGGCATAGCTCATCGGCAGCACGAGCGCTTTAAAGCCCGCTAAATTGCCCGCTTCTATCCACTTTTCGTCAATAAGCTGTACGGGTATGTGCGCGTCCCTGAACAGCCTGAGCGCGCCCTGCTGCGCGTCCGCGAATTCCTGAGACAGATTGTCCGCGCCCGCAAGGTGGGCGATTTTATTTGAGTACAGTATGGCGACGTCGGCTTTCCATTCCGCGCTGTTATAATACGCGCAGTTTTTTTCGAGAAATTTTCCCGTCTCGCCGCCTTTGTAAGCACGCGGCAGCGGCTTTCCGTCGTTTCTGCACATGCCGAAGGAGCCGCCCTCACCGTCTGACAGGCGCGGACGGTAACACCAGTACATCAGACCGTCTGCGTTCATGCCCGCCATCTGTATGGCCTCCGCCGCTATTTCGGCAGGACTCGGCGTGCGCTTGTCGAAATCAGGATACCGCGGGCCGCCGTTCGCCTCCACGATGAAGATGGGCTTGCCCAGCGGCTTTGCAAGGCTGTTCGCTACGGTCATTACGAGATCGGTCTCTATGTCAGGGCGCAGGAAATTGCTTACGCCCACGTAATCCGCGCATCTCGAAAGCTCCCACAAATCGTTGCAGATGCCGCTGCTGCCCACGTAGCACATAAGCTCGATAATCGTGGGCTGCGTCGCGCCGTACTGCTTGAGCACAGTGTCTGCCTGCTTTATGTGAGAGGCAAAGTTTTCCTCCATGAAGGTCGTCCAGTCGCTCCAGGACGCAAACGACCCTCTCTGGCGAGTCGCGCCGGTAGGCGGCTGAATCTGGCTGAAATCCGTATAATCCGAAGGCCCCTCGTGCCCCCAAAGCTCGTTGAGTTTGCCGATTTCGCCGTACTTTTTGCCAAGCCACTTCCTGAAGCGCGCTACGGTGTGCTCGCAGTAGCATATCGGCTTTCCGTTTTTGTGCAGCAGCGGCTCGCCCCAGATGACCCAGCCGCCCAGGCGACTGTCGCCGGCATAATGCTCCGCCACGGCCTTCAGGAAGCGCTGCGCGTACGTCTGATACCACGGATCGTCAAGACACGCGGTAACGTATTCGCTTTCAAGCTCGTTGCCGTGCCCGTCGCAGTCCACCACGCCGCGTCCCTTGTACTCCTGTTGCATCCAGCGCGGCATGTAGAAGCCCACGCCGTTCTGCGTCGCCACGTTCAGTATAGGCGTGATGCCGTACTTCGCGCACAGCTCCACCAGATAATCGGGCTCGGTAAAATCGAAGCGTCCTTTTTCCTTCTCCACCCGCCACCATTCCACAAAGCCGTGCAGGCAGGTATAGCCCATATCGCGCATATTGCGGATATCGGCCTCCCAGTTTTCCATGCCCACGTACAGCGTGCGGCAGAATGGGGCGTACATAACGCCAAGCGGATAGCCCTGCGGACGAATTTTCATTTCACACCTCCATAAGCCCCTGAAGTCCATGCGTATAATACGCCGTTATCGCCATGGGATTTGTAATGGCCTTGCCCACGACTATCGCGTGCAGCCCCATTTCAAGCCCCCTGCGCATGTCCTCCACGCGCCAGAAGCGCCCTTCGCCCACCACCGGACAGGTCACGCCCCTGCGCGAAAGTATCTCTTTTATAAGCGGGAAATCCGGCACGTAACGTTCCTCTTCCGGAAAATGATGATTCGGCAGATACCCGGCAAGCGTGGTGGATACCAGATCCGCGCCTATAGCGCACGCGTGCTCCGCCTCGTCCGCCGTGCTTATATCGGCCATAACGGGCTTGCCGAGCTCGGCGTGGATACGCCCGATCAGCGTCTTTGTATCCTCACGCAGAGTGCTCGTCTGAAACGTCGCGTCCAGCGCGATTATGTCCGCTCCCGCCTCTACTACCGCCCTGGCGCTTTCAAACGTAGGCGTGATCACCGTCCGGCCCGTATCGTCCGTCATTTTGTTTATGCCGATTATGGGTACGTCAAGCAGCCTGCGCATGGCGCTTATATCCGAAACGCCGTTTGCGCGTATCGCTCTCGCGCCTCCGAGCTCCGCGGCCTTGGCCATGTGCGCGAGTATATCGGAGTCTCTCAGGGGATTGCCCGCCAGCGCCTGACAGGAAACTATCAGCCCGCGCGGAAACAGCATATTCATCACGCTCCCTCAATATGGTTTCGGTAATAGTTATATGCGCCTTTGGTCAGTTCCATAATCGCGGCGCGCCACTTCGTTCGGGGTCTTATATGCGCAAGCTTCTCGTCAAAGCCGCGTCTCCACAGACCGGCGCAGCCCGTAAGCCCGCCTATCACGAGGACAGAGGCGTCCTCCCGCGCTCCGACTCTGTCGAGCGCGCGTATGCAGGTTTCGGCGAGCAGCCCGCCGGCCCGCGTAAATATCTCTGCGGCGAACTCGTCGCCTTCGCGGGCCGCTTCGGCGCAGATTTTGCAGAACCTCGCTATGCCCGCCCTGTCCAGCGGCCGAAGGCGCGCCCTTACAGCGTCCCTTACGTCGACAAAGCTGTCAGCCGCCGCTTTTGGACAAAACGCCGACGTCAGCCCGGTAATACCGCGCGTAAGATTTGAAAGCTCCTCTCCGTCCTCCAGCTGCCTGAGTGCCGTGCGCAGCGCCTCGCGGCCTATCCAGTAGCCGCTGCCGGAGTCGCCGAGCTCCGCGCCCCAGCCGTCGCACACGAAATACCCGCGCGGCCCCTCTGCCAGCGCGATCGCGCCGGTGCCCGCAAGCAGTATCGCGTCCGCGTGCTCGGAAACGCGTATCTCGTTCATAATTACGCCGGCCGATTCGCGGATTATGACGATATCCGCGTCCGGAAACGTGTCTTTTATCACATTGCGCAGCTGCTCCTCGTTTTTGCCGCCTAAATTCACGCAAACCGCGCTTACGCCGCCGTCTGAATACGCCAAAAGCTCCGCCGTCAGATCCGGTAGCTGCGCGTATGGCTCGTCCACAGGAAGGCCGAAGCCCCTGAATATGCTTTCGCGCAGCACCTCGCCGTTCGGCGAGTACAGCGCGGCGCGGGTCTTCGAGCCGCCCGTGTCGAGCGCAAGAATGTTTTTCACGTCACATCCCCCCGCTCAGCGCTTTGCGTATGCTGCCGCCCGCGCGTCTGAGCGCGTCCGAGGCCTGCGCGTACGTCATACCGCTAAGCCCCATCGTAAGCGCGGCGGCAAGCTCGCGCTGCGCGCTTTCAAGCAGCTTTTCAGCCTCTTCCTTTGAAAGCGAGCATACGTCCATCACCGTGCGCACCGCGCGCGCGGAGAGCTTATTGTTTCCGCTTTGTATATAGCACATGCGGTTGCTGTATGTGCGGCCCGTTTTAGTCATCACGACTGTACTGAGCATATTGAGCATCATTTTTTCCGCCGTGCCTGCCTTGAGTCTGGTAGAGCCGGTAAGCACCTCCGGACCTGTTATGCAGCGCACTACCACGTCCGCGGCTTCAAGCGCCTGATCGCTGGCGGCTATCAGCGCGGTGAACGCGCCCATATCGGACGCCTGCTCAAGCCCCCCGATTACGAACGGCGTGCGTCCGCTCGCGGTCAGGCCGATTACGCAGTCCTTTTCGCAGGTGCCGAAATCCACTGCTGCCTGCCTGCCTGACGCGGCGTCGTCCTCGCAGGATTCCGCGGCGCGGAACACCGTTTTTTCGCCGCCCGCTATGCGCACCTGTATACGGTCAGGATCTATGCCGAAGGTCGGCGGACATTCGGCCGCGTCCATCACCGCGAGGCGGGCGCTCGTGCCGGCTCCCAGATAAAGTATGCGTCCGCCCGCGCCGAAACGCTTTATCATCTCCTCCGCTATTTCCGCAAGCTGCGGCAGCACCCTGCGCACGGCGATCGCGGACAGGTGATCCTCGGTGTTTATAAGCTCACAGATTTCCCGTACCGACATCAGATCCATGTTTTCGGAATGGGGATTGGGCTGCTCCGTTATGGGAAGAGCGTTCATTTTGCGTTCACTTCCTCAAAGCTGTAGTTCTGTCTGCGGATATTGTCAGATACTTCAAGTACGCCCGTCATAGTATTATCGTAATCATTCATGAGCACCGCAATGAACAGCGCGTCGATTATCGCCAGCTGGCTGGTGCGCGAGGTTATAGCCACCTTGTGCATAGGGCTTTCACGCGTCATGGTGGGCAGGATAATATCGCTTGCCTGCCCCACCGGCTGGGCCGGATAGGTGGTGATGCCTATCGTATGCGCGCCGTTGCGTTTTGCGAGCGTCAACGACTGAATAACTTCCTGTGTTATGCCGGAATGCGATATGCCGACTACCACGTCCCTTGAATCGTAGTGCGTGATCGCAACCGTGTTCGCGTGCGGGTCAGCATAGCACGCAGCCTGCTTGCCCGCTCTCAAAAATCTCAGCATGGCGTCCTGACACACTATATTCGAGGTGCCCAGACCCACGAACAGCAGATTCCTGCAGTTTTTGATCAGCTCCGCCGCTTTCTGCAGCTCGGCGTAATCTATGCTTTCAAGCGTGGAGCGCATCGTCTCGCTGCAGGCCAGCAGCACATCCGTGATCCTCCGCTCGATCCCGCCTTCGTCCTTCTTTATGTCCATCACGTAATCGACCTGCGCGTTCATGCTCTGCGCCATGCGGATGCAGAAGTCTCTGTAGCCGCCGAATCCGAGATGCCGCGCAAATCTTACCACGGTCGCGACGCTCACGCCCGAGGCGAGGCTGCACTCGTTCACGTTCATGCTTATGGCTTCCGAGAGATGCCCTATCATGAAATCCGCCACCCTGCGCTCGCTTGGGGTAAGCGTGTCGTAATGCGAGGTTACGATGCTTATGCAGTCATTCATCACGCGTCATTCCTTCCGTCATCTGCGTATGAGATCAAGTGCATTATAAGAGCTGCCGCCTGAAACGTCAAGCCTCTTGCATGCCGCGCGGCAGGTTTTCGGACAATTCCGAAGCATGCCCCCGGCTTGAGCCTGAAGGGGCTAAGCCCCTCCAGGCTCCGGAGCTTTGACGCCTGTGCGAAGGCCCCGTTTTGCCGTGTATCAGTTCTCGGCTGCGTAGATCTCGGTCGCTTCCTCGATCCAGGTGCTGCCGCCGTTGGTCAGGTATTCGTCTATGAACGCCTTGTATTCCGCCTCGTAATCGCCCTCGGAAACTATGAGGGAGGCCAGCATCGCGTCAGAGTCGAAGGTGATGTCCTTGTCGACCTCCGGTCTGGTGAATATGTACGCGTCGTCAAGCAGATGCTCCTCCGCCAGCGCGTAGCCGTACTGGGTCACGGGAGTAAGTATCTGCCTCTCCATGCCGCCCATGCGCAGGCAGGGCCAGTACATGTATCCGCCGTCGTCGCGGTGCGCGGTGGAATCAGCGTACTTGTCGAGGTATACGATGCCGCTGCCTTCTTCCTTCCACGCCCAGTGTACGCCCTCTATGCCGGCGTAGGTGAGCTGGTTGCCCTCGACGGAGGTGATGTAGTTAAGCAGCTGCATTGCGGCTTCGGGGTTTTTGCAGGAGGAGGTGATGCCGATAAAGTTTTCGTATACCGGCTTGACTACGCAGCCCACGCCTTCCTCGTTCTCTATTGTGGTGTAGGTCATCACGGGCTTGGGATCCTCGGTGTAGCGGCCGGGGAACCAGTTGTTGGTCGTGCCGATCGGGTCGCCGTAATAGAAGCCGTAGGTGCCGTTCCAGAGCTTCTCAAGGCAGCTCATGTTCGGGATGGTTATGAAGTCGGGCTCCATCAGACCCTCCTGATACATGGTGCGGAAGAACTCTATCGCCTGCAGGTAATTGGGATGCATGAAGTACGGAACCACCTGTCCGTCTGCCTGCACGGGTCTGCCGTAGGGCACGCCGTAGGCGGACAGCACGCAGGTCATCGTAGCCATGAACTGCATCGTCGCCGCGTAGCCGAGCGTATCCGCTTCTCCGTCGCCGTCGGGATCGTCGAAGGTGAAGGCTCTGAGCACCTCAAGGAACTCGTCGGTAGTCGTAGGAACGTCGAGTCCCAGCGCGTCCAGCCAGTCCTGCCTTACCATCAGCATATTGTAGCGGCCGCCGCCGTTGATCAGGCCGTATACCTTGCCGTCCACTACCGCGAGGTTGTCGTACAGCAGGCTGCCGTGGTTGGCGATAATCTCCTGCCCGTACTCCTCCAGCAGGTCGTTAAGGGGCAGCAGCACGCCGTGCTCTATCAGCTCCATCGCCTGGGAGTAGCCGCTGAAGGCTACGATGTCCGGCAGCGTGCCGGCGGCGGCGAGCGTATTGTACTTCTGGCTGTAGGACGTGTTCTCCACCATCGTCGGGCGGAAGTCGATGCCCGTTCTCTCGCACAGCTCCGTCAGGATCGTATTGGTTTCGGCGGGCAGCTGGCTCGTGGCGATCAGCGCGGTCACCACAGGACGCGCTTCGTCCTCGGCAAAGCTGGTCATGCCAAGCAGCATAACGAGCGCCAGCAGCAGGGTCATAAGTCTTTTCATGTCTCAGTTCTCCTTTGCTTTTTTATATTTGAAGGAATTTTCATTCCCCCGGATCGTGGTTCACATATGGCGCATAGAAGCATTCGCCGCTCAGCTCCTCGAGCAGGGCAAGCGGCAGTATTCCCATCGTCCAGCCCGCCATTATGCAGTACGCGCCCCAGAATTTGTCTATATCCATGCCGTAGTATTCCCACAGCGTCATGTCGAAGGCGCGCATCCAGCCGCCCGCGAAGCGTGTGTCGCTGCCGCCTATCTGTATCCTTACGATATACTCAAGCAGCCCCCTGCGCGTTTCGAGCCCCTTACGCACGTGTATGTCGCGCTCGTCCTCCAGCCCCCGCAGCAGCGAGAGCGCCACAAGCGCGTTGTTTACGCAGTAGAGCTGGTCGCTGATCCTTTCGTCCTCCCAGGGGACGGTTATGCCGTTCTCGCCGATCGGATTGTCGCCGGAAACGCCGTAATGCTCAAACGACAGGTTGTCCTCGCAGTATATGCCGCCGCAGGGCAGCCGGAGCGCGGCGAGGTAATCTATCATGCGGTTTATAAGCTCGGAATACCTGCGCTTTCCGGTTCTGCGCGCGGCGAGCAGCGCCGCAAGCAGACGGGCGTTGCGCGAGGAGGTCGTGTGCCCGTAATACATATAGTCCGGATATGCGTCCGCCAGACGGTCCGTGATGCCGAGCAGCGTGTTCAGGTATTCTGCTTTGCCGGTCAGGCTGTGCGCGCAGGCGAGGAATATCGCGTCCTCGGCGTATATCGACGCGGTGCACGCGCCCGTGCCCTCAAACGGCGCGTCCGAAGGCGGCTCGGAGTATTCGGTCGAGGGGGCGTTAAACAGCCCGTTTTGTCCCCATCTGCAGAAAGCGTCCGCGAGTCTGGTTATCCTGTCGAGCAGCGCGCGCTCGCCCGTGAGGCGGTACATGTTAACCAGCGCGATCCCGCAGCGGCCGGCGTCGATGCTGAAAACCGTGCGCGGGTACGCATATTTATTGAAATACCACCTGTACAGGCCGTCCTGCGTGCCGCCGCCGAGTTGTCCGTTAACGGCGAAATAATCGAATATGCGTCTGCCTTTCGCCTGCCAGTCGGGATTTTCGAAATATCTGCCCGCAGCGTACAGCAGCCAGCCGGTATACATTCCCGCGTCCACGCGGCGGTTGTTGTACTTCTCGTGGGTATTGGACATGATCATCTCGACGCTGCCCTCGCTGCCGTCGCCGGGCAGCACTATGCCGCTGTCGAAATGCCAGTTCACTGCCGCGGCGAGCGCGCTTTCACAGTATCCGCGCCAGTTCCGGCCGTCCAGCGGCGTATCGCGCTCGAGCCTGAGCGGCAGGGGCGGATACGCTTTTTCAAACGCCGCGCTCACCGCAGCCTCATCGGTATCCAGCAAAGCTGAAAACAGATATGCGTACAGCTGCTTCCATCTTGCATACGGACGCATGTCGGCGGTATCGAAGCGCGACAGCGCGATAAGCGCCGTGAACACGCTGCCGCTTCTGATAAGCACAGGCTCCGCAGCTGCGCTCTTATTTAATGGATGCACCGCACCCAGAAAGCTTCCCGCGCGCAGCAGCACCTCGCTGTTTTTCGAGCCTTTGTCTATAAGCTTCGCCCGCGCGGGCAGGTATGCGGCGTTCGTCGCCTGCAGTATTTCCGCGCCGCCCAGACGGTATTTGAGCGTCCCCTCCGCGCACAGCGCCTGTCCGGTAATGTGATTCGGCTGTCCCAGAACCTCGCAACCGAATACCGACGCCTGATACATATTGTAGGAAACGTACATTTCCGCGTATACGCGCAGTCCCTGCTGCTTTAAGCACGCGAGACGTTCGGTCGCCGGCAGATCAAGCTGCGCTGCCGTCTGGCGGTCATCGCCCGGCAGTATGAACAGCGCCTGCATATCCACCGCCTCAAGCGCCGCCTCCGCGCTGTCAAACAGCGCAAGCTCGGCGCTGCAGAGCTCCAGAAACCTTAAAAAGCTTTTGCTGCCTCCGCATACCGCGGCTCTGCATCCCATACGCGTCCTCCCTTATCCCTTCACTGCGCCGATCATAAGGCCCTTTATGTAATATCTCTGTATGAACGGATACGCGATAAGAACCGGCACAAGCGACAGCGATATCGCCGCCATCTTGACGGATTCCTCGGTCAGCGAGCCCAGATCGGAGATGTCCGATATGCCCGCGAGATTCTGATAGCTGCTCTCCATCATCATGCCTCTCAGAAACACCTGAAACAGCTGCCATTTCTTGGAATCTATGTATATCACGCCGTCGAACCAGCTGTTCCAGTGCCCCACGCCGTAAAACATCGAAAGCGCGGCGATAACGGGTATCGACACAGGCAGGACGATTCTCAGAAGTATCGTGAACACGCTCGCGCCATCCAGCTGCGCGCTCTCCGAAAGCTCCTCCGGCAGGGATACGAAATAGCTTTTCATGACCATCATGTTGTATGCGCTGATCGCTCCGGGCAGTATGTACACGAAGGGATTGTCGTACAGCCCCAGCGCTTTGTTTATTATAAAGCTGGGTATCAGCCCTCCGCTGAATATCATCGTGAAAAAGACGAACATCGATATCGCGCCTCTCCCGGCAAGCTTGCGGTTCGAAAGCGGGAACGCGAGCATCGCAGTCATGAATATGTTGAACGGAACTCCGACCAGCACGCGCACGACGCTCACCGTAAACGACCTGAACATGTTGTTCGTCCTGAGCAGCACTGAATACTGTATTACCGAGAAGCCGCGCGGCAGCAGGAAAAAGCCGCCGCCCATGGCTTGCTGGCTGTCGCTGAGCGAATACATGAACACATGCCAGAACGGATAAAGGCACATAAGCGCCATCAGGAACATCACCGCTGCTATCACGGCGTGACCGAAATTTTCACCTAAGCTGCGTCTCATTGCGTCACACCTCTACATCAGCGCGCTGTCCGCGTCTATCCTTTTGACGATCGCGTTCGTGCCTACGACGAATATCACCGCTATCGCGGATTTGAACAATCCCGCAGCCGTGGACAGGCTGTATTCCGCTTCCTTAAGGCCCATCCTGTACACGAACGTGTCGATTATGTCGCCGGTTTCGAGCACCACCGGATTCTGCAGCGCCAGCACCTGCTCGAAATCCACGCTGAGTATGCTGCCGAGCCTGAGTATCCACATCGTGATTATCGTGGTGCGGATGCAGGGCAGTGTCACGTGTATCGCCTGACGGAAGCGCCCTGCGCCGTCAAGCTGGGCGGATTCGTACAGCTGCGGGTCTATTCCGGCTATTGCGGCCGTGTACATAATCGACGCGAAGCCGGCGTTTCTCCATACGTTGGTTATAACCAGCAGCGAGCGGAACACGCCCTTGTCCGCAAGCAGGTTCGGCACCGCGCTCTCCGGCGCGAGCGCCTTGTACACGACGCTCATAATGCCGATGTTCGGCGAGAGCAGAGCATACAGCAGACCGTATATCACCACCCACGAAACGAAATGCGGTATTATGAGCGAGGTCTGCACGAATTTGCTGTAAGCGCGCGTGCGCAGCTCGTTAAGCAAAAGCGCTATCAGTATAGAAGCCGGAAAGCCCGTGCAAAGCTTATAAAAGCTTATTATCACCGTGTTCCTGAGCGCGCGCTTGAAGCCCGCAAGCCGGAACAGCCTGTCAAACACCGCCAGTCCCACCCAGTCGCTTTCGAATATGCCGGTGTAGATCGAATAATCCTTGAAGCCGATGATGAGACCGAACATGGGCGCGTAATGAAACACAAGGAAATACGCTATCCCCGGCAGCGTCATAAGATAGTACGGCCACATCTTTTTTATGGAACGCCGGCGGCTCTGTCTCAAATAGCCCTGCATAACGCACTCCCTGTCAGCTCTGTAATTTATTTACAGTTTTCTGGAATTCTGTAATTAGTATACAGCATACATGCCGCCGCGTCAATCCCCAAAGCAGACAATAAATTAAAAAACAGCAATATGCACATATATTACTGTTCTATTTTAGTTATTATATATAAGCAGTAAATCAAGTGCGGAGAGTCTGCGGTCTCCGTCCTCAGCTTCCTGTCCGGTGGACGCTGCCTCGGTCGATCAGCTCAACGTCCAATATCAGGTGCGAGTAGGGGATTTCCGGATTGTCGATCTGGCGCAGGAGCATTTCGACCGCCCTGCGCGGCATCGCCACCTTCGACGCCGAAACCGAGGTGAGCGGGAACGGAAGCGGCAGGAAGGAATGCAGGTTGTCGAAGGCGATTATTGAAAACGGCACTGCGCCCGCGTTTTCTTTGCCGCGCTCGAGCATACGGCTTCTGGCCAGCACGTCCCACGCGATCACGTCGTTGTAGCACACTATCGCCTCGGCGAGTATGGAGCCGTCCTTTCTGAAAAGGCGGGAAAAGTACCTGCCCTCGTTGTCGAAAAACACGTTTTCGGTCTGAAACGGCATGCTGCGGGCGCGGTAGGCGGATATGAAGCCCGCGTAGCGGTCGACCGAGGATGAATTCTGCTGCAGGGTGTCGATATACACCGTGCGGTAATGCCCCTTCGATATAAGATGCTCCGCCACGAGCCGCCCCGCCTTGTAGTCGTCGCTGCTTACGTAATTCGCGGCGTGATCGCGGAAGCAGCGCCCGATCAGCACGAACGGTATGCGCAGGTTTTCAAGAAAGGTAAGATTGTTCTCGGTTTGCTGCGCGGGACACCAGATTATCCCGTCCACGTTCTGTCTGGCTGCGGTTTTCAGGCATTCCAGCTCTATCTCCTCGTTTTCGTCGGTATTCATGAAAAACGAGGTATAATTGCTGCGCCTGAGCTCGTTTTCGATTATACGGGTCATGAACGCGAAAAACGGGTTGGACGTATCCCCCACGATCACCGCGATAAGTCCGCTGCGGGACGCGGGCGCGCCCGCTGCGCTCCGGCTTCTTCTGTAGCCGAGTCTGTGCGCGCTCTCGGCTATTATCGACTTCGCTTCGTCGGATATGTCGCTTCGGTCGTTCAGCGCGTGCGATACGGCGGTTATCGAGTATCCGGTATCCGCGGCTATATCGCGCAGCGTTACAGCTTTGCGCGGTCCGGCTGCGCCTGCCATGCAAACACCCCCTTCGTTCTGTACGCCGTACAGTATAGCACACGGTCCGCAGTTTTGCCAGCACCGAACGCTGAAATTTCAGTAAATTTAAAGAACATAATTTCAGCTTATAAAGGTTTTTTGCACAATAATTCTACTCACTTATGATTTGTTTTACACATTAAATACTAAAATCCGCAATCGCACTTGAAAAACAGCCCGCACAGGATTATAATTTGCATGCTGAAAATATAGTTAAATTATAAGCAAAACGCGGCATTCACGCATACGTGCCGCACACTCACGGAAAGGAGCAAACCATGAACACGCGCTTCACTCTGAAACACAGGCTGACATCCATGCTTTCATTGCTGCTGTGCGCTTGTCTGATATGCGCGGGCGCGCAGGCGGACAACGACAAGGCGTTCGAGCCGTACGCGGAGCCGATCACGTTAAGCATGATATATGAAATCGACGTGGGCGTCACCTTCCCCGAGGGCGACTCGATAGACGACAACATAATCACGCGCATGTATACCGAAAAGCTGAACATCGATTACGACCTCAGCTGGCAGGTGGATTCCGGCTCGTATTCCACGCAGCTCGACCTTGCGATCGGCTCCGACACGCAGCTGCCGGACATGTTCATGCTGAACAAAAGGCAGATGTACGAGCTCTCAAGCGCGGGCAAGCTGGTAGACATGCTGCCGTATTACGAGGAATACGCTTCCGACGGTCTTAAAAGCGTGCTGGGCTTTAACGATAACGAGGGCATCGAATCGGGCATGATAGACAGCAAGCTGTACGGCATGCCGCTCACGAACGACGTAGGCGACGGCGCGTCGCTGGTATTCATAAGGCAGGACTGGCTGGACGAACTTGGGCTCGAGGTGCCGCATACGCTGAGCGAGCTTATAGAGGTCGCAGAAGCGTTCGTCGAAAACAACATGTCCGGACGCAGCAGCACGATGGGCATATCGATGGCAAGGGACCTCGGCTTTACCTGGGACGTAATCGCGAACGCCTACGGCGCGTATCCCGACCTGTGGCTGGACGATGGGAACGGCAAGCTGGTGTACGGCAGCGTGCAGCCGGAGATAAGAGACGCGCTGCTCGCGACGCAGGACCTGTACAGCCGCGGGCTCATACACAAGGAGTTCGCCGCGCAGGACATAACCCGTCTCGGCGGCTACGTCGCGCAGGGCAGGCTCGGAATACTCATCGGCCCGTTCTGGTACAATAACCTGTATATCTCCTCCAACTTCAAGGTAGACCCCGACGCCGAATGGACGGTTATAAACAACCTGTGCTTAAACGACGGCGACGTGATTTCGTCCCGCGCATGGAACACCACATACCGCTGGCTCGCCGTGAGCGCGGAATGCCCGCATCCCGAGGCGGTCGTAAAGACCATGAACCTGTGGTACGAGATGTGGCAGGGCAGCATGGCCAACTGGTTCTGGGGACTGCAGATGAGCAATGAATACTATGACACCGACCTTAAATACTATTCCCCCATCTTCTTCGACCCGCCGCTTAAAAACTGCGGCGTGGGTGTACATGTGCGCGAGGCGTGGGAGACGGGCAATACGGAAGGCCTGAATCCCGAAGAGCTGAACGCATATACCAAAATGAAGGAGCCGCTCACGCCCGCAGGCTTCAAGGCGAGCTACCTTACGTGGTTCGGCAGCTTCAAGCTGCTAAACGAAACGTACAACACGTTCGTGTACACCAAATTCCGTGGCCCGACGGACGCGATGTTCGCAGCGGTGGAATCCGGGCTCGACGAGCTTGAAATAAACACGTTCGTCAGGATAATAATGGGCGAGGACATATCCCTGTTCGACGATTTCGTAACGCAGTGGTACGACGAGGGCGGCAGCTATCTGACCGAAAAGGTCAACGAATGGTACGCTGAAAACAGCTGAGCGCCACAGCGCAAAGCGCATAGACGCACTGACACAGCACAGACTTATCCGGCAAGAGGCGAAATTCGATGCAGCAGAGCAGATTTATCCGGCATATGAGCAGGCACTGGCAGAAGCACGTGATGATGCTGCCCGTGCTCGGCATACTGCTGCTGTTCAACTATGTGCCTATGGTAGGCATCGCGGTCGCGTTCGAGGACTATCTGCCCAGCGAGGGCTTCTTCGGTTCGCCGTGGGCGGGTCTCGAATGGTTCAAATACATGTTCACGATGAGCAGCTTCACCAGCGTCATCTGGAACACGCTGTTTATCTCTCTGCTGAAGATCGTGACCCTCGAGACCGCCTCGGTGATATTCGCGCTGATGCTGAACGAACTGCGCCTTCAGAGAACGCGCAGCGTGATACAGGGCGCGGCGATATTCCCGAATTTCCTGTCGTGGGTCGTCTGCGCGGGCATACTCAAGGACGTCGTGGCGCAGGAGGGCATCCTGAACCAGCTTATCGGCGCGCTTACGGGGCGCAACATATCCTTCCTTACCGATCCGGGCTGGTTCAGGGTGCTGCTGGTCGCGTCTAACATCTGGAAGGACGCCGGCTACAACGCAGTTATAATAATCGCAGCGCTGGCGGGCATAGACCCCGCGCTGTACGAGGCCGCGTCCATAGACGGAGCCGGCCGGTTCCAGAAGATGCGCCACATAACGCTTCCGGGCATCAGCCAGATCGTGGCGATGCTCACGATACTGGCGCTGGGCGGCGTAATGAACGGCGGCTTCGACCAGATATTCAACCTCTACAACGCCACCGTGCGCTCGTCCTCCGAAATAATCGATACCTACGTTTACCGCAAGGGCATAAACAGCGGCATGTATTCGCTGGGCACCGCGGTCGGTCTGTTCAAATCGGCGGTCGGCACGGCGCTGCTGATCGCTTCCCACAAAGCAGCGATGAAATATGCCGGTTACAGGATATTCTGAGGCGATAACATGAACGTCGAACGCGCGATTTCACGCAAAAACAGCAGGCTGCGCCGCAAAACAGCTTACGATTATATAAACACCGTGCTGCTCGTCGCCCTCGCGGCGATAGGCATAAGCCCGTTTCTGCATCTGATAGCGGTGGCCTTCAGCAGCGGCAACATGACCAGCCAGTATCTGGTGTCGCTGTGGCCGCGCGAGTTTTCTACGGAAGCCTTCAAGGAGGTTTTCGCCGACAACAAGATGCTGGTCGCAAGCTGGGTATCGGTAAAAAGGGTATTCCTCGGCACTGTGATAACGATGGCTCTCACGATACTCACGGCGTATCCGGTATCCCTGCCCGACAGGGAATTTAAGCCCCGTAAATTCTACGTGACGTTCATGATGATAACCATGATGTTCGGCGGCGGGCTCATACCCTGCTACATTCTGAACTCCCGCCTGCACCTCGTCAACAGCATCTGGGTGCTGGTGGTGCCGGGCGCGATACCGATATACAACGTGATCGTCATACTCAATTTCTTCCGCAACATCCCCTCCAGCATACGTGAAGCGGCCATGATAGACGGCGCGAACGATTTTAAAATGCTGCTCAGGATATACGTTCCGCTGTCCGTGCCCTGCTTCGCCACGCTCATAACCTTCTGCGTGATCGGGCACTGGAACGCATGGTTCGACGGGATGCTGTATATGCGCGAGGCGGATCTGTATCCGCTGCAGACGTACCTGCAGGCCAAGATCTCCTCCATCAGCAACATAAAAAGCCAGCAGAAGGTGGAGCAGATGATGCTGGTGAGCGACCGCAGCCTTATGTACGCCTACATCGCTCTGGCGTGCATACCGATAATGCTGGTATTCCCGGTATTGTCCAAATATATCAAAAACGGACTTATCCTCGGGTCCGTTAAAGAATAGAAAGGAAGTCATAACATGTAGAAAATACTTTGTCTGGTTCTTGCCGTGATGCTGCTTGCAGCAGGCGCGGTTTCCATGGGCGAGGCTCTGTACGAGTACAAGGCTGAGGACGCCGAAGCGTGGCAGCATTTCACCGGCACCTGGTCCTTCACCGAGGAAGGCATAAGCTGTGAAAACGACGGCAACGACGTATGGTACTTCGCGTTCATAGGCGTGGACGAAGGCTGGACCGACTATGTTGTGGAAATGGATATGCAGTGGTGCATGGAAGGCGGCATACTCTTCCGCGTCACCGATCCCGCGCCCGGCATCGACACCTTCGGCGGCTACTATGCCGGATACGACTCCGCCTGGGGCTTCTTCGGCAAGGACAACGACGACAGCTGGATGACCGTTACCGCAGCGGGCCCTGACGCGCCCTCTGCCGCGCCCACTCCCTATGCCGACGAGATGCACTGGAAGCTCGTCGTAAAGGGCAACGTGTTCACCCTCTACATCGACGACATGGAAGTGCCCTATATGTCCTGCACTGACGATACCTACACCGCAGGCGGCGTAGGTGTGCGCGTAAAGGCTATCGCGGGCGACGATCCCTGCTATTTCCAGAATTTCACCGTTTACACTATCGAGGAATAATGCTTCTCACGCAGAGTGACGACGCGAGGATTCGTCACTCTGCGCCTTTATGAGCGCAAACGGTCTGTGATCCCTCAAGACTTCCTTCAAAGCAAAGCGTGATAAAATGAGCGGCCAAACCTGAGCCGCTGCATACGACATAAAGGAGCGATATGATGAGCGTCAAAAAATGGCTTTGCGCCGCGCTGGTATCGATACTCAGCCTGAGCGCGTGCGGCGCCGAGGATAGCGTAAGCATAGATTTAAGCAGCGCGGCTTATCCGCTGGGCGAAAGCACCGCGCTCGTAAGCGTTTCGGATACGGCGATCAACACCGTAAAGGCCGCCGTCTTCGGGGCGAACAACGGTTACCGCGCGGGCGGCTACGGCATATTCGACGAGGAAAAGCTCGTATTCAACGAGACCATGCTTGAAAAAATCGCCGAAAGCGGTATCACGCACATCCGCGAGCCCGGCGGCATCGAGGGCGATTATTTTCACTGGTACGAGTGCATCGGCCCGTACGAAAGCCGGACAGCGCAGGTAAACCCCTTCTCGAGGGGATATCCCTCCTTTACCGAAAACGAGGGCGAGCCGTATGACGTCCGCTTCGGCCCGGACGAGTGGTTCGAGCTGTGCAGGCGCACGGGCATCGGGCTCACCGTTCAGCTCAATACCGGCACAGGCACGCCGCAGGAGGCCGTGGATTTCATAAGATACTGCCTTGACAGCGGCGCGGAGATCGAAAGCATCGCCGTGGGCAACGAAGCGTGCATGGAGGAGGAACGCGTAAGCGGCATAAAGGTGACCATGACGCCCGGGGAGTACACGGAATTTTACAACGAGATGCTTGAGCTGATGGGCGAAGACATGCTCGCGGAGCTTAAAGAAAGAGGCATCCCCTTCGGCTGCATCGGTCTGCCCGGCTCGCACGCGCTGTCCATACACAGAAAATGGGATGCTGCCGTGCTTTCAGGTATCTCCGTGCCCGCGGATTTCATAGACATACATATAGGCTATTCCCCGTTCAACGTGAATTTAAGCGGCGTCGACGCAAAATCCGTACATCTCGCGCTGCTTGCAAGCTCAAAATACGTGGACAGCCTTCTGAAAGCGGAGATAAAAACCATATCCTCCGTTTCGCCCGATACGAAAATCAAAATGTCCGAATACGGACCTCTCGGCAACGCCATCTGCTACGGCACTGCGGGCGCGCTGTATCTGGCGTCGTTTTTCAATACCGTCCTCGCGCAGGAGAAGGTCGTAAGCGCGGACTACCTGCCTCTGTGCTACAGCGGCACATCCAGAAACACCCTGATCGGAGCGAACGTGTCGGAGGATTTGTACTGGGACAACGTAGTAACGTACGTGTACAGGATGTACGCGGAGCAGACCGGAAGAATGGTGCTCGAAACGAGCGTCGAAAACTGCGCTGTTTTCAAGGCGCAGGCGGTGGGTCTCATGCCGAGGCAATTAAACGTGCCGGAGGGCGAGGCTGCGGTCTATTACGATCCGCAAAGCGGCGCTGGCACGCTGTTCGTGCTGAACAAGGCGTATGAGACCAATACCGCCTTCAGCATAAGCCTGCCGTTTGAAAAAGTAACCGTAAACTCCGTGACCGAGCTTTGGAACGCGGACTTCTCCCTTTCCAACACACAGCAGAATCCGACTGCGGTGGTACCGGTTGACGCGGGGATAGAAAACGTCGAAACGGGCGGCCTCATAACGCTTACCGCAAAGCCCGTATCGCTTGTGAAAATAGACTTTTCCGTACCGCAGTGACAGGAGGCGGATTAAATGCGCAAGATATCGTTTATGCTCGCGGCGGCGCTGCTGCTTTCGTGCTGCTTTCCGGCATGCGCAGACACGGTTTTTGATCTCGGCTCCTCAAAATATGCCCTGAGCGGGCAGACCGCATTCGTGAGCATAAGTCCTGAAGCGGTAAACACGGTAAAAAGCGGCATATTCGGCGCGAATACCAGCTATATAGGCGGAGGCTACGGCCTTTACGACGAGGAAAACCGCTGCTTTAACGACGCGCTGCTTGAAAAGCTGACTCAAAGCGGCGTCACGCACGTCAGACTGCCCGGCGGCATCGAGGGCGACTACTTTCATTGGTACGAATGCGTAGGCCCAGTGGAAAGCAGGCTCGCGCAGATAAACTGCTTTTCGAGCGAGTATCCCACGTACACCTACAAAAACGGCGAGCCCTACGACGTCCTGTTCGGTCCGGACGAATGGTTCGAGCTGTGCAGGCGCACGGGCAGCGCGCTCACGCTGCAGCTGAACGCCGGAAACGGCACGCCGCAGGAGGCCGCGGATTTCGTAAGATACTGTCTGGACAGCGGCGTCGAAATCGAGAGCATAACCGTAGGCAACGAGGTCTGCATGGCGGCCGAAAAGGTAGCCGGAATACGCGTAACCAAAAGCGCGGACGAATACATAGAGTTCTACGAAGAAGTCTTCCGGCTGCTTGACGACGAAACGAAGCGGGAGCTTGCCGAGCGGGGCATCCCCTTCGGCTGCATCGGGATACCTGCATCTCATCCGCTGAACAGAGAGCGCAGCTGGGATTCCGCCGTGCTCAAAGCGCTGGGCGACAAAACGGATTTCATAGACGTTCACATCGCCTATTCGCCGTATTACGTAAGCGGAAACCGCAACGATGAAATAATCAAATGCCTGCTCGCGTCCTCAGAGCTCGTGCGCAGGCATCTGAAGACCGAGCTTACAAGCATCGAACGCTTTGCTCCCTCGGTCAAAATCGCGATATGCGAGCACGGGCCGCTGGGCGCGATACCCTATTCGGCCGGCATGGCGGGCGGGCTGTACCTCGCGTCGTTTTTCCAGCTGATACTTAACGAGGAAAAGGTGATAAGCGCGGACTATCTGCCGCTTACCAACCATCCTGCGGCGAACAACCTGCTCGGTTACTACAACGAACTGGGACAGAGCGTATTTTTCGACAACGTGGTCACGCACATATTCAGGATGTACTCCGAGCAGATCGGACGCAGCGTGCTGCGCACGGAGATAAGCGGCGCAAAGACCTTCTCTTCCGTGTCGGTGGGGCTTATGAGCGCCGTCAGGAACGTGCCGGAGGCCGACGCGGCTCTGTATTACGACGAAGAGATCGGTAGCGGCACGCTGTTTCTGATAAACAAAGCCTACAGCGAGAACACGGTATTCGACGTGACGCTGCCGTTTGACGACATAAGGATAGACTCCGTCACGGAAATGTTTACGCCCAACAACACCATGTACAATTCTTATACGCGGCCGGAGCTGGTCAAGCCGATCGACCACAGCGCCGAATGCGCCGGAGACAGCGAAGGACATATGATATGTACGCTCAAGCCGGTTTCACTGCTGAAAATAGACTTCACCACCCCGAACCTGCGCTCGCAGGACAGCTGACAGCAAACCGAATCAGCCGAAAGGAGCTCTTATGCAGACTTACGTAAATCCCATAAGCGGCGGCAAGGATCCGTTTATAATGCGCGCTCCGAACGGCCTGTATTACAGCGTGTACAGCGGAGGCGTCGCGGGCACGAGCATATACGTTTCGGAATCCGAGCGCATAAGCGAGCCGGGGATCGCGCACTGCGTATGGACTGCAGCGGACGGAAAATGGAACTCCGCTCCCGTATGGGCGCCGGAAATACATAACCTGCAAGGCAAATACTACATCTATTATACCTCCGCCGCGGTGGACTGCGGGGTCGAGGGCTGGCCGACCCGCAGGCTGGGAGTGCTGGAGGCTGAGCGCCCGCTCGGGCCGTATACCGACAAAGGCAGGCTCGAGCTGGGTGAAGAAATGTCCATCGACGGCACGGTGCTTCAAATGCCGGACGGCAGACTGTATTTCGTGTACATGCGCAACAAAAGATTCGAGGACAGTCTGAACTGTCTGTGCATCGCGCCGATGAGCAGCCCGACCGAGATATGCGGAGAGCCCGTGCTGATATCCTTCCCCCGCTACCCGTGGGAGGAATACGTGAACGAAGGCCCACAGGCGCTCGTTCACGGCGGCAGGGTGTTTATAATGTACTCGGCTAACGCCGCGCATACGACCGAATACTGTCTGGCCCTGCTCGAATGCCGCAACACGGCGCGTCCACTGAGTGAGGACGCGTGGATAAAGCACGAAAAACCGGTCTTCAGAAAAGGCGGAAACGTCGTCGGGCCCGGTCACGCCTGCACGGTGCAGTCTCCGGACGGCACGGACTATCTGGTCTATCACTGCAAATCCAACCTGAACAGCGCGTTCGGAAGCTGCGGCTGCATGGATAGGATGGTATGCGTGCAGCCGTTCGACTGGGGCGCGGACGGTCTGCCCGCATTCGGCGAGCCGCTGCCCATAGGCGCACCTCTGCCCCTGCCGGGCGGCGAGAAGGAGGACGCGGAGGGACGCGTGCTTAAAGACGTTATCCGCTCCGAAAACGCGCACCTGATAGCATACGGAGCGAAGGAATATCCGACGATCATAGAGAATATACTGTATCTGGACGGCAAAAGCAAGAGCGAATACGGCTGCAAGGCAGTCGTAAAAGGCTGCAGCTGGAGAGACCTTCGCGCAGAAGTAGATATGCACATGCCGGGCGGCGAACGCGGCGGCGTAGTATTCCGCGCGTCGGACATAGGCGCGCGCAGATACATGCTGAAGGGCTATATGGCCGCGCTTTCGCCGCGCTTCGGGCTTGAAATCCTGAGATTCGACGGCGGAGAACCCGTACGGCTCGCTTACGTCCCGATACGCGCGAAATACGGCGAATGGGTACGCCTGAGCGTGACGTGCGCGGGCGGCAGCATAAGCGCCGCGGCCGCAGGCGCGAAACTTACCGTGAACGACAATACGTACGCCTCCGGCAGGATAGGCCTTGCCGCGGAAGGAGATCTGAACTGGTTCAAAAACATGAACGTGGAGAGTATATAAAATGAGCAGGATCACGCTTGATTTCTCGAAGTCGAAGGGAATTATCCCGCCGGAATTGTACGGGCACTTCTCGGAGCAGATAGGCGGAGTGTTCTACGATGGGCTGTGGGTCGGAGAGGACAGCAAAATCGAAAACGTTCGCGGCTTCCGTAAAAAGCTCGTGGACAGCTTTGCAAGGCTCGCGCCGCCGGTACTGCGCTGGCCGGGCGGCTGCTTTGCCGAGACGTACGACTGGCGGGACGGCATAGGCCCGCGCGCGCTCAGACCGCGCCGCATAAACTGGTGGTACTCCCACGACGGACGTGTGGAGAGCAATCAGGTGGGCACGCACGAATTCGTCGATTTTTGCCGCATGGTGGGCGCTCAGCCTTACATCGCCGCAAACATGACGAGCCTGAGTCCCCTGCATATACGCAACTGGATCGAATACTGTGAGGCTCCCGCCGGGCTTACCACGCTTGCGGACGAACGCGCGGCAAACGGCGAAACCACGCCCTTCGGCGTGCATTACTGGGGGATCGGCAACGAAAACTGGGGCGGCGGCGGACAGATGACGCCGGAGGCCTGCGCCGACGAATTTATAAGGTTTACCACGATCTGCAAGCCGCTTGCGCCTTTCGATCTCAAATTCATCATGTGCGGCGCGAACGGGCACGACCTTGACTGGACCAAGCGGCTGCTGGGCCGCTGGAGCAGCCGGCGCTGGCACGAAACCGACGCGTGGGGCATGAGCGTGCATTATTACACGAACGCGTTTTCGGGCTCGGACGATTTGACGTTCGACGAGAGCGGCTGGTACGACGAGCTGTTCAGGGCCGATTTCATGCGCCGTATAGTGGACGACCACAGGCTCGTGATGGACGAATTCGACCCGGAAAGGAAGCTCAGGCTGGTCGTCGACGAATGGGGCAACTGGCACAAGGATGGCAGCGGCCCGAGCCGGGGCTGCAATCTGTTCGAGCAGCAGAGCAATATGCGCGACGCCGCGGTCGCCGCGCTCACGCTGAATATATTCAACAACCGCTGCGACGTGGTCGGCATGGCGAACGTCGCGCAGCTATGCAACAATCTGCACTCGCTGTACCTTGCCGGCGGAGGCGGATTTGTGGAAACGCCCAACTACTACGTGTTCGATATGTTCCGCGGACACAAGGGCGGGCGGCAGATACGCGCCTGCGTCGAAGCGGAGCAGAAGGAAGCCGAAAGATACGGCGCACTGGAGCTGCTGAGCGCGTCCGCTTCCGTAAAAGACGGAACGCTTACACTTACGATGGCGAACCTGAGCCTTACCGAATGTCAGCGCGTCGAAATAAACACGCTCGGCGGCGGGCTTGCAAATTCCGGAAAACTGCGTATACTTACACACAGCGAGCCGCAGACCTGCAATACGTTCGAGGACCCGTACGCAGTGGTACCGGTCGAAACGGCGGCGGATTTGTCGGAAAACGGCATGGTCACGCTGCCGCCCGCATCGGTAGCGGTGCTTACAGTAAACACGGAGGACTGACATGACAGAAAGAATACGGCTTCTCAAGGCTTTCCAGTGGGAAAGGAAGCATCACGCGTACCGGCATCCCGTGCCCGAGGGCATAGAGGACGGCTACAGAAAAGCGGAATACACGGACGTCATGCGCTCGGCGCTGCGTCTTAAGGCGGCGCTCGACAGCGAAACGCCGGTGCTGCTTGATGGAGAAATGATCGCCTTTACCCGCACGCTTAAAAACCTGCCCGCGATTTTCACAGACGCCGAGTGGGAAAAGATAAAATCGGAGCATTATATACACGAGCTCGGAAACGTTAGCAACCTGTCTCCCGATTACGGCAGGATAATAAAAAGCGGACTTCTGCCGCTGCTCGAACGCCTCAATGACAGCGAGGAGCACCGCGCCATGCGCATCGGCATAAACAGCGTGCTCGGCCTTGCCGAAAGGTACGCGCAGGAGGCCCGTCGGCGCGGTCTGACTGAGCTTGCCGAAACGCTTAAGCGCGTGCCCGCTTACGGCGCGCGCACGTTCCGCGAGGCGCTGCAGTCGCTGCGCATACTTCACTACGCGATGTGGTGCGAGGGCGATTACCACAACACGCTGGGCAGGTTCGACCAGTATATGATGCCCTATCTCGAAAGCGACCTTGCGCAGGGCAGGGAAACGCCCGAAAGCGCGTTCGAGCTGCTGGAGGCGTTCTTCCTGTCCTGCAACCGCGACAGCGATCTGTATCCTGGCATGCAGCAGGGCGACAACGGCCAGAGCATCGTGCTGGGCGGCATGACGCCCGAAGGCGGGGACGGCTTCAATCTGCTGTCCGAAATGTGCCTGAAGGCCTGCGGCGAGCTTAAGCTGATAGACCCAAAGATCAACCTGAGAGTCAATAAAGACACGCCTTTAAGGGTGTTCGAGCTGGGCACGCAACTTACAAAGCTGGGGCTGGGCTTCCCGCAGTACGAAAACGACGACACAGCGATACCCGCGCTCGAGCGTCTGGGCTACGCCCGCGAGGACGCGAGAAACTACGCGATGGCGGCCTGCTGGGAGTTCATTATTCCCGGCAGAGGCATGGAAATCCCGAATATAGGCGCGCTGCCGTTTGCAAACACGGTAGACGCCGTGATACGCGAAAAGCTTACGTCCTGCGCGGACATTGAGGAGCTTAAGGCCGCGGCGGAGAAAGAGATTTACAGGCGCGTCAGGGAGGCCGTGCAGGCCTGCTCTAATCTATACGTGATCCCCTCCCCCTATCTGTCGCTTTTCTTCGACGGCTGCGTCGAAAACAGCAAAGACATATCTCTGGGCTGCACGTACAACAACTGGGGGCTGCACGGCACCGGACTTGCGCCCGCCGCCGACATGCTCGCGGCAGTCGAGCAGACGGTATTCACTGGCAGCGTGAAGGCCGAAGAGCTGCTTTCTGCGATGAAGGCGAACTTCGAAGGCTATGACGAGCTGCGCGACCTGCTCAAAAACCGCTGCCCGAAGATGGGCAACGACGACGACGCGGCGGACAAGTACGCTTGCTGGCTGCTCGAGGTGTTCTCAAAAGCCGTCGAGGGGCTCAAAAACGAGCGCGGCGGCATCGTGCGCGCGGGCACGGGCAGCGCGATGTACTACATATTCCACGCAAACGAGCTCGGCGCGACCGCGGACGGCCGCGTGCAGGGCGTGCCGCTGCCCGCGAACTACGCCCCTTCCCTCAATATAAAGCTGAACGGTCCCGTTTCGCTTATAAAATCCTTTACCAAGCCCGATCTTACAAGGACCATAAACGGCGGCCCGCTCACCATAGAGTTTTCGGAAAGCGTATTCACGCAGAGCGATTCCATCACCAAGGTCGCACAGCTCGTGCAGCTGTTCGTCAAGCGGGGCGGACATCAGCTGCAGCTGAACACCGTAAACCGCGAGCGCCTGCTCGACGCGCAGCAGCATCCCGAAAACTACAGAAACCTTATAGTGCGCGTCTGGGGCTGGAGCGGTTACTTCGTGGAGCTCGACAAATGCTATCAGGATCATATAATCAGGCGCGCGGAGCTGCTGATCTAAACTCCGGACGTGTTCAATACGCAGTCCCGGCGCCAGGCGCGCACGCACGCGTCCGCTGCCGGGACGTCCGTTTTTTAGCTGCAGCGCGGCAGATGAGCGACATATGAAAACAGGCATAGTTTTTGACATAAAGGAATTTGCGGTATTCGACGGGCCGGGCATACGCACTACCGTGTTCATGAAGGGCTGTCCGCTGCGCTGCACATGGTGTCATAACCCGGAAGGGCTTTCGCCCGAGCCGCAGCTTATGGTCAGCACGGCAGCGTGCACGCACTGCGGCGCGTGCAGGGCGGTGTGCCCCTCGCCTGACAGATGCACCGCCTGCGGCAAATGCATTCCGGCGTGCAGAGGCGGCTTCAGAAAGATATCCGGACAGCGTTTCACGTCTGAAGAGCTTGCAAAGCGGCTTATAAAGGACAGGGACGTATACGAGATGTCCGGTGGCGGCGTAACCTTCTCCGGCGGGGAGCCGCTTATGCAGTGGGAGTTCGTGTCGGAGGTGTTTGCGCGCTTGGGCGGCGTGCACAAGGCGATAGAAACCAGCGGCTTTTCAGCGGACGGGGTATTTTCCTCCGCCATGCGGGAGACCGACCTTATCATGCTGGACTGGAAGGTTTCCGATCCCGCACTGCACAAAAAATACACCGGCGCGTCTCAGGAGCCGATCCGCCGTCACGCGGAAATGCTGGCGCTGGGCAGCACTCCGTTCATACTCAGGCTGCCCATAATCCCGGAGGTCAACGACAAGCGCGCGCATTTTGAAGCCGCAGCGGAGCTCGTAGCGCACGCGAAGGCACTGGTGCGGGTGGAGATACTGCCCTACCAGCCTGCCGCCGGAGCGAAATACGCCATGGTCGGGCGCGAGTACCGTCCGGGCTTCGACGAGAAAAAGCCCCTTAAATACTTCACCGAGGTATTTGACGAGCGCAATATACCTTACAGGATATTCAAATAAGCCGCGTAACGCGCAGGCCTTTGTCTGTTTTTGTTCCCCATTTTAGATTTGCGCGATCAAACTCCGGCGGCCGTATTGACACAGCGGCCGCCGTGCGTTATCATAACCGCAGTCATTATTTGCGAAAGGGGCTGTCGTGTTTTATGCGTTATACGGGAGAAAGCCTGCGTGAAATCTGCTTTCCGCTGGGCGGCATCGGTACGGGCTCGATAGGTCTGGCGGGAAACGGCCGTCTTATGGATTTTGAGATATTCAATAGACCCAACAAAGGGTCGCTTAACGGCTATACGCATTTCGCGGTGCGCGCCGTTAAGCGCGGCGTCTGTACGGCGCGGGTGCTGAACGGCGATTATATGGACAGCCGTATGGGGCAGTACGCAAGCGGCCGCTTTTCAGGCTACGGCTACGGCGTGGACAAACATACCATGGCGGGCTTTCCGCATTTTTCACAGTGTGAATTCACAGGCGAATTCCCCTACGCGCTTTTGAAATTCGGCGGCGGAGACTTTCCCGCGGAAATGTCGCTTACCGCGTTCAGCCCGTTTATCCCGTTGGACGAATTCAACTCCTCCCTGCCGGCGGCGTTTTTTGAAATAACGTTTGAAAACACCCAAAGCGAAGCACTCACCTGCGCCGCCGCGCTCTCTTTTCAGAATCCGTATGCCGGAAAGGGCGTAAACGCCGACGCGCAGCTTGAAAACGGGGCGGGCGTGTTTATGTACAACGCCATAGACGGCAAGGACTCCCCCGATTACGGGGACGTTACCGTCGCGACGTCCGACAAAGACGCACAGGTGCAGTGCGCGTGGTACAGGGGCAGCTGGCAGGATTCCGTAACCACCTTCTGGAACGAGTTTTCATCCGGCGGCAGGCTGAGAGAACGCTCTTACGGCGCGGGCTCGCCCAGGAACGACCACGCGACCGTAATGAGCGAATTCACCCTCGCGCCCGGCGAAAAGCACGCTGTGCGTTTCGTCATAGCCTGGTCAAATCCCACCTGCTTCAATTACTGGAATCCCCTGAAGGACTCAAGCGGACGAGACGTCACGTGGAAAAACTGGTACGCCACGCAGTTTGAAACCTCGCTCGTCACCTGCGAATACGCGCTTAAAAACCGCGACAGCCTCGACAGGCGCAGCCGCGCCTTCCGCGACGCGCTGTTTTCCTCTACGCTCGATCCATACGTGCTGGACGCGGCAGCCTCCACGCTCTCCGTGCTCAAATCGCCCACGGTCATGCGGCTCGAGGACGGTTCGTTTTACGGCTTCGAGGGCGTGCACGAGCATTCCGGCAGCTGCGAGGGCACCTGTCAGCACGTCTGGAACTACGCCTACGCGCTCGCGTTCCTGTTCCCCGTTCTGCAAAGATCCACGCTCGAAAACGAATTCAGATACTCCATGGACGAAAACGGAGATATGGAGTTCAGGCTGAAGCTGCCGCTCGGGCGTCCCTTCACGCGCTTCCGTCCCTGCGTGGACGGGCAGATGGGCGCGGTCATACGTACGTACAGGGAATGGCTGATAAGCGGCGACACGGAGTGGCTCACGCAAGTATATCCAAGCGCGGTCAAGGCGCTGGAATTCGCGTTCAGTCCCGCCAACCGGGACGAATGGGACAAAAACGCGGACGGCGTGATAGACGGACGGCAGCACCACACGCTCGATATGGAGCTTTTTGGTCCCAACAGCTGGCTTGAGGGCTTCTATCTGGCCGCGCTCAGGGCGGGAGAGCGCATGGCACGCGCTGTAGGCGACGTGCAGCGCGCGGAAAAATACGCCGCGCTTTTCGAACAGGGCTATGAATGGACGCGCAAAAACCTGTTTAACGGCAGATATTTCATACAGAAAATAAACCTTGAGGACAGATCGCCCTGCGAACGCTTTTCCTGCCCCGATTACTGGAACGAAGAGACGGGAGAAATGAAGTATCAGATAGGCGAAGGCTCGTCCATAGACCAGATGTGCGCACAGTGGCACGCGGACATAGTGGGGCTGGGGCGCATATTCGACAAGGAGCAGACCGACACCGCGCTTGAAAGCATGCTCGAAATAAACTTCAGACCTTCGATGCGGGATTTCGCAAACCCCTGGCGCGTATTCAGCCTTAACGACGAAGCCGGCACGCTCATATGCGGCTATCCGGACGGCGCGCGCAAGCCGCGCATACCCGTGCCCTACTGCGAGGAGACGATGACCGGCTTCGAGTATCAGTTCGCGGGGCTGCTGACGGCAGAGGGCAGGTACGCAGACGGCGTGAAGGTCGTAACGGCGATACGAAGGCGCTACGACGGCAGATACCGTAACCCCTACAACGAGATAGAATGCGGCGGCAATTACGCCCGCGCGATGGCGGCCTTCGCGCTGCTGCCGCTGAGCGCCGGCTTCAGCTTCGACCTTGCGCGGGGTCATATCGGCTTTGACCCGGTCGCCAAAGGCGAATTCCGCTGTATATGGAGCGTGGGCAGCGGCTGGGGCAGCTTCAGCACAAGGCCCGGCGAAACGGTGATCCACGTAACAGAAGGCACGCTCACGCTTAAAACGCTGGAGCTGCCCTTCCTTAAAACAGTGACGCGCGTGATCGCGGACGGACAGGAGACCGCGTTCAGTTTTGACGGCGGCTGTGTTTCTCTTGACGGCGTGACGCTGCGCAGCGAAATCAGGATCATGTCCGCAGGATAGGCGGTCGTTCAAATACAGTTAAGCGGCTGCGCGGACAGACTCGCCCGCGCAGCCGCGGCGTGTACGTTCGTCTGTAAACCGCAGAGTTCGTTCGCCTATAAACGCATAATATATTGACTTTTTGCTTGAATTGTGCTATAAAATACACATAATTTAAGGAAGCACTGATTAAATGAGGTGGTCAGCCGGCGAGTGAATTTTTCGTCAGATACGATTGCGAATTCTGAAGGTTTACCGGAGGTAAATCAAAGAATTTGCAAGAAGCAGATGGCTGAAAAGGCAGCGCCGGATGTGCCGCCGAATTAATCAGGGATTCCTTATATACTGCTCAGAGCTGCGGGCGCTTTCGGTTTCACTTCGCAGCTGCAAAGGGAGGCTACATATGAAAAAGCTCCGTATGTGCATATCGCTGCTGCTTTTACTGGCGCTGCTGACGCTTGCTTTCGCAAGCGCGCAGGAGCAGGACACACTGCCCGGCGGGCTGTCAGGCTCGCTTATCGGCGGCGGAATAATGACGATCAGGCCGCCCGAGGTCATAAAGCTTTCGGACACTCAGACGGAAAGGCTCGAGGAATTGATGGCGGACTACGAATACAAAGAGGACAGTCTGCTTATAAATCCGGCCGAGCATTTTTATTACTACGAGCACATTAGCCCGCTCGCGCGCCAGATCTACGACGTGATATACGATATCGCGCGCGATCCCGTGGAGGGCAACGTGGGCCTGCTGCTGACGGATCTCGATCCGTTCAACGACACCGGCTTCTGGACTGCGTACAACGCCGCGTACTGGGCGCTCGAATGGGACAGGCCGGAGCTGTTCTGGCTGCATTCGGGCGAGGCGTACATAGTACCCGGTTACTCTTATCTGATAAACGGCACTTACTATATTTACTTTTACGTAGAAGAAACCTTCACGGCGTTCGAGGAGCAGATGCGCGCCTTCAACGCCGCCGCCGACAGCTTTGCTTCCCAGATAGACACCACGCGCGGCGATTATGAAACCGTGCTGCAGATACACGACAGGCTGTGCGAGCTTGTGACCTACAACACTCCCTCCTGCAGCCGCGGAAACGATCTCTCGCACACCGCTTACGGCGCGTTCGTCGAGGACAGCATAGGCGTGGACAACTATCCCGTGTGCGACGGGTACTCGCTCGCGTTCGAATACATCTGTCAGCGCTTCGGCATAGAGGCGCTGGTCGTGCCGGGCTTCGGCGGCAGCGACGCGTACAACGGGGGCGGCCACGCGTGGAACATGGTGAAGCTGAACGGCACGTGGTACGAGATGGACGTCACCTGGGACGACAACATCCTGGACAACATGGCCGAGGACTTCCGGACCATCGAGGGCTGGCACGCGAACCGCGAAATGAACGACTACACCTACGAATGCTACGTGGAGGCGTTTACGGATTCCGCGTACCGCGACAAGCTCGGACACGCTTACTTCCTGCTCTCCACAGACAGCATCAGCAAATTCGACGCGGGCGACAGGTTCGTGTATCCCGCCAAAGGCGGACGGGAGCAGCTGAAGTACGGCCCCACCTCAGACGTGCACATCCGCGACTGCGACATGTACGACGCCGACCCAGACCAGAACCCGAACGTGACGCTCAGCGCCCTGCTGCCGATCGCGCCGAGGGATTATGCGAACTGACGAAACAGGATATTCTGAAATACAGCAGAAAGGAAAAAACAAATGCGGACGATAAGCAAAAAACTGCTGGCGCTTGCGCTGGCGCTGGTTTTGGCGCTGTCCGGCAGCGCGCTGGCTGCCGACGTCGCGCAAAACCTCGCCATAGCTCAGCAGCTCGCCGAGATCAATCTGGAAAGCAATACCGCGACGATCAAGCTTCTGCTCAAGCAGTGCATAGACGCGCTCGGGCCGGACGACCCCGTGACGCTCACGCTGAACAGCATAGTCACGCTGCTTGATACCGGCAGCGCGAACGGCCTTGTTACAGTTACGCTGCTCAAATCCGCACAGGAGCAGCTTGCGTCCTCGGCTCCCGAGGCCGAGCCGACCGAGCAGGAGCCTACGGCAGATGAACCCACGATAGACGAACCTACGATAGACGAACCCACGATAGATGATCCTACGATAGACGAACCCACGATAGATGATCCTACGATAGATGATCCTACAATAGATGATCCTACAATTGAGGAACCCACATCGCAGGAGCCTGACACGGCGCAGACGGCAGAGCCTTCGGGTGAGGCGCTCAAGCCTACATATTCGCCGGAGGAGCTGAGCACCTCGCAAACAGGCCTGCCGGTATACAGCGCGTCAGGCTATGTAAACACCATGCTGCAGGCCGTGATCACGATGGAGGTGCCGGGCAGCTGGGGCAACAACGCGGGCGCGAGCGCGACGATGACGAGCTATTCTGCGGTCAACGGCTCCGGCGCGGTAAGCCCCAAGGGCGGCACGCTCACGCTCAAATACTACCCCATGCAGTACGACAGCGCCGACGCGGAATTCGCCGCCTACGCGCGCAACCTCGCAAACATGAACGAGGTAGAGGTCACCGACAGCGCGGACGTATACGCCGCTTTAATGCCCGGGCGCAAGCTCGAATACACAATGCACATCGGTTCGAACGTGTATATGTGCGAGAGCGTATGCTTCGCATACGAGGGCACGGTGTATTCGATAGAGCTCATGCAGGGCGCGCGCAGCAAATACGACTATTTCGGAACGTACAGATACGTAGTCAACAGCGCGGGCGTGCTCGACGGCGCCGCACCTGAAATACAGGATACCCCCACTGTGCCGGACATACCTGACGGCACGGACACTCTGCCGGAGGATATGTACGAGCCGTTCAAGGGCAGCTGGGGCGATTTTATATATCAGATAAACGGCAGGACCTACGCCTTCCCCACGAGCGTCAGGGACATAGCGCCCGGCGACATCGCGTTTGACCGCAGCATGACGATAGATTACACGCTTATCAGAGGCGGCACGGAGCTGGACAATTCGGAGCTGATAATCCTCGAGGATTCGGCGTACAAGGAGTTCGCGAGCCTTACGAACATGACAGGCGCGCCAACATCGGTTGAAAACTGCGTCGTGACCGCGCTTACCGACACCTTTGGCAAATGCTTAAATCTCACCCTGCCCGGAGACGTGCGCGTGGGCAGCCCGGAAAGCGCTATACTGACAGCCTGCCCCGCCTACAATTACGTACCGAGAAACGGCGACACGCGTTTTATGGGGAACGAATTGTGCTTCGCGTGCAACGTGCGCGACGACGGCTGCACCGGATATGTACTTATCAGAAACGACCCGCCGTTTTACAGCACAGTCTCCATTATCTGCGACGCAGGCATAATCAAGGAGATCAGCTTTGAATGCCTCGGAACCAAAAGAGCCGCTTACGTCTTTGAATAAAGACGCCGGATATTAGAGGGAGGAAACGTTCATGTTTATGAAAGCATGCAGAAGACTGCTCAGCTTGTTGCTGGCGGCAGCGCTGCTGGCGGGAGTCATGCCGCTGTACGCGCTGGCGGATTCGGAGCCCGGCGCGCAGTACCCGATAGTGCTCACGATGGGCGCCGACTTAAACGCCGAGCAGCGCAGGTATATTTACAGCTATTTCGGCGTGACCGAGGGTCAGGTAACGACCATAACGATAACCAACGCCGACGAGCACGCTGCTCTGGACGGCAAGTATCCCAGCGACGTGATAGGCTACCGCACACTCAGCTGCGCGCTGATACGCGTAACGAGCTCCGGCGGCGTGCGCGTAAAAACCGCCAACATGAGCGTGGTGGACAGCAATACCATAGCCACCGCGCTTACCACCTGTCAGGTATATAACGCCGAGGTCATCGCAGCCGCGCCTTACATGGTTTCCGGCACCGGCGCGCTGACGGGCGTAATGATGGCGTACGAAGCCGCGACCGGCATGGCGCTCGACGCGGCCGCGCGCGATCTGGCGAACGACGAAATCGTGGTCGTGAGCGACGTCGCGCGGGAAGCGGGACAGGACGAGGCCACGCTGATAGTCAACGATATCAAAATCCATATCGTGCGCGACCAGCTTTCGACCGACGCCGAGATCAAGGCGGCAGTCGACGACGTGCTGGACGTCACGTATCAGGCGATGGTGACCCGTGCACAGCAGAAGGGCACAAAAGCGCCCTCTGAGCTCAGCCAGAGAAGAAAAACTCAGCTTTACGATTACGGCCGCAAGGTCGCGAACATGAAATACGATTACCGCGACATGCAGAAAACGCTGGAGCGCGTAACCTACAACGCGGCCACCGCCGCAGGTCTCAAGGATCCCATAATCGACACCTTCGAGACGCTCGGCGACGACGACAGTCTGCCGTTCGATTCCATACTGCTGAGCACGAACGACAAGGTCGTGGGCGAGCAGAACGTAAACTCCACCGACACGGTGTCCGTGGGCGACCATCCCGCAGTCGAAATACAGGTTTACACCGAAAACATAACCCTTACCGAGGCGGGCGGAATAAAGGCCGATAAGTTCATCGCCACCACCAACGACATCGCCTTCGAGGACACGAACGGCAAATACGCCTTGATGGACTTAAACGGCAACCTGCTTACCGAATCCGTATATTCCGGATTTAGCGGCAAATACGGTATCATATCTGCGAGAAACGCGGACACGGGCGCTTACGGCGTACTTGACAGCAGGGGCGCCGAGCTCATTCCCGTCAAATACGACGTGGCCGAAATTTATTCCGCGCACTGGGCAGCGGGCATAAAGCTCACGCCCTCCTCAGGCGACGAATACGATTACTACAGCGGCAGCGCCAGGTATCTGATCGATACGGTAGAGCTTTACTATATCGACGAAGGCAAGAGCCGCGCGGTATCGACGCTCAAGCGCAGCCAGTGCAGACAGGTATACACGAAAGACAGCTACATCAACATCACCGACGACAGCAAGACCACCCGCACCTACGACTCCTCGTTCAAGGTAGTCGCCACTCCCGCTTACGCGTCCGATTTCGGCGACCTTGACGACAACACCGCGCTTATGAATGCCCTGCAGAAAAAAACCGGCCACTACGTTTCAGGCGTCCGGGGCGCTTACTGCCGCTTCTCCGACCGCAAAACCGGTCTGTACGGTATTATGGACAGGTACGGCAACGTCATAGTGCCCGCCTCGCTCGATAGAGTTACGTATTCCAGCGGCGACAGCGGCAGCACCTACGAAGCCGGCGGTTACTTCGCGGGCATAAAAAACGGCAAGTTCGTGTTCGTTACCTCCGGCGGCAAGGTGACCGCCTCGTGCGACAACGCTGATCTGGACAGCTACGGCATGTCGGCGCTTGCCCGCAACGACGACGGCAGCTATACGCTGCTTTCGGGCGACGGCACGCTCACGACTCTGAAGGGCTACAGCTATGTCTACCCGCTCGACCATTCAAAGGGTCTTTTGTACCGCGGAAACAAAAACAACAAGTACGATCTGATCGACTGGCACGGAAACGTTTTGCTGACCGGCGGCAGCGGCTATTCGCTCTCCGCGAACGGCAACTACCTTATCGCGCAGCTCGGCTATACCGGCTCCACGCTGTATCTGGTAAACGACGCTTCGCCGGTCGCCATCGCCGACGTGCACGGCTGGTCCGATCCTAACGCCAAGGAGGTCGCCGCAGCAGCCGACCTTACGCCGTATACCGGCGATCCGGCGCTCACACCGGTCAGCACCGCGCTGAGCGCCAGCTTCATTCCCAATACGTACCTCGTCGCCGCGCGCGGTTCCGGCAATCTGTACGCCGTATCCGACCTTGCGGGCAATCTGCTTACGGATTATCTGTACAGCGATATCAGCTACTCGAAAGGCTGGCTCAGGGTGACAGACGCCAACAATAAGAAGGGCATACTGGATCTGGACGGAAATATGCTGCTCGACTGCGGGTACGATTATCTGGATTTTCTGAACGAACAGTGGGTACTGGCGTATCTCTTCGATTACGAGCATCCTGCCACTAAGGACGATTACGAGTTTTCTTCCTACTCCTCCGCCGGCACGAATTACTATAAGTTCGCAACCGTGCTGGTCTGCCACCTTGAAGAAAACGGCGTAACCTACGCGCAGCTGACCCGCGATCAGTTTGGCGACGCGCGGGCGGAAGAGGGCTACATAAACATAAAGAACCGTTCCAGCGGCAAGATCACCACATACGACAGCTCCTTCACAGTAAAGGCCACCGTCTCCTACGTCAGTGATTTCAGCGACTTCTCGAGCTCCCGTATGCTTATACAGCAGATTAGGGACAAAACCGGCTATTCACTCAGCAATACCGCCTTCGTGGACGGCTACGAGGTCGCGTACGTATCGAGCAAATACGGCGTTATCGACGGCGAAGGCAACGTGATCGTCCCGCTCGAATACGACAGAGTCGATACGGTAAGTACGCCGAAGGGCAGCACGCCGCTGATCAAGGGCTACTTCCTCGTGAGGAGCAACGACATGCTTGGCTACGTAACCAGAGACGGCGTAAGCTGCGAGCTCAAGTATCCCTATAAGCTCAGTAACGGAGAGTATACCTACGACGAAGGCCTGTTTATGTACTTCAAGGATACGGACGGGACCTACACCATAGTTTCGGCGGACGGCGTCGAATCCAAGGGCTGGAGCTATCCGTACGGGTACGGCATGGGGCTTTTCTTCCAAGCCCGCAAAGACTCCGTGTACTGTATATGCGACTGGCACGGCAACGTACTGTTTGAAGACGTTAATCGCTTCGACGTAAGCTGGGACGGAAAGTACGTGCTGGTGCAGCAGAAATACGGCGAGCCTGTCACCGTATACGCAGTGGACGGCGCCGCGCTGCCGGAAGGTGTGACGCCGAAGACGGCTGAGCCCGCGCCCACGCCTACTCCGGAGCCTACGCCCACACCCGCGCCTACGCCCACGCCTTCACCTACGTCTACGCCTACTCTCACGCCCACGCCCGCGCCTGTCCCCACGCCGGAGGCTGAGGGGTCCGAGCTCTCTCCCACGCTCAGCGCGGCGGTCGAGCTGATCAAGGCGTCCGTCACGCTGCTCGAGCAGGACGCCGCGGCAAACAGCGCGAGCGTACAGGTGCTGCTGACGAACGCACAGGCGCTGCTTAACGAAAAAGCCGACGCAGCCGCATACGTCCAAAGCGTCGTAGATCTGTTAAAGGCAGGCTCGACCGACGTAACCACGCTCAAGCTTCTGCTTGACCTTGCGGCAGCGGCGTGCAGATAAAAAAAGCTGCAAAGCAGCTTTCGATCGAAATGAAGCGTTGCTTCATTTCGATCGGGTGGGGTTGTGTTGATTTTTAAAGATTGTATTCTGAAACGGCAGGCTTTCGGCAAGCTATGAGGCAGGAAAGCAATTTTTGCTGAAAATCCTGCGGGATTTTCCGGGCGCAAGGCGCACCGCCTCAAATCGCAGATCTGAGCCGATGCGTCCCGCCGAAGGCGGGATTGATTTGCCGATGGCAAATCAACCTCAAATTGAGCGGAAGCGATTATTTGCTCCGGTCGTCTTCGCTTCGCTCCGCTCGACTTCGCAAAAATCGTGTCCTCGTGCCGTACGAGGTCAACTTGCCTGCTGGCAAGTTGATCCCGCTATGCGGGACGCTTTGGCTCAAATAGAATTTGAGACAA
>JAFYFC010000055.1 GCA_017543905.1 Clostridia bacterium
ATGGATGGCGCGATACTGGTCGTATCCTCTGCGGACGGCCCGATGCCCCAGACCCGTGAGCACATCCTGCTTGCCCGTCAGGTCGGCGTTCCCTACATCGTAGTATTCATGAACAAGGTAGACCAGGTAGACGACGAAGAGCTGCTTGATCTGGTAGAGATGGAAGTACGCGAGCTGCTGAGCGAGTACGGCTTCCCGGGCGACGACATTCCCGTGATAAAGGGCTCCGCGCTGAAGGCGCTGGAAGCGCTGACGGCGGGCGGCGTAGCGAAGGATCTGCCGGAATGCAAGTGCATATTCGAGCTGATGGACGCTGTGGACTCCTACATTCCGGATCCCGAGCGCGATACCGACAAGCCCTTCCTGTGCCCCGTCGAAGACGTGTTCACGATCACCGGCCGCGGCACCGTCGCCACCGGCAGAGTCGAGCGCGGCGTAGTGCGCATGGGCGACCAGGTCGAGATCGTAGGTCTGTCCGACGAGAAGAAGACGACCGTCGTAACGGGCGTCGAGATGTTCAGAAAGACTCTGGACTACGCCGAGGCGGGCGACAACGTAGGCCTTTTGCTGCGCGGCATACAGCGCACTGAGATCGAGCGCGGTCAGGTGCTTGCGAAGCCCGGCAGCATTCATCCTCACACCCACTTCACCGGTCAGGTGTACGTTCTGACCAAGGAAGAGGGCGGCCGTCATACCCCGTTCTTCAACGGCTACCGTCCGCAGTTCTACTTCAGGACCACCGACGTTACCGGCAACATCAAGCTGCCCGACGGAGTGGAAATGGTTATGCCAGGCGACAACATCGACATGGAAATAACCCTGATCACCCCCATCGCCTGTGAGGAAGGCCTCCGCTTCGCTATCCGCGAGGGCGGCCGCACCGTAGGCAGCGGCGTCGTTATCAAGATTCTTGACGACTGATTATAAACGCTCGAAAGCCGGCCAAATGGCCGGCTTTTTCTATTTCTTAGTATATGGGTTTATATGAATTCTTTTAGCGAATGCCTTACTTTACCGTTATATCCGATCACTTTGTCGGCATTCAGCATGGAGGAGAGCACTGCTTCCTGAACGGCTTCTGCACATGCCCTGAAGGCATGGTCAATAACACTTTCGTTTAAGTATTCTGCTTGCCTGAATGCGGAATCTATATTATAGAGCCTGTTTGCCGTAGTAAATCCTATGAAGATATCGCCGCTGCCGTGTCCGAGATAAGAGCCGTTTCTGATTAATCCGATAGAAGCGCGCTTAAGTATCCGCTTTAACTGCCTGCTGCTGACAGGAAGATCAGTAGCGATTATTACTATGCAGGAGCCTTTGTCCGGGGTGTCTTCGTTAAGCGTAGAATTGATTTCCTTGCCTATATCACGACCGCAGATATTCAGGTCTGCGAGCCGCCCGTGATTTGTCTGCGCGAGCACACCGAGATTGAAAATGCGGCCGTCAAGTGTAATAATACGGCTGGACGTGCCCACGCCGCCTTTTAAGCCGTGACATGTCATGCCTTTGCCGCAGCCGACGTCGCCAAGCTCGAAATCAACGGCGGCAGATTCGATTGCCGAAAACACATGCTCCTTATGTACGGCTCTCAAGGATATGTCGTTAAGGGAAGCGTCGTTGCATTCACATACGATAGGATTTACGCTTGTAAGCGTAATGCCGTCGCGCTTGCAGAGATCAAGCATGTATTCGACCGCAGCGTCATGCACAAGCCCGACGTTCAGCGTATTTGTAAGAAAAACAGGGGTTTCTAAAGTGCCGAGCTCTTCGAGCTGCACAAGTCCCAGCGTCTTTCCAAATCCGTTAAGCACGAAAGATGCCGCTATCAGCTTATCGCGGAAAACATTGCCTTCGCAGGGCATAACGACTGTAACGCCTGTTTTGGAACACGTTGTATCTATCGTACAATGCCCGACCTTCACACCTGCTACGTCGCATATTGAATTTAGTTTTCCGTGAGGCATTTCGCCGATGCTTATGCCGAAATCGCGAACATCCATAGTCATTCCTCGTCGATTATTTTTGCCCATTTGAGTGCTCGTGCAGTGTCGAACGGCGGAAAACCGCACAGATAGTGGTTTTTATACTTTCTTCCGTCAATGAACCATTCGATTATGATAAGCCTTTGCTTGCTGGCGATCACCCTGAGCGAGCCGATGACGGCATTTTCGTTTGCCTGTGAAAACTCGTCGCCTTCAAACAGGACCTCTCCTGTTCCCGCGTCTGCCAGACGCACGTGGACGCCTGCGCTGCGTCGGCTGTCGTTTGCAAGTATTATATCCTGCGACCAGCCCGACGGCTCGTCAAGTATCACGCAGATGGGTGTCTGGACGCGCCTGATAGTATCGAATGCGCGCTTTTTCACATAATACCAATCGACGACGCTGTCGGAAATCTGAGGCCAGCCGTCTATCATATTCCACCAGATTATGCCGGTGCGGCGCCATTTTTTGATGCGGGTCTGTTCTATGAAGAATTTTTTAGCTTCCGCCTGAGTGAACTGACTCTGAAACGCGAAGGTTTCAAGATCGGTGCTTGCTGCGCCGAAAAGAAGCTCGACCTGATCCTTCATTAGCTTGTTGCGATCGTAACCGCGTTTCATGTATGGACGGTATTCACAGCTGTGCGCCGTAAGCGCTTCGCCTTCGCCGGCCTCGAGCTCTGCCTTTGGTATAAAACGCATGAGGCTTTCGGGCGAGGGACAGCCGTGATAACCGCATTCGCTTATAAAATGCGCGCTCGTGAGCCTGTAAAAATCGTCTTTGTAATATGCGCGCGGTCCCCAGCAGTGCTGTTCGGGTACAGCGTAACGCCTGAAGCCCTCCGGAATATAGGGACTTGACGGAATAAAAATCCTGAAGGGATCGTTTTCTCTGACTGCACGGGGAAGCACCTCGCGCGTAAGCGAATTGTATCTGTTTGTATCAGGACTGTATCCGCGTCCTATGTAGGTTTCGTCGACCTCGTTGTCGCCTGCCCAAAGCAGTATGCAGGGATGATTGCGGTGTTTGCGGATTACGCTGACGGCTTCTTCATATATAGTCTTTTTGAACTCGTCGTACTGCGGATATACCGCGCAGGCCATCGAAAAGTCGTGCCATACCAGAATTCCGTTTTTGTCGCAAAGCTCGAACAGCTCTTTGTCTTCATATACGTTGCCGCCCCAGAGCCGCAGTATATTACAGCCGCATTCTTTGTACAGCTCGATTGCGTTTGCGTATCTGGCTTTGTCACGGCTGTGGAACGCATCCATCGGAACCCAGTTTGCGCCTTTCGCTAAAACGGGCACGCCGTTTATTTTTATAAGGAATTCGCCGGAGTCGCCCTCTAACATTTTATGCACTACTTCGGCAGTACGTATTCCTACGGTTTCGGTTATCTGATCAAGAACCGTACCGTTTTTAAGCAGCTCTGTCTTCGCGGTATAGGTTTCCGCTTCTCCGTATCCAAGCGGCCACCACAGGCGCGGATTCTGAAGCGTGAACGTATATTCCGCGCTTGTAAAATGTACGCTTTTTTCATAAACGGTGTTACCGTCAAGGCTTAGCCGTACAATGTAACCGTCAAGGTCGGAGTCTTCTGAGACAAAACGGAATTTGTGCAGCACCATAGCGAATTTACTGCTTGCAGACTTAACCGCGAAATAGGTCTGGGTAAGTCGCGCTGCGCTTCTGCTTTCTATATAAACACTGCGCCATAAGCCCGCAGAGGGGAAGCGCGGCATTATATCCCAGCCGAAGGAATGCGCAGGCATTCGAAGATATGTATACTCGTCGTTTCCTTCACAGCCGCTTATGCTTACGGGGTAATCGCTTTTTCTTGCATGCAGTATAGCCGAATGCAGATAAACGCACAGCGTATGAGTATCTTCATTATTCAGAAATGAAGTGATTTCAAGCTCGTGAGGTATCAGAGCGTTTTCGAAATGGGCGGCTGAAATTCCGTCGATAAGAATATCCGCAATACAGTTAACTCCCTCAAAAACGATATACAGCTTTTCGCTTGTTTTGATATTTTCCGGCAGGCGGAACGTACGGCTGTACTCCCAGTTCCAGGTTTCGTATTTACGGTAAAGGTATTCGTTTGCCGCATAATAAGGATCGGGCTCAGTCCCGTTTTTCCAAAGCTCAAGCTCGACATTGTCGGGCACAGAGGCATTCATAGTTATTGAGGCTTCAGATTCACCGGGTTTATAGCCCTTCAGCAGCCATTCTCCGTCTAAATAGTATTTCATAAGAACACCTCTGCATTTTTTTGCATTATAACATAAAACTCGGTTGAGCGGTTTGAAATTCAGAACTGTAATACTAATGTAATCAATGCACACAACTTAGATAAAAGTGAAATAAATTTTAAAAAATTAAAGAAACATGTATTTACTATACGGCAAGGAAATGATATAATTATCTGAGTTGTTATGAGGGGTAAATTCGCATGAAATGGATCGCATCCGCCGCCTTCGGCATGGAGGGTATAACCGGAAAAGACCTGAAGCGTCTTGGCGCGGAAAACGTGGAAGTAATGAGCATCGGAGGCGCGCGCTTCGAAGGCGGTTTTGACACTGCCATGAAGGCGAATCTCTGGCTGCGCAATGCGGATCACGTTTTTATGATAGCTGCGGAATTTCAGGCGAAAAGCTTTGACGAGCTGTATGAAGGCGTCAAGCAGATCGATTGGACTATGTATCTTGAACAAGATACAGCTTTTCCGATAAGAGCGCATTGTGTAAAGAGCGTGCTTATGAGCCCTTCAGACTGTCAAAAGATCGTAAAAAAAGCGATTGCGGACAAGCTGGGCGCGCGTTACGGTCTGCACATTCTGCCCGAAACAGGCAGCACTGTGCAGATAGACGTAAATATCCGAAACGACAATGTGCTGATCATGCTGGACGCTTCAGGCGAGCCTCTCTCAAAGCGCGGCTACCGCACATGGAACGGAGAAGCGCCTCTGCGCGAAACGCTTGCCGCCGCGCTCGTATTGACGAGTAATTGGCATCCGTGGCAGCCGCTGTACGACCCCTGCTGCGGCACAGGCACGCTGCTCATCGAGGCGGCCTTTATTGCGTTAAACCGCGCTCCCGGCCTGCGCCGCGCATTCGCAATGGAAAAATGGCCATTTGCGGACAAACTAATGATGGAAACGGCCAGACGCGAAGCGCAGAGCAGGTACGACGAATGCGCCGTGCGTGAAATACGCATAGCCGGCTCGGACATAGATCCCGAAGCTATCGAGCTTGCCGAACGTCATATACGTCAGGCAGGCCTTTCAAATCGGATAGAGCTAAATACAGCCGACATGCGCGACATCGTGCTGGGCGGCGAACCGGGCGCGATAATAGCCAATCCGCCGTACGGCGAACGTATAGGAGACAGGAGAGCCGCGCACGCGGTAGCAAGGCAGCTTGGCGAGCTTTCTAAACGCTGCCAGGGGTGGAACGTATACGTCTTCACGGCTGACATGGGCTTTGAACGCGAATTCGGAAAACGTGCCACGCGCAGACGCAGATTCTATAACGGCAAAATCGAATGCGAATTCCATATGTTCGAAAACAATACTGCAAAACATGCTGAAGATAAGGCAACCGGGAGGAATAGATGAAATCTTTTTTCAACAGAAAACCTCTTACAGCTAACAGCATAACGCACCTGAGTCTCGGCAAAATAAAGCCTGACGGATGGCTGCAGGAACAAATAAGCATAATCGCCGAAGCCTTTAATGAAAAATGCGGCTCGGCTCGTCAGAGCACCAAAAATACAGATTACTTTTTGAAACTTGAAGGAGTTGTTCCGTATGCTTTTGCGGCACTTGTGCACCTTGCATTCGTCTCAGATAACGAGCTTCTGAAAAAACAGGCAGAATGCTGTGTAGAGGCTCTTGTAAAGAGCCAGCGTGAAGACGGCCTGTTTGCAAGTGCTGAAAAGGAAGACTATCTTTCGCGTACGATTTGCCTCAAGGCCGTGTATGCGTACCTTGAAGCCACGGGGGATCGCCGCATACTCGCGTTTATCGACAGATATCTTAAATACCTGTACAAAACGCTGCAAACGGTACCGCTGCGCGGTAAAGCCTGTGCCGTCGGTATCGACAATATCTATGTCGCGCTTAAGATATACAACATAACCGGACAGGCATATCTGCTGGAGCTTTGCAAAAAGCTGCGCACGCAGCTGCTCGACTGGACGAGCATATTCCATACATTCCCCAACATTCAGCCTCTTTCAAAATCCATGCCGTGGAAGCGTTTAAAGGAAGGCATCGATTCTGAACGCAAGGAGCTGATAGGTGAGGAGCATCCGTTTTTCGCTGTGTATTACAATCAGTCGAACGGTGAAAACGTTGCATACGGCTTAAAGCAGCCAGCGCTTATCGGAACCTTCAAAACCGGCTATAAGGAGCAAAGCGGTTTCAGAGTCGGATGGGAGAAGCTTATGCGTTATCACGGCACAGCTGCCGAGATGTATACGTGTGACAGGCACCTTAACGGCGCTGATCCCGCACGCGGAATAGACACTGCGGCGATAGGCGAGCTTATCGCAAGCCTTTCCGATATACTCGATCTGACGAACGGCGACAGCGACATATGCGAGAAGCTTGAGAAGGCAGCGTACAACCTGCTGCCCGCCGCATTAAGCTCTGATGCAAGCGCCTCTCAAAAGCTCGAGCAGGTAAACCAAATTAATTGCAGCAGCAGCGGACACATATGGTACAACGCCGAAGAAGACGCAAACGTTTTTAAAGACGAGCTAACACGGGAATACTGCGCGCTCGTGCGCGCATGGCCGTACTTTGCTGCGTCATTATGGTATGCCACTGAAGACGACGGACTGTATGCCGCAGGCTATGCTCCGTGTACCGTGAGCCATGTGGTAGACAGCGTACCAATAAAGCTGAGCGTCGGCGGCGGTTATCCTTTTGCAGACGAAGTGCAGATAAAAATCGAAGCAAAACGCACAGTGGAAATACCGCTATACCTGCGTATTCCGCATTGGGCGCTCAACCCGATGATAATTCTTCCGGGCGGGGAGATAATGAGTGTTAAAGCGGGTGAAACCGCCTGTCTCAGAGAAAAATGGGAAAACGAATCCGTGATAAAGCTGCTTCTGAACCGTGATGTAAGGATCACAAGCTGCGCGCGTCATTCCGCGGGAGTGGAGGCAGGTCCGCTGCTGATGGCTTTAAACCTTAAAGCAGAAGAATCCGCTGAAGGAACCAAAGGCGCGATCTCAGCGTCACAGGATTGGGCTTACGGGTTTTCTTCTGACGAACCGATGAAGCTGGTTTATTCGGACGAAACGCCGCCCGCATTCAAAAACAGAAAAGCGGCATTGAGCGTACACGCAAAAATATACCCATGCCCGCAGTGGACTGCCGAAAACGGAGATACCGGCTCAATACCGGTAAGTCCCAAATGCCAGAAAGCCGACGTCATAACAGCAGAGCTTGTACCCTTCGGCTTTACGGATTTAAGGATCGCTCAGTTCCCGGTAGTTCAAACAGACTGATTAAACGGAGACCTATATGAAACGTTTTGTATTCGCGCTGGTATTTACGCTTGTAATACTTGGCATAGTTTTCTTCCCGCAAAAGGAAGTTGAGAGCTCTGTTACCGCATTGGCGGCCGGAGCGCCTGCGGCTACCGCCGTAACTACGCCCACTCCGGTGCCCACGCCTACACCCGTGCCAACGCCGACGCCCACTCCTACGCCGACGCCCACGCCTACGCCTTATATGATTAAGGTTAACGCGCTGTACGAGGGAATAAACGATACCAAAAACTCAAACGAAGTAAAGCGGCTGCAGGTCAGGTTAAACGAGCTCGGATATTTCGAAAGCGATATAGACGGCAAATTCGGATCGGCGACCGCTAACGCAGTTAAATATTTCCAGCAGGTCAACGGCCTGAGCGCAGACGGTATAGCGGACGCTTATACTCAGGACGTGCTTTATTCACGTGATGCGATCAAATCGCCCGGGCCCACCTCGACTCCGGTTGCATTGGGCGTACAGGGCGACGAAGTAAAAATTCTGCAGGCAAAGCTCATTCAGTATGGTTTTCTGAGCGGAACAGCCGACGGCAGCTTCGGCGCAAAAACAGAAAGCGCGGTAAAAATGGCGCAGGAATACATACACGCTATGCTTCTGCGCCGTTACGAAGCAAATCCGACGCCTACGCCAGCGCCCACCAAGCCCTGGGTGCTCCCGACGCCTACGCCGCATGTGACGCCTGAGGTCACGATCGACCCTGAAACCGGACAAACGATAAAGCTTACAGACAAAATGCCTACGCCTACGCCGACTATCCGGCTTGCGCCTTCTCCGACTCCGTGGGCTGCGGACGGAATAGTCACCGAGGATTTATTAACGGAGCTTGCGAACCGAAATTTCGAGGCATATTATACCGATGTAAAATCCGGCGACAGCGGAGACGAGGTAAAGCGCATTCAGAATCGGCTGACGTCGCTTGGCTATATGCGAAATTCCGACGGCGTATTCGGGCCGAAGACTGAGCGCGCGCTTATGTACTTCCAGTATAAAAACGGTCTTGGTCAAAGCGGCGTAGCCGACAGAAAGACGCAGACGCGCCTGTACTCGGCAAACGCGACAGTCTCTGACGTCGTCGTAACTCAGTACAAAATAACTGTAAGCACCGCAAAGCAGCGTGTGTATGTCTATGAATGGGTGGGCAACGGCTTCAGCAAGGAACCGATAAAGACCTTCAAATGCTCAACCGGCCTAAACGATACGCCTACACCGAAGGGGACATTCTGGAATACAGGCCGTATAGGCGGAGAATGGTATTATTTTAAGGATTTCGACTGCTGGGCAAGATATGCGTGGGTAATCAACGGAGGCATACTCTTCCATTCGGTTATATACTCGTCAAAGAGCGAGAACTCACTGCGCAGCGGCACGGTTCGCCAGCTTGGCAGCAAGGCTTCTCACGGCTGCGTACGCCTATCGGTAGAAAACGCAAAATGGATATATCAAAACTGCCCGGCAGGGACGCCTGTTACGGTGGAATAGCATAAATGCGTCACAAGGTAAGATTTATAGAGGACGGCAGCATAGCTCATCAGCTCGGAATAATCCCGGGCGATGAGCTAATAAGCATTAACGGGCAAAGTATAATAGATCTGATCGATTATCAGGCGCTTTGCGCAAACGATAAGATTAAGCTCGTTATGAGCTCTGACGGCGCCGAGACCGAATACGAATTCGAAAAGGACGATTACGAGCCCTTGGGGATGGAGTTTTACGACGACATGCTCGGCAAAACGAGAGAATGCGTCAATAACTGCCGCTTCTGCTTCGTAGATCAGCTTCCTCCGGGAATGCGTCCGTCGCTCAGCGTCAAAGACGACGACTGGCGGCTGTCCCTTATGATGGGGAATTATGTCACGCTGACAAACGTCAGCGAACGCGAGCTTCAAAGGATTATAAACCGCCATGCAAGCCCGCTCTATATATCGGTTCACGCGACCGACAATACAGTCAGAGATTACCTTTTGCGTTCGCGCGTAAAATGTGATATAATAAAACAGCTCAGGCGTCTTGAGCAGGGCGGTATACAGTTTCATGCTCAGGCAGTAGTATGTCCCGGCATAAACGACGGATCGGTGCTTGAGAAAACCATAGACGAGCTTGCGTCCATGTATCCGGCCTGTCTGTCGCTTGCAGTCGTGCCTGTGGGCTTGACGGGACACAGGAGCGGCCTTGACGACATAAAACCGTTCGACAAATCAAGCGCCGCAAAGCTGCTGGACATGACAGAGCGCAAGCGCACTGAGCTTAAAAAGAAAATAGGCACATATTTCGTTTTTCCGTCCGACGAAATGTATGTCATAGCCGAAAGAGATTTTCCGCCCGAGGCACAATACGAGGATTACGCCCAGATAGACAACGGCGTAGGTCTTTGCAGACAGCTTATCGAGGAATACGAATACGCTTACGATATGCTGCCTCCTGAATACAAAAAACGCGGCGGGATTCGGCGGACCATATGCATCGCGACCGGAATTTCTGCTCAAGCGCTGCTTGAACGGATGATGAACAAGCATCCGATCACGGGCGTAAACGTCAAGGTATGCGCAGTGAAGAACAGGTATTTCGGGGAGAGCGTAACCGTGGCAGGGCTTGTCACTGCACAGGATCTGACCGATAGAATGAAAGACGAAAGCTGCGAAGCTGTTCTGATAACCGAATGCATGCTAAGAAGCGAAGGCGACAGGTTTTTGGACGATATAACCATCGATACGGTAGTGAGCACTCTCGGAAAGCCTGTTATTCCGGTCGGACGCACAGGCGAAGAATTGCTCGAGGCAATAAAACGGTTTTCACCCATCTGCAAGGAGAGTTGACAAATATATAATGACACTCAGCGAACGTATAGACGAGCTCATGCCTCTTGTGCAGAAGCCGTCGAGATATATAGGCAATGAATACAACGCGGTTATGAAGGACGCGTCGAAAATCGATGTGAGATACGCGTTTTTGTTCCCGGACGTTTATGAAGTCGGCATGTCTCATCTCGGGATGAAGATACTCTATCATACGCTGAATAAGCGCGAAGATACGTGGTGCGAAAGAGTTTTCACGCCTTGGCCCGATATGCACAGGCTCATGAGCGAAAGAAATATCCCGCTGTTTTCGATGGAATCGCGCACTCCCGTAAAAGAATTCGACATACTCGGCATAACGCTCATGTATGAAATGAGCTATACCAACATACTGCTTTGTCTGAAGCTTGCCGGTATACCTCTGTATGCAAAGGACAGAACGGATTCTCCGATAGTTATATGCGGCGGTACCTGCGCGTATAATCCGGAGCCGCTTGCGCCGTTTGTGGACGTATTCACAGTGGGCGACGGCGAAAACGCGATTCATCAGACTGTCGATCTGATGAAAGCGTGCAAACAAAAGGGCTTTTCAAAGCAGGAGTATCTGACGCGCGTGGCACAACAGGTCGAAGGCGCTTATGTACCTTCGATGTACGACATCGAATACAATCCTGACAATACCGTAAAATCCGTTACGCCTAAACCCGGAACAGGCGCGAAGCCTATGGTTTACAAGGCGCTTGTAAACGATCTGACCGCAGCGGATTATCCGGAAAAGCTGATCGTACCATACGGCGAAGTCATCCACGACAGGATCATGCTTGAGATATTCAGAGGCTGCACGAGGGGCTGCAGATTCTGTCAAGCGGGCATGGTTTACAGGCCCGTGCGCGAACGCAGCATAGACAGGCTGATGGAGATAGCTGAAAAACTCGTAAGCGCCACAGGCTTTGACGAAATATCGCTTATGAGCCTGTCAAGCGGCGATTATTCGTGTTTGCCTGAGCTCGCGCATGAAATGGTGGAAAGGTTCATAAAGAAAAGGGTCAAAATTTCACTGCCTTCTCAGCGCATAGACGCATTTTTGAAGGATACGCTCAAAGAGACCCAAAAAGTCAGAAAGACTGCCTTGACCCTTGCGCCGGAAGCCGGCACACAGCGTCTGCGCGACGTTATAAACAAAGGCGTTACAGAGGAAGACCTGATGCGTGCAGTCACGGATGCGTTTTCGGAAGGCTGGAGCGCGGTAAAGCTGTATTTTATGATAGGTCTGCCTACCGAGACCGACGAAGACATTTTAGGCATAGCTGATCTCGCAGCTAAGGTGCGCAGATGCTATTTCTCTGTGCCGAAGGACAAGCGTTCGCCCGGCTTCAGAATAACCGTAAGCGCGTCTGTATTTGTGCCGAAGCCCGATACACCTTTCCAATGGTGCGCGCAATTGGACAGCGAAACCGTGCGTCACAGGCAGTTGCTTCTTAAGCAGGAGCTTGACAAAATAAAAGGCGTGGATTATAAATACCACGAGATGGACGTAAGCTATCATGAGGCCGTGTTCTCACGCGGAGACAGACGCTGTGCAGAGGTTCTGAAGGCCGCAAGCGATCTGGGCTGCGAATTTGACGGCTGGTCGGAAATGTTCAATAAGGACGCCTGGCAGAAGGCGTTTGAGACAACAGGCATCGATCCGGAGTTTTATGCCTCGCGCACACGCAGTCTTGACGAAGTGCTGCCCTGGAGCCATATAGACTGCGGGGTAAGTATTCAGTACTTAAAATCTGAATACCAAAAAGCCATGAAGGGAGAAATCACTCCAGACTGCAGGAAAGGCTGCAACGGCTGCGGACTTATGCGATACGAGGGCGCGTGCAGATGAAGCTGGTATATGTTTTCGGAAAGGAAGGAAGGCTCAGGTTTTTGTCGCATCTTGATCTGCAGAGATTTCTGATGCGCGCTCTGAACCGGACAGATCTGCAAATTGCATATTCAAAGGGCTTTAACCCGCATCCGCTTTTATCGCTTGCGGGCGCGCTTGCAATGGGCTATGAAAGCGATTATGAAGTTTTCGAGCTGCGCATTGAAGGAAGCGTATCGAAAGAATACGCTCATGAAACCATGAAAAACGCCCTGCCCGAAGAGCTGCCGATAAAAGATGTTTTCTTTGCCGAGGACAATCATCCTTCCTATATGTCGCTCGTCAGGATGTCGGATTTCACGATAACTCCCGCAGAGGATTTTGAAGCTGTAAAAGAAGCGGCTCTGAAATTTCTGGAGATGGACAGCTATATGGGGATACGTCGCACAAAAACAGGCGAACGCGAAGTCGATGCACGAAAGCTCTGCAAAGAAATGAGCATATCCATATGCTCGCTAAAGGCCCGGCTTATGCTTACGGAGCAGGAGACTCTAAAACCGGATTTACTAATGGAAACGCTGTGTAAAATCGCAGATATAAGCGTGCCGCAGTACAGAGTGCGCAGAAACGCGCTGCTCGGCTGTGACGATTGCGGAAATATAAAGCTGATCACGGATTTATAAGATGGAACAGATCCTGATTGCGGAAGAATTTGAAGGCAAAATGTGCGCGGTGCTGCTGGAGGACGGCACTGCGGTTGAAGTGCTCGCATCAGACAGCTCTCATCCGCAGATAAATGGAAATATATATCTCGGGCGCATAGAAAACATAATTCCCGGCATAAATGCCGCCTTCGTCGACATAGGGCTTGACAAAAACGCGATCATAGCCCTTGACGAATTAAAAGAAGGCCTACATTCCGCACAGGATATAAAATGCGGCCACATGTTGCCCGTACAGGTGATCAAGCTTCCGGGCGGTCAGAAGGGAGTACAGGTAAGCTCAAATATAAAGCTTGCGGGCATGCGCTGCGTATTGCTTCCGTATACAGCAGGTACAGGAGTTTCAAAAAAGATAGAAGACCATGCTGAAGCTGAGAGGCTCAGAAGTATCGCAAAGAGACTCGCCCCACAGGGCATGGGCATAATACTCAGAACCAACGCTCAGGGAACGGAAGAAACCGAGCTTTTAGAAGAGATAAACCGACTGAAGGACATATGGGATCGCATAGAAAACAAAAGCCGCATACTAAGACGCCCGACGCTCTTGTATGACGATTCGAACGTTATTTTCAAGGCGGTACGCGATATGGTCTCTTCCTATACCGTAAGGATAATAGCCTCTGACAAAAGGATTTACGAAGAGCTTCATGCTTATATAAACGATTTGTCGCCGGACGCGCTTGATAAGCTCACGCTTCGAAGTACAGACACAAGCCTTTTTACGCTTTACCGCATAAAAGCGCAGATCGATAAAGCGCTTATGCAAAAGGTTATACTTAAAAGCGGCGCTTTTCTTGTGTTCGACAAAACGGAGGCGCTTACGGTGATAGACGTTAATTCCGGCAGCTTTACCGGAAAAAGCGACGCTGAAGAAACAGCGCTTAAGACTAACCTTGAAGCCGCCCGCGAGATTGCCGTGCAGCTGCGTCTGCGCGATATCGGCGGTATAATAATTATCGATTTCATAGACATGAAGCACGAAGCGTCAAAGCAAACGCTTTTGGCTGAACTAAGAAACGAGCTCAGAAAAGATCATGACCGTGCGCGCGCGTTCGACATAACGCAGCTTGGTCTTGCCGAGGTGACGCGCAAACGCAAAAACGAGAGTCTCGAAACGGTTTTTAACGGGAGAAATCATTGATGTACGATTTAAAGGTGCCGCAATCTGAAATCAGCAGGCAATATGAATACGCAGAGAAAATCCGCGCGCTGAGCAGCGGCAGGAAGTATACGGTAGTAACGCTCGGCTGCCAGATGAACGTACGCGACAGCGAGACTCTTGAGGGCTGGCTCAAACGCTGCGGCTTTGTGCCTGCTCAGAATCGCGAGGATGCCGACATAATCATATACAATACTTGCTGCGTGCGGGAAAACGCCGAGAACAAAGCGCTCGGAAACGTGATTTGGCTTAAGGAGCTCAAAAAAGACAAACCGGGGCTTATAATAGGCGTATGCGGCTGCATGATGCAGGAGGAGGGGATAAGCGGGCAGCTGAAGGAGAAGTATCCGTTTATCGATCTCGTGTTCGGAACGCATAACGCATATATGTTTCCGGAATATCTTTACAGGGTAATCGCCTCTTCCGAGCGTGTGTTCGAAGTATGGGATATTAAAGGATACGTGCCTGAAGGCTTGCCGGCTGTACGCAACAGCCGCATAAACGCTTTTGTGAATATTATGTACGGCTGCAATAATTTCTGCAGTTATTGTATAGTGCCGTACGTACGCGGCCGCGAGCGTTCAAGAGACCCTGAAGATATACTTGCGGAATGCCGCAGCCTTAAAGCAGCCGGCTTTAAGGAAATAATGCTGCTTGGCCAGAATGTCAACTCCTATATGGGCGGCGGGACCGCTTTTGCCGACCTTTTAAAACGCGTCAACGATATCGGGATAGAGCGCATTCGCTTCATGACGTCTCATCCCAAGGATATCACGCGCGAGCTGATAGAATGCTTCGGAACATGCGAGCATTTGATGCCTGCGCTGCATTTGCCTGTACAGGCCGGAAACAACGAGATACTTAAACGAATGAACAGATCGTATACGAATGAAAAATACCTTGAAACAGTATCCCATCTTCGCAAGGTAAGGCCGGACATCGGACTTACGAGCGACATAATCGTAGGCTTTCCGGGTGAAACACGCCAGCAATTCGAGGACACGCTAAGGCTAGTCAGGCATGTCAGATTCGATTCGGCGTACACGTTTATTTATTCGCCGCGAAAGGGTACGCCCGCCGCGAAATATGACGATCCTGTCAGTATAGAAGAAAAGACAGCCTGGATCGAAGAGCTTATAGCTTTACAGCAATGCATAACAAGCGAAGCTCTTTCCGGACAAATAGGAAGCATACAGAACGTGCTTGTCGAAAATGTATCTTCACGCAGCGCTCTGACCGTCGGCGGCAAAACACCGCGAGGATTGATGGTAAATTTCGAGGGCGACGGCAGTCTGATCGGAAAAACAGTAAAAGTCAAGATAACCGCAGCGGGGAAGAATACATTAAAGGGCACGATGGAGGAATAAAATAATGAATGAAGTCTTTGCAAAGACTCGCGAGCTCGGCGAGGCGCTGCTCAGAAGCGACGAATTTAAAGCCGTAAAGGACGCTGAGAATAAAGCTATGAGCGATCCGGAAGCGGCGCAGATCGTCGGCCGTTTTATAGAGCTCAGATCCGACATGGAAAAAGCCATGAGCGAAGGAGAAAAGGACTGGGTAAAAATCGGGAATCTTTCAAGCGAAATCGATACCTGCCGTGAAAAAATGAATGGAATCGAAGTGCTGAACGACCTCGATTCTGCGCGGGAAGCCTTCTCAGAACTGATCAATCAGATCAATTCCGTGCTGAGATTTATCGTGACCGGAGATATGACTCCGGGCGAAGGCGCCTGCAGCGGTTCATGCGCCACCTGCAGCGGATGTTCGTCCAAGGTGAATTGACGGGGGTAATCTATGGCACTCAGCGCAATGATGACGCAGTATCTTGAAATCAAGCAAAAGCACAAAGACGAGATACTTTTGTTCCGTGTCGGAGACTTCTACGAGATGTTTTTCGACGACGCTAAAGTAGTTTCGCGCGAGCTTGATTTGACGCTTACGGGAAAGGACTGCGGACTTGAAGAACGCGCGCCTATGTGCGGAGTACCGTATCATGCCGTCGAGATATATGTAGCAAAGCTGATAAGCAAAGGCTTTCGCGTCGCGATCTGCGATCAGCTTACGGATCCTGCGCTTTCAAAAGGCATTGTCGAACGCGACGTTACACGCGTAATAACTCCGGGCACCGTTATCGAAAGCAACATGCTTCAGGAAAAGGATCCAAGCTATATCATGTCCGCAGCGTTCACGGGCACAAAAGCGGGAATAGCCTTCAGCGACATATCCACGGGGGAGTTTTTCGTCTATTCCGTAAACGATTCGCAGTATCGCTTCGAGGACGAGCTCGCGCGTATCATGCCAAAGGAGCTTCTCACCTGTGAATCCGAAAGAATCAATTCTGCTGCGCGTCGCATAAACTGCGCGTGTACCGGCAGAGATAAAACGGCCTTCGAATATGCTCCGGCCAGAAAAGCGCTGCTTGCGCAGTTTTCAGAGCAGAAGGAATTGATCGGCGAGCTTGATCGCGCGTCTGTACAGGCGGCAGGCGCGCTTATAAGGTATCTGTGCGAAACCCAGATGAACGCACTGATGCACATAAACCGTATCCAAAGATTCGAAACGACGCGTTTCATGCTCATAGATCATACAGTCAATGCAAATCTCGAGCTGACTAAATCGCTTAGAGACGGTACACGCAAGGGCTCGCTTCTGGGCGTTATAGATAAAACTGTCACCGCCATGGGAGGGCGGCTGCTTAAGAACATGATCGAGGAGCCGCTGCTCGATGCCGATATGATAAAAGAGCGGCTCGACGCGGTGGAATGCTTCGTCGACGATCCTGTAATGCTCGACGCGGTGCGCACGGCGTTCGACGGCGTGCACGATATAGAAAGGCTCTTAAGCCGTATCGCGTATGGCAATATTAACCCGCGAGACTGCATCGCGCTGTGCGAAACGCTGAAGGCCGTCCCGGCCATAAAAGCACTGCTTGACGGTAAGCCCGGGCTGATAGGCAAAGCTGCCGCCGGCATAGACGAAATGAGCGAGCTGACGAGGACGCTTGAGGCTGCTCTTGATGACGACGCGCCGATACAAATAAAGGAAGGCGGCATATTCAAATCCGGCTTCAACGATCAGCTCGACAAATACCGCGAGGCATCCGTAAACGGCAAAAACTGGCTGAATCAGCTTGAACAAAAAGAGCGTGACGAAACCGGTATAAAAAACCTGAAAATCGGATATACACGGCTGTTTGGCTATTACATAGAGGTCACCAAATCGTTTTACGAGCTTGTTCCGCTCAGATATACGCGGAAACAGACGCTTGCAAACTGTGAGCGTTTCATAACCGAAGAGCTGAAACAGCTGGAAAACACGATACTCGGCGCAGACGAAAACGCCGTCAAGCTTGAATACGAACTGTTTCTTGCGCTGCGCGAGGAATTAAAACGGAATATAGAACGCATACGAAATACTGCCGACAGTCTTAAAACGATCGACGTTCTTCAGGCTTTGGCCAAGACTGCCGCAGTACAGAATTATGTGCGACCGGGCATCAATTCCGAGGGCAGATACAGTATTAAAAACGGCAGGCATGCGGTTGTCGAACAGGCTATCGGCACCGAGCATTTCGTTCCGAATGACGTATATCTTGATGAAGACGCCCGCGTGATGATAATAACCGGGCCGAACATGGCCGGAAAATCCACGTATATGCGTCAGACGGCTCTTATAGTTATACTCGCGCAGATGGGATCGTTCGTTCCGGCCAAGAGCGCAGACGTTTCGCTTACGGACAGAATATTTGCGCGTATCGGCGCAAACGACGATCTGTACGGCGGACGTTCCACGTTCATGGTCGAAATGGACGAAATGAGTGTAATACTTAAAAAGGCGACTGCGAAGAGTCTCGTAATACTTGACGAGGTCGGACGCGGGACCTCCACGTTCGACGGACTTTCCATTGCGTGGGCTGCGGTTGAGCATTTAGCGGGTGAGAAATGCAGAGCGCGCACGCTCTTTGCCACGCACTATCACGAACTGTCCGTTTTGCAGGGCAGACTGCCGGGCGTAGTGAATTACAGGGTCACCGCCTGCGAAGCCGGAGACGAAGTGATATTCCTGCGCAAGGTCGTGCCCGGCGGCGAGGATAAAAGCTACGGCATAGCTGTAGCAAAGCTCGCAGGCTTGCCTTCAAGCGTTATCTCACGCGCGCGGCAGATAATGGCGCGGCTTGAAGTCGACGACGAACAGCGCGGATCTATCGGCAGCACCATACTCGATAAAAAGAAGAATTCCGGAGACAGGCAGCTGTCGCTCGACAGCTTTAAGCCAATGGAACTTGTCGAGGAGCTGCAGAAGCTGGATGTGACAGCGCTTACTCCTATAGAGGCGCTTAATAAACTGTATACCTTCTGTGAAAAGGCCAGGAGACTTTAAATATGTCAATAAAACTGCTGGACAGAGACACGATAGAAAAAATAACCGCCGGTGAAGTGGTTGAAAGACCGGTTTCCGTAGTTAAGGAGCTTGTTGAAAACTCGCTTGATGCGAATGCAACCGGCATAACCGTTGAGATTCGCGAGGGCGGTCTTGATTATATACGCGTAACCGACAATGGCTGCGGAATCGAGTCTGAGGAAGTCAAGCTTGCGTTTCAGAATCACGCCACAAGTAAAATAGAAGACGCGCAAGGTCTTAATAACGTGATGACGATGGGCTTTCGCGGCGAAGCTTTGCCGTCCATAGCAGCGGTTTCAAAGGTGTCGCTCACGACAAAGACAGCTGCTGCCGAAGGCGGCGTAAGAGTCAAGGTCGAAGGGGGAGCATTCAAAGAAATAACTCAGGCCGGCTGCCCTGACGGCACCACCGTTATTGTCAGCGAGCTGTTTTACAACGTTCCGGTCAGACGTACGTTTATTAAAAAGGCCTCTTACGAACAGTCGCTCGTATCAGAACTTGTACAAAAGCTGGCGCTTGGTAATCCGAACGTATCCTTCCGGTTCATATCCGGCGGGAAAACGCTTATGCAGACGTACGGAGACGGTAATATTCTGCATACTGCTTTGGCTGTATACGGCAGCGACTATGCTTCCGGTCTTAAGGAAATAAACGAAACAGAAGGAAGCTTTCGTATAAACGGCTATATAGGTGTCGGCGATCAGGAGGCGCCTACACGCGCGCGGCAATGCTTTTACCTGAACGGACGGCTGATTAACTGCCGCATGCTGTCTCAGGCCTTGGAGGAGGTATGCAGAGGCCGCGTAACGATAGGAAAATATCCTTCGTGCGCGTTGATGATCAACACGTCGACGGCCAATATCGACGTAAACGTGCACCCGAACAAACTCGAAGTACGCTTTCGGGACGAAGCTTCTTTCAGGCTGACTGTGCAAACTCTGCTCGAACGCAGCTTTGTAAGCGACACCATGAGCAATGCGTTTTTTGCAGACAAACACGAAAAAGCGCCTGAAAAATCGGTGACGTTTAGCGAGACTGTAGCTCCAAAGCCTGCAGAGACGCCAAAAACCGAGCAGAATAATTTTGACTTTTTCAGAACCTTCGGCACAGTAACAGAAAACGAAGCCGAAGTACACAGCAGCGTGCGCGAAAGGCCGTTGGGTTTTGAACCTAAGTATACCAATCCGCCTGTACAGCTCGCGTTTACAGCAAAGTCAGTACCAACAGAACAGAGTACCGTTTCTGATGCCGGCTACAGGCTGATAGGAGTATATCTTAACACGTATATTATAATTGAATACAAAGAATCGCTTATAATGATCGATCAGCACGCTGCGCACGAACGGCTCAATTATGAGAAATACACCGCGCTTCTGAGTGAAGGCACAGCCTCACAGCCTCTGCTGGTGCCGATCATATTAAACGTAAACCCGCACGAACAGGCCGTGATAAACGACAATATTACGCTTTTGAACGAAGCTGGATATCAAATAGAGCCCTTCGGCGAAGGCAGCATAAAGGTGAGCGCCGTACCGTTCATATATGGCGAAAGCGATCTGCGGATGCTGTTTACCGAAATGCTCGATTCGCTCGATATGCTGAAAAGAGCCGAAAAGACGCGCAAGCTGGATTCCGTTATCCAGGCTTCGTGCAAGCACGCAGTAAAAGGCGGAGAGAAGCTTACGCAGCAGGAAATAAACTCTCTGCTCGAACAAATGCGCATCTCAAACGCTCCGCCTACCTGTCCGCACGGACGTCCCGTTATGCGGGTATACAGCCGCAGCGACATAGAACGATTATTTAAACGTATACAGTAGCATGAAAAAGCTGTACGGCATTTGCGGCCCGACCGCCTCCGGCAAAACGGCTCTGGCTGTCAGGCTTTGCGAGCGGCTTAAAGGAGAAATAATCTCCGCCGATTCTATGCAGGTCTATACGGGCTTCGACATTCTTTCTGCTCAGCCTACGCCTGAGGAAATGCAGCGCGCGCCGCATCATCTCGTGTCGTTTGTTCCGCCGGATGAAAAATACAACGCTTCGAAATATCGCTCCGACGCGCTTTATGCGATAAGCGAGGTCGAATGGCGCGGAAAGCTTCCGGTACTCTGCGGCGGGAGCGGATTATATATCGATGCGCTCACAAAGGGCATCAGAATGTCAGTTGCGGCAGATGAAGAAATCCGCCTGCGTCTGAAGGAAACTGCAGCTAAAGACGGCGGTCAGGCCGAATTGTATGCAGAGCTTAAGCGTGTGGATCCGGCATCCGCACGGAAATACGCGCCTGAGGATACTCGGCGTATAATCCGCTCTCTTGAAATATACTATGCGACGGGCAAAACCCGCTCAGAACAGGAACGCATCGACGCGCAGCAGGCAGATACGTTCAAGGCAGTTTTGTTCGCTCTCAGATGGGACAAGAAAAAGCTGTATGAACGCTGCGACAGGCGCGTAGACGAGATGATAAAGCGAGGCCTGATAACCGAAGTCGAAGGCCTTTTAAAATCACCCGTGGCCGTGCAGGAAACTGCGGCGCAGGCGATCGGATACAAAGAAATCGCAAGGGCGCTGAAGGGCGAAATCAGTATTGAAGCAGCTGTAGAAGAGGTAAAATTACATACCAGACACCTTGCCAAAAGACAGGAAACGTGGTTCAGGCGCGACACAAGAGTTAGCTTTTTTGACGTGGACGAAGACTCTTTTGATTGCGTGACCGACAAAATATATAATATAATAAAAGAGGATATATTAAATGACAGATGCAGATAGAATAATAGCCGAGGCTCAAAGGGACTGTGCGGAGGTTTTTGCTTTATTTGAAAAAACCGAAGAATACAATACCGCAAAAGTGCTTGCAGCGTTCAAGCGTCATCGTGTTTCGGAGCGGCATTTTGCTCCGACGACCGGGTATGGGTATGACGATATCGGCAGAGATACGCTTGGCGAAATATATGCGGATGTACTGGGCTGCGAGACCGCTTTGGTGCGCCCTCAGATCGCCTCCGGAACACACGCGCTTGCGCTGTGCCTGTACGGTCTGCTGAGGCCGGGCGACACGCTGCTGTCCGCTGCGGGTAAACCCTACGATACTCTCGAGGAAATAATAGGGCTGAGCGGCAAGCGCGGCAGCGGCTCGCTTGCGGATTTCGGCATCAACTATAAAGAGGTCGCGCTAAAGGACGGCAAACCTGATACCGACGAGATACTCAAAAATCTTACGCCGGATGTTAAGCTCGTGCTTATACAGCGTTCACGCGGATACGATCTGCGCCCATCGCTGAGCGTTAAAGAGATAAACAGTGTTATAGAGGCCGTACACAGCGCAAGGAAAGACGTATACGTTATGACCGATAACTGTTACGGTGAGTTTACAGATACAGTAGAGCCATCGGCGGATATTATGGCAGGCTCGCTGATCAAAAATCCCGGCGGCGGCCTCGCTCCGACCGGCGCGTATATTGCAGGCAAAGCGGAATGTGTCGACAAGGTAGCCTGCAGACTCACATCTCCCGGCATAGGGGCAGAGGTCGGATCGTATGCAGCGAGCTATCGGCCTTTCTATCAGGGGCTTTTTATGGCTCCGCATACCGTATGTCAGGCTCTTAAGATCGCTTGTCTGTTTGCGCGCGTGCTTGGAAACGGGGGCTTAAAAGTTTATCCAGCGTTTACCGATAAGCGTAACGATATCATTCAGGCAGTCTGCTTCGAAGACGAACAGAAGCTGATATGCTTCATTCAGACCGTGCAGGAATTTTCTCCCATAGATTCAGAAGCCGTTCCCGAGCCCTGGGAAATGCCGGGATATACAGACCGGGTCATAATGGCGGCAGGCACGTTTGTCGCAGGCGCTTCCATAGAGCTGAGCGCGGACGCCCCGATCAGGCCTCCTTATGCTGCGTATCTGCAGGGCGGTCTTGTATATTCTCACGGTAAGATCGTGCTGAAGGAAATGCTCCTGAGAGGTATCGTTTGAAATGTGTAATACGAAGATGTGTATACTCGACGAAGTGAAAGTCTGCGACGGCTGCGGCGAATGTCTTAAATGCGACCTCGACCCGAACAAAATCTGTGACAATTGCATGAAATGCATAAACAGCGAGGGCGCCGCGTTCCGCGCCATTCAGATAACCGGAGTCGAGCTTGCAGATGCCGAAAATGCAAGCGGGTCGTAATATGGCGCGCTTTTAAGCTCGCATTCATCAAACAAATCGTCGAGCGCTGCGGTGAATTCGTCTGTATATCTGGATTTCCGCAGCCTTTTAAGGTATTTGCGTGAGTTTTCAAATACAGCTGCGACGTAGGACATTATCTCGTCCATCCTGCCAAGCACAGCTTTTTCGGGGCGGTCGTTTGTGTACGTGTACAGAAGCTTCGTCAAAAAGCGCTTAAGCTCGGCTTTATCAAGAGCTTTGCCGGCACAGATTTCGCGCGCCAGCGCGGGATTGGCAACCAGACCGCGGCCGCACATAACGGCGCTTAAATCCGGATAGACGCGTTTTATATCAAAAGCATCCTTCGGCGAGAATACGTCTCCGTTATAAACGATATTTGTATTTTCAAATTCACATACAGAAAGCGCCTCTTTGTAAGGAGCTCCTTTGTAAAACTCGCTTCGCGTTCTCGGATGCACTATAATCTCTGTAAAAGGATACTCTGCGAGCACCGAATATATTTGAGGCCAATTGCCCGGATCAGTATAGCCGATACGCGTTTTGACTGACACACGCGGCAAATCGTGCGCGGCAAACACGGCGTCCAGAAACGCTTTCAGATTGTCGGTATCGCGCAGCAGCGCTGAGCCTTTGCCTTTGGCGGTTACAGTGCCGGAAGGGCAGCCAAGATTAAGATTTATCTCGTCGTAGCCCAATTCACAGAGCATACGCGTACAGCGCACAAAGCTTTCTGCGTCCTTGGTCAGTATTTGCGGTACGCAGAATACATCGCAGTCAAACTGAAGCAAGCTGCGCTTTTCGCGGTTGGTGAGTCCGGAGCCGTTGACAGACGTTATAAACGGGATAAAATACTTACTTACGCCGGTAAAGCATTCATGATGCGCCGAACGATAAATGCTGTCGGTTATGCCTTCAAGCGGTGCGAAATAAATAGTCATACTGCCTCTTATGAATCCATGATATAAAGATTATATCACAAATTAAAACGCTTTACAGCAAAATCGCCCGAAATATGGCTTGATTTAAGGTTAAAGCAAAGTTATAATACAAACAATCAATGTCAGAGATTGGAGATAGCATATGAAGGATTATTGTATTTACCTTGACGAGCCTGCGCTGTCGTGGGAGCACGGAACACCTATAGGAAACGGAAGCATCGGCGCGATGATATACGGAGGAGTCAGGTCTGAACGCGTGCAGTTCAGCTATGAACGGATCTGGTCGGGAGATAAGATAAATACTGATAACGAGCATTTCCGTGAAATAATTGACGAGACGCGAAAGCTTTTGCTTGCGGGCGACGGACCTGCGGCAGACGCATATTGCGCCAGGGCACTAAAAAACAGCTTTCACAGAATCAAATCGCAGGAAACTGCATGCGAGCTTGTGCTCGAGTTTCCTGAAACCGACATAAACGGATATCGCCGTGAGCTGTTCTTAAACAGCGGCAAAGCCTGCGTATCGTATAAAAGCGGAGGCGCGATATGTAAGAGAGAGTATTTCGCCTCTTATCCTGATAAGCTTGTCTGTATAAAGCTGAAAAGCGACAAATCCGCCGGGCTGTCATTCAAGGCTCATATTGAGAGGTATGACAAAAACGATCCAAAGTGCGGCAAACTGCTGAACGTGCAAAGTATAGAAGCCAACGAAAACTCGCTTACGATGAATGCATCTACCGCATACGGTGGACACGAATTCAAGGCTGTGTTCAGATTCGTAATTTCCGGCAGCGCGCTACGTATATGCAATAACGAGGTCTGCGTGGACAATGCTGATTCCTGCTGCATTTATGTTTCCGTCGCAATGAAGGAAGAGAACATTAATGAACCGGAATACGATTGGGACAAGCTTTCGGCAAGGCATGAAAAAGATTTCAGAAGACTTATGGAGAGGGCGGATATTACCCTTGGCAGTACGCTGTACGGAATTGATAAAATGCCTTTTTCGACTCGTCTCAACAGGCTCAAAAACGGCGCGCAAGATCCCGGGCTTTTAGAAACTTATTTCCAGTTCGGCAGATATCTTTTGATTTCTTCGAGCAGACCCGGCACATTGCCGGCAAATCTGCAGGGCGTCTGGAACGATTATATAAACGCACCCTGGAATTCCGACTATCATACAAATATAAACCTGCAGATGAATTACTGGCCTTCCGAAGTTACAAATCTGTCCGAATGCGAGGAACCGCTGAACGATTATATAAACGCATACCTGCTTAAAAGCGGAAAAAGATGCGCGGAAGTAAATTACAAATGCAGAGGCGCGGTTTTGCACCATCTTTCGGACATATACGGCTTTGCCGCTCCTGCCGACGGTCTTTGGGGGCTATGGCCGCTGGGCGGCGCATGGCTGTGCTATCATCTCTGGGAGCACTATCTTTACGGCGAGGATATAGCATATTTAAAAGAGCATTCTTATGAATATATACGTGAATGCACGCGCTTTTTCCTTGATTACATGTTCAAAGACGAGAAAGGACGCTTATTGAGCGGCCCTTCGACTTCGCCCGAAAACACTTATTACTGTAACGGAAAACGCGCATCGCTTTGTCTGTCTCCGAGCATGGATATCGAGATCATTTCCGGTCTGTATAATATTTTCATTAACGCCGCAAAGCTGCTTGACACAGATCATGACATGATACAGGAAGCTCAAACAGCGCTTTCCGAAATGCCGCACCTGCGCGTGGGCAAACATGGGCAGCTTATGGAATGGCTTGAGGATTACGACGAGCCGGAACCCGGTCACAGACATATCTCGCATCTTTTCGGCCTCTATCCCGGAAACTGTATCAATTCCGAAACGCCTGATTTGCTTAAGGCCGCCGAAAAAACACTTAAACGCCGGCTCGAACATGGGGGAGGTCACACGGGCTGGAGCGCTGCCTGGCTTATAAGCCTGCACGCCAGACTGCGCGACAGGGAAGGCGTTTATAATATGATACACAAGCTCCTATCCGCATCGACGCATGAAAACCTGCTCGACTTCCATCCGCCCTTCCAGATCGACGGAAACTTCGGCGGTACCGCCGGTATTGCCGAAATGCTGATACAGAGCCACGAAGGATACATAAGTCTTTTGCCGGCACTGCCCAAGCAGTTCCCAAACGGCGAATTTCACGGACTGAAGGCACGCACCTGCGCAGAGGTGGATTGCGAATGGAGAAACGGACATATACGCTTGATAAAAATACACGGAAAACCCAATACCGTCTACAGGCTCGAAGCAGAGGGGAATATATTCGATGCACTAACCGACGTCGAAGGCGAATATGAAATATCTTTTTGATTGATATTTTAGTTCGAGATATCACTTGAAAACCATTTGAATAAAGTGTATAATACAAATAAAGGAATAAAAAGAATTGGAGGAAATCTCATGGCACAAAACAGGTATATCGGAGAGTATCCGGCAATCGGAATCCGTCCGATAATCGACGGACGCAGAGGCCCGCTCAAGGTTCGCGAATCTCTCGAAGATCAAACGATGAATATGGCGAAATCCGCCGCCAAGCTGTTTGAGGACAACCTGCGTTATTCAAACAGCGAGAAGGTAAAGGTAGTAATTGCCGACACGACGATAGGGCGTGTGGCGGAGGCCGCCGCGTGCGCCGAGAAATTCAAAAAAGAGGGCGTCGCGATTACTCTTTCGGTTACTCCGTGCTGGTGCTACGGCAGCGAGACCATGGACATGGACAAAAACACCATCAAAGCTGTCTGGGGATTTAACGGCACCGAACGCCCCGGCGCAGTATATCTGGCCGCGGTATTGGCTGCGCACGCTCAGAAGGGCTTGCCTGCATTCGGCATATACGGACGCGACGTTCAGGAGGCGACCTGCACCGAAATACCCGAAGATGTAAAAGAAAAGCTGCTTAGATTCGGCCGCGCTGCAGTTGCCGTAGCAACGATGAGAGGCAAGAGTTATCTGCAAATCGGCTCTATCTGCATGGGTATAGCAGGTTCGATAATAAATCCGGAATTCATTGAGGAATATCTGGGAATGCGCGTCGAATCCGTAGACGAGGTAGAAATCATCCGCCGCATGACGGAAGGCATATACGACGAAGCCGAATACCAGAAGGCGCTTGAATGGACACGCAAATACGCCATCGAAGGCTTCGATAAAAACCCCGTCGAGCTTCAGAAAACTCCGGAGGAAAAGAAAGCCGCGTGGGAGTTCACCGTCAAGATGCTTTGCATAATCAAAGACCTGATGAACGGCAATCCTAATCTTCCCAAGGGACGCGAGGAAGAGATGGTCGGTCACAATGCTTTGGCGGGCGGCTTCCAGGGGCAAAGGCAGTGGACGGATTTCTATCCGAACTGCGACTATCCGGAGGCGCTGCTTAATACCAGCTTCGACTGGAACGGCGCACGCGAACCGTATTCCTTCGCGACCGAAAACGACACCTTGAACGGTATCGGCATGATGTTCATGAAGCTGCTTACCAACAGAGCTCAGATGTTTGCGGACGTTCGCACGTACTGGAGCCCCGAAGCAGTCAAAAAAGCCACCGGTTACGAAATTGAAGGCAAAGCAAAGGATGCGTGCGGCTTCATACATCTGATCAATTCCGGTTCATGTTGCCTTGACGCAAATGGACGCTCAGTAGATGCGGACGGCAAGCGTCTTATGAAACAGTGGTGGGAAGTGACCGAGCAGGATCAGAAGGAAATGATGGCGCATACCACCTGGAACTATGCAGACCTCGGTTATTTCCGCGGCGGCGGATATTCCTGCAGATTTGTAACCGACTGCGAGATGCCGGTAACGATGATAAGGCTCAATATCGTAAAGGGACTGGGGCCGATGCTGCAGATAGCGGAGGGCTGGACGGTCGATCTGCCCGAAAACGTTACCGACATACTCTGGAAGCGTACTGACTATACCTGGCCGTGCACATGGTTTGCGCCGCGCACGAACGGAAAAGAAGGGCCCTTCAAGGACGCCTACAGCGTAATGAACGCATGGGGTGCAAACCACGGCGCGATCTCGTACGGTCATATCGGCGCTGACATAATTACGCTCTGCTCGATGCTCAGAATACCTGTCGCGATGCACAACGTACCCGAAGAAAAGATATTCCGTCCCGCCTGCTGGAACGCTTTCGGGATGGATAAGGAAGCGGCTGATTACCGTGCGTGCGCCGCTTACGGACCTCTTTACAAATAATCTGCATTCATGGGCTGCCTCACGACAGAGGCAGCCCTGTTTTGAGGGAATTGTATGTATCTTACCGTATTAGGCTGTAACGGCCCGTTTCCCGCGCCTGACAGCGCCTGCTCAGGATATCTGATAGAGTCCGATTCCGGAAATACCAAAATCGCGCTTGATATGGGCAGCGGCGTACTTGGCCGATTGCTTGCGAAAATCAACGATATTAAGGAATTAGACTGTGTCGTGCTTTCGCATTTGCATTTTGACCATATGAGCGATATGCCTGTGCTTGGGTATATGCTCGATTTTTCGAATATCGAGAGCCTGAGGGTGATCTGCCCGCTTACGCCTGCGGACAACAGAAAGCTTCTCAAAGGAAAGTTCGATCTGTATCCGCCTGAGGACTGCAGAATAGGGGAATTCAGTTTGGAATTCACAAAAGTGAAGCATCCGGTCGAGACGTATGCAGTTAAGCTGAAATGTGACGGCAGCGTACTGGTATATACGGGTGACAGCAATATCTGTCCGGAACTGTCGCTGTTTTGCGACAAGGCAGACACTATCCTTGCAGACTGCGGCTTGAGCAGCGCGGTTTGGACTAACGCAAAGCCGCACATGGAGCCGCGTGCATGCGCGCACCTCGCAGCGGAGTGCAGCGCGAAGGAATTGATTCTTACGCATTTTTCGCCTCTGTTTGATAAAGAGGCGCTGGTAGATGAAGCAAGGCATATTTATGCAAGCACGTACCCGGCTGAGCCGGGCATGCGTATCAGAATATAAAAACTTTTCCGTATTCGGCGACAGACGTAAGCTGACAGTGGCGGCAATTTCCGCGCTTGCAGCTTGTTTGTGCGCCAAACACGGACTGCGGATTAGCATACCCGCGTGTGCTGTGGTCTTTATCGTTTTATTTCTGCTCTGCATTTTTAAGAGATTCAGAAGCGCGTTGTTTATTTCGTCGCTTGTCTTTTTAGCCTTTTCAGCTTGGTATCTGTACAGGGACATAAGACCACCAGCGCTTCAAACCGATAAATACGAAGTAAGCGGCACGATATGTGCAGATACGATCGTTCAGCCTGCCGATCACAGAACAATCATTACGCTCAATAACGTTGCCGCAAACGGAAATAAAATTAAGAATAAAGTACGTCTGTACGTCTATTCGACACACCTCGATTACGAATACGGAGACGAGCTTTGCATCGCTTCAGCCAAGCTGAGCGTGCCGGACGGCGTGACCAATCCAAACGGCTTCGATTTCAACGCATATCTTTGGAGAAGCGGCGTTGCGTTGACCGGCTCTGCAAGCTACGACGATATAACGCTCGTGAACAAGCATGCCTCGCTTGAGCGAACGCTGTTGAGACTTAGAAAAGCGCTGGCTGAAAAATCAGACGATATTTTCGGCGACGCCTCAGACGTGATGCGAGCCGTGCTGCTCGGCGACAGATCTGCGCTTTCCGATGAAACATACGAGGATTTCAGCCGAGTAGGTATATCGCATTTGATCGCACTTTCCGGTCTGCACGTAAGCGCGATCGCGTTTATGCTCGACTGGCTGCTTAAAAAGCTCAAATTGCCGCGCAACGCGCGTTACATATTCATTATCGTTATACTTTGCATGTACGTGCTGATGACAGGAAAGAGCAATTCAACCATACGCGCGGTTATTATGTATGCTCTTCTGTGCGTGATTACAATGCTCGGTTATCCTGCCGATACACTGACGCGCCTGTCCTGCGCGTTTTTGCTGCAGCTCGGCATAAATCCGCTGCTTATCAGCGACAACGGCTTCGTGCTTTCGTATGCTTCAGTCGCCGCGCTTTTGTGCTTTTCTGAGCTTTTCAGAACGGTGCGCCGCCAAAACGGCTTGGCTTCGATTTGGGGAACGATACGCCAGAGCGCTGAAGCGTCGTTCGAGGTACAGCTGTTTACCTATCCGCTGCTGTCTGCGATGTTTTACAGCGTTCCACTGTTTTCGGTTCCTGTTAACATGCTGTGCATACCGTTTGCAATGCTTGTGCTGTACCTCGGAATTGTGGTATTATTATGCGGATGCGTAAGCGCTTCACTTGCATCTGTACTCGCTTATCCTGTAAAGCTTATATGGCAGGGCATAAAGCTCGTATGCGCGCAGGTCGCCGATCTCAGGATATCGTCCTTGCCCGGCAGTCCGTGGCCGCTGCTTCTGCTTATAGGCTTCTACCTGCTTGCGGTGTTGTCGTCTGTCTATATCGCGCCTCACAAAACAAGACGTGCGGTAGGTATACTGACGATGGTGCTGATAATACTTGCGCATCTCTTGTGGCCTGCAAGCAGGATAGACCACCTGCGGCTCACTTATCTGGATGTGGGATACGGCGACGGCGCGATTGCAGACGCAAAGGGCAGCGTATACGTGATAGACTGCGGTCGCAGCAACGGCATAGTTGCAGATTATCTGTCTTCCGAAAAGCGTTACGTGAGCGGCATATTTGTTTCTCATCCGGACAGCGACCATGCAGGAGGGCTGAAAGAGATACTTAAACGATATCCGCGTGCAGCGGTATACGTTCCGGCGACATGGGACTGCATGGACGTTCCCGCTGAAATGGCCGCGCTGCTTTCAAACGCCGACGTAAGGTATCTTGTGCGGGATGACGTAATTGAGCTTGCGGAGGATATATACGCAGAAGTGACCTGGCCGCCGGAGGGATTTGTGCCTCACGACGACAACAGCGGCAGTCTGGTATTTCGGCTCGTATACGAGGATAAATCAGCCTTGTTTACGGGAGACATAACCGATTCGCACGATGCGGCGGCAGCAGATGACAGCGATATACTGAAGGTTGCTCATCACGGCTCCAAATACGCGACCACTGCGGAAATGCTCTCACTTGTCACGCCTGAATTATCGGTTATTTCCGTCAGCGGAAACTCCTACGGGCATCCTACGCAGGATGTACTGGACAGGCTTGAAAAAGCAGGCAGCAGAGTTTACCGCACAGACGAGTGCGGCGCGATAATCATAGATATACTGCAGGACGGAAGCGTAATCGTAACGCCGTATCTGAATACCGTCGGAGGATAAAATGACGCCTGAAGAATTTGAAAATCTTCTTGATAAGGGACAAATAAGCGGGTCTTATTTGTTTGAAGGCGATGAGGATTATATAAAACAGGAGCTGCTTACTAAACTTGAAAAATCGCTGCTTGCCGCGGGCTTCGAAGCGATAGACGAAAGCATACTGATAAAGCCGGAGCTTAACGAAGTGGCGGAGGCTGCCGCGCAGGTCCCGCTTATGAGCAAAATGCGCGTCGTCATAGTAAAAGATATGCCGCTGTTGTCTTCAAAAGCATCCGCTCAGGATTCGGACGATGCCGATCAGGAAGAAAGCGATAAAGAGAACGGTGACGGCCGCAAACAAAAACACGGCAGCAAAGAGCTGTCGGAATTCATCAGCACGCCCAATTCGTCAAGCGTAGTTATATTTTATAAAAATTCAGACGGCAAAAAAGACGCCGACAGCAAACCTGCAAAAAGCAAAAATGCTGCGGCAGGCGTATTTGAAAAAGCAGGAAGAATCGTAACGTTTAATTATCTTTCAGCTGCGGAACTCAAAAAAAGGATTACCGAATTATTTAATAAATCCGACGCAAAAATAACAAACGACGCCGTTTACGAGCTTTCAGAGCTGTGCCAAGGCAGCATGCTGAGGATAAAAGCCGAAGCAGATAAGCTGATCGCGTATAAGGGCGGACGAGGCACGATTACCAGGGAAGACGTCGACAAATTCGTCATTCCCGATACAGAAACCAACGTGTTCCGTATGATAGACTCGATTCTAAGCGGCAACGCGGCAGATGGTTACGAAAGGCTCAATTCGATGCTCGAGCACAACGAGTCCATGGTGTTTATAATATCCATGATAGAACGACAGTTCAGGCTTATGCTGCACGTCAAAGCCTTGAAGGAACGGCGCGTCACGACGGTTCAAATTAAAAGCACTCTTGGATTTCAATGGGACAGCATGGTTGAAAATTATGCCCGGCAGACGTATAATATAAAATCAAGCAGGCTGGAACGCAGCTATAAAAGTATCGTCGGCATAGATTATATGATTAAGTCGGGACAGATCACGCCGCGAGCAGGACTTGACGAAGCGATGCTGCTTTTGAAAGAACTGAAAACTTAACAAATTAACAAAAACAATTTCATCAAATATCAGTCTAATCGGAGGGGAGTGATTGCATGAAAAAGCTAAATTTGGTATTATGTGTATTGCTGATATGTTCAGTCTGCTCAATATGCGTATCTGAAGCGGGCGGTATGCCGCAGCAGCTGTTCGAAGTGTCCCTGCGCGCGATCTCACTTATGTCGAACGGGAATTATGCCGCAGCGATAGAAGAGTTGAACCTTGGCGGCATATACTCACAGGCGCAGCTTAAAAGACTGCTTGAAGACAGCTTCAAAAAAGCCGGACATATACAAACCGAAACTGCGGTCATCTGGAGCGAGAACGGCTTTATCTGCCTTGCGTATCCGCTCACGGCGCCCGATGAAGGAAACGCTCAGACTGTGCTTTTCAGCATAAGCTCAGAATACGAGTTTCTCGGTATGAGTTTAATAAAGTGGTCAGATGCCGTAAAGAATTATGAAATGGCGGAAAATATTATATGGCTCAGCGAATACAAACCCTCGTTTATGGTTTTTGCCGATTAAAAAACCCGGATACTATCCGGGAGATGCCGGTGGCGGGGGTCGAACCCGCACGGGTTATTAGCCCAACGGATTTTGAGTCCGCCTCGTCTGCCAATTCCAACACACCGGCACGCAGATAATATTATACTCAGCCGCATTTCGGAATTCAATATAATTTATGTGAAATTTAGTTAGAATGTCAGGTGAGACACTTGGAGATAAATCAGCAGACTCTGATAAAAAAAGCCGCAAGAGGCGACAGCGCAGCCTTTGAAGCGCTGCTTGCCGGGCATGAAAAAATGATGTACGCGATAGCCCTGCGTATGACCCGCAACGCAGAGGACGCGAAGGACTGTTTGCAGGACGCAATGCTGCGTATATACAAAGCGCTGCCTTCTTTCCGCGGAGAGTCCACTTTTTCCACATGGGTATACAGGGTAGTCACAAACACCTGCCTCGATTCTCATCGCAGGAAAAAGGTTCGCAGGTCCGAATCGCTTGACGCGCTGAATGAAGCGGGCTGGAACGCCCCTGATACAGCCAAAGGGCCGGAGGAGACCGCTGAAAACAGCGGGCTCAGGAGTATTTTATCCGTATCTCTGAACAAGCTTCCTGTCGAAATAAGATCTGCCGTAGTTCTCAGGGACGTACAGGGATTCAGCTATGAAGAAATATCGGATATATTACAGATCAATATCGGAACAGTTAAAAGCCGCATCAGCCGAGGACGCGAAAAACTGCGCGAAATGCTGGCTCCATATATGGAACTGAATTGATGATCGTGCGTCTAAGTGCTGACGGAGGAATGAGTATGGGAAACAATCAGAATGCATTGAGCGACAAAGAGCTGCATTTGCTGCTTAAAGGGTTGGACGATAAAATAGAAGTGCCGCGCGACGCAGCTGAAGCGTGGAGGAAAGCTATACGCAAACAGCAAAAACGGGACGCAGCACTCCGCAGCTACAGACGCTGGTGCGAGCTTGCGGCAGGATTGCTGCTGACGATCGGATTGGGGTTGTATTTCGGGCGGGATATACTTAAGTGGAACAAGCAGCCCGTACAACCAACTGAAGCGATCTCCGCCGGTCAGGGCAGCGATCTGGGGTCTTCAAATGCTCTGACTGAATCTGCTGCCGCCTCATTATACGACTTCACAGGCGCCGTGCCCGGAGAAGCGATATATGATGCGGACAGAGCAGCTGTGCTTTACTATGCGGCAGACGATTCATATGCGCTGAACGACGATTTTGACGAAGTATTCGCAGAAGAGAGCGCATATGACCAAGGCTATGAAATACTTTCGGCGCAGGCTGTAATTTTGACAGCAAATACCGAAGCTGCCGTCGCACAGCTTGAAGCTGTAATGCGGGATTACGGCGCGTATACTGAACAAAATATTCAAACCGGCAACGGTACGCAGCTTACCGTAAGAGTAAGTCCGGAGGATTTTGAAGCGCTGCTTGCAGAAATCGAAAACGCATTCAACATCGAGACTGAAGCTAAAACCGAGGACGCCGAAAGCAGACTGCAAAGGCTGAAGGACGAGCTCGATACGCTGTATACAACGCGCGTGAATGCAGAAGCCTCCGTAATGGCTCTCACGGATGAAATCAACAAAATCGACGACAAGATAAACGAAAAAGAAACCGAATTGGCCGAATTGTACAATCGCATCAGCAGTGCGGCCGTTCAGATTACGATAACTGCAGAATAGCTAATGTATGCACGCAGAAACGGGATTTCACAAGTTTTGAGTTAATACTGCCGGAAGCGCTTCGCCAAAGACCCGAAAGCCGCCGCCCACGACCTGCTGCCGTGGGCTGATGATGTGCAGCGTCTGTGCCGAGGGTAGTGCGGATTATTGAGCGGTTTAGCTCTTATTATACACCAGTTTGGAGGTTTACACAAAATTTGGGGTGGACTCTTTGTTTGTAATGTGCTTCGCTTATATCGCTTATGCGACGATATTCTTTTGTCAAGGTGCGATTATTATGTAACTTTTGGTTTTACGAGCTATCGTCTCTTTTACCTGCCAATTTCTGGAACCGTCCCAAGAATTACATCCTGCGCAGCCATCGAAACATAGAAACCTAAGATTGAATTTCTTTTACTGGGCGAATAAGTTCACTATTCATAAGATCTTCAATGTGTATTCTCATAGTCTTGATACCATTAACGATACTATTTGTACAATAAGTAAGTTTGACTTCTGCATTATACAGATTCAATGAACATGTTATCATAAAGGAACTCTCTGTCCAATCATCCCTTCCCACCTTATGAAATATGTCGTCATTGCTGCCTTTAACGACATTTATCCCGACATGCCACTTACTACTATATGATTCTTGACTCACTACCTTAGGACCAAATCTGATTTCAATAAGTGGATTACCTACTAATACCATGTCATGGTACACTATATTGTTATACTTATATCCGTATTTACACAACACATCAAAATCATCTATTACACAATAATCTTTTGAAAACCTCTCTCCACTTCTATTTTCTATTGCTCTTTCTTTCCAAGTGAAGCCATTCTGTGTAAAACACATTACTAAAACTATTAATATTATGGCGAGAATGGCTATTCCAAGAATAATAAGCCTCTTTACGTTCATAGCATTTCACCTTTTTTCACGATTTATCATGCGTTATGTAAAACTCTCTAAGATTTATAGGCCCTTTGGGGTGGCCATGCTCGCTTTTATAATAAGAAGAGAGCACATTGTTTATCTTTTCGAGCTTTGTGCGAGGATGGTTTGCCGCGCGCTTATGCCTCCTTTTTCTCTTAAAGAATATTACTACATTCAGATTACAATTCCATACTAATAATACAGAAGATTCTCGATGAATTTTTCTATGAAATTGGAGGGTACTTTCCTTCTGATCGCTTTCATATTGTATTTATCATACCGTTGCTCCTTATAGCTTAAACGTGTATTGTCAAAAGTATCATATCGAACATCAAGAACTATACTATTGATGCACACTGTATAATCATCAATCCAATATGCCTCGATGTTCTCCTCAAATTGTGCTCGGAATATAGCTTTTTTATAATCTCCTTGTATCGATTGAACCTCTGCCCCCACTGAAAATGGACTCGTTGCTCCTCCACTCGTATCATAAGCTACAAGAACGAATGATTGGTTGGGAGAAACCGTATTAAAAAGCACCTGGTTCTTAAGCATCCCTATATGGTACTCATGTATATACCATAATGAATGAATAGAAAGTATAACAATTATCCCTAAAACAATAGCAGCTGTAGTTAAAACAATTACCCTTTTTGTCCCATGTAGCATTCTAATGCAGCTCCTCTTCGTTGGCCAATTTCCAGCTAATCCACTGGAAAAGGTATGAATCTAGTTTTTCCTTAGCTAAGTATTGACTAATGGAATTTCCGTTTTTAACTGCATTTGTATACATACCTAATCTATAGCCATATTCAATAGCATAGTAATCTACCGGATCATCAAAACCAGACATTATATATTTCCATCTGGATGTGCGTGAATAGATTTGATAGAGCCCAGCTCCAGCTTGGGCAAAAGTACTAGAGAATAAGGCAGTGCTTAAGAAGCCAAATTGGATATTTCCGATTTCATCTCGTCTTAATGGAATGCCACAGAAAGAGTATAAAGCATCACTTTTCAAATTCCAATTTGAGTCGTTTTTTATGTCCCACTCACCATTAGTCTTGACTTTATCAATAAAGAAATCAATACTGTCTATATAAGTATGAGTCCTACGGTACTTAACAAGAGCTTCGTAGTTTTTAACCATTTCATTCATTAACCTGAGGCTAATATCTTCTGCATTACGTTCAGCTATTATGTCATGAGCTTGCTTCGCTATGCTATCATTTTTGCTGGATTTTCCATTTTTATCACTTTTCATTACTACTGAATTCTCACAGTAGCAATAAAGGTTTCCAGAAATGTTTTCATCCGAATTGATAAACCTAAGCAAGAAACTTGAATATAATCTACTGCTGAGATAATAAGACTCTATCTCCACATCCCATACATACCCTCTGTATCTGAACGGGTTCAGTTCACCCAATGAAGTTGTCAAGGTGCCTGTGACGCTTATCGGCTTTCCCCACGCATCATAGCTGTATTCTACAACAAGGTTTCCGCTGCTGTCAAGTATGCCTATGATGTCGCCCTGCAGGTTATGGGCATAACTGTACAGAGTACCGTTGAAGTCGACCAATGTCACCCTGCCTTGTGTGTCATAATAGAAATGCAGCCTGTCAGTTGTCGTTGTAGGCGAAGCTTCGGCAGTAACTGTTGTTTTTATCAGTTCTGCAACATTCTTACCATTCAGAATATACTCGGTCGTTTCAGTCGCGTCGCCGATTGTTACGACCTTCTTCGTCCTGAGTCCGGCATGGTTATAGGTAAACTCCATTGTAATCGTGTCGTTCCCCTCGATCTTGCTCATGCTCTTGAGCTGCCGTCCGGCCTGCCAGGTGTATGTCCAAGTGCCGTCGTTTTCCGGGGTGCCTATTTCGTCGTACACTATGGTATTCCCGTCGAACTTAGTGAGCTTATCTTTCCAGTCAGTATCATACTCATAAGCATAGGTCTTCACAGCAGTGCCTACCGTTCCTGTGGTATAAGCATATACTGTTTTTCTAAGAATACTGCCGCCGCGATCATAAGCGTAAACCCATGTCGTTCCGTTGTCGCTTAACGCGCCTTCGTTGTGCGCAGTAGGATCGTTCGGGTCGTTGACTCTTGTAAGCTGTCCCAGCGCGTCATACTCGTAGGTAGTCGTAACACCGTTCCGCGTTTCACTGGTGATGTTTCCACGGTTGTCATAGGTGTAAGAAAAGTTCAGCGCGTTGGTTCCGCTGCCCTGCGTTATGCTCTGCACAAGCGGGGTAGTGGCGTTTTGTAATGTGCTTCGCCAATGTCGCTTATGCGACGATATTCTTTTGTCAAGGTGCGATTATTACGTTACTCCGGCGCAGATGAAACGGGATTTCAGCGAGCCTGTGAAAATTTAAGCGCCGCAGCTCTCGCAGTTCCCGGTGCAGGAAGCGTTTCTGCCTTTTTTGCAGCTCCCTTCAAGTATTATATCGTTTGCGTTTACTGACATATTTACATTTGCGGAGTTTACATCCTGAACGGCTTTGAAGCCGTATCTGGCAAAAAATCTGACTGTATCAGCGGGAACGGTTACGTGCACGGAGGCGGCGTTCAGCTGCTGTGCTCTGAATAAGAGCATACGCGCGAGCAGATCGCCTATATACCGACCGCGTTTTGCGGGAACCACTCCCAGCAAATCTATACGGAATTGACTGTCGTCGTCTATATAAAGCCTGCCGCAGCCGGAAAGCTCATTATCGTCGTCATACGCAAACACATAAACAGCCATATCGTCATAATTATCGCGCTCAGCGCTGAACTCCGGTATCAGCGCACGCGCTGTCAGCGCGGTTTCAAGCGCGGATTTGGAAGTCGCATATTTCCCAGTGTACATAATAACCTCCGTTTTTTCTTAATTATAACCTACGTTTGCCCGGTTTGCAATATGCAGCCCTTGAAATAATACGGTTAAGTGATTATAATCAAAACAAAAAGGAGGCGTTATTATGGAAAACACTGAAGCGGATCTCGTATACTTCAAAGACGAGGGCGGCAACGAAATCGTAATGGAGGTATTGGACTACTTCTTCTACGAAGGGGAAGAATACGCCACTCTTATCGACTACGACCCCGAAAACGATTTCAGCGAAGCTCAGTTAAAGGGCGTCAAGCCTGTAGACATAACCGTAATGAAAATAGTGCCTGTCGGCGAGGACGAAGAGGAATTCGTGCCGATAGAAGATGATTTAGCGCGCAGGCTTACTGAGATGCTGAATAGCGGCATGTTTGACGAAACAGACTCCGAAGAAGACGAATAACGTCATGGATCGCATTGCTTTATACCCCTGCGCAAAAATCAACTGGCTGCTGAATATTACAAATGTACGGCCTGACGGGTTTCACGAGCTTGATATGCTGATGCAGACGATTGCGCTGCACGACGAATTGATCCTGTCGAAATCTGACGATATCGCGCTCTGTTCGGAAGGCGTTTTCGTTGAATCAGGCGACAATCTTGTACTTAAAGCAATTCACGCTTTGCGACGCTATACCGGCAAAGATATAAGCGTGCGTGCACAGCTTAAAAAAAACATCCCTGCGCGTGCCGGTTTGGGAGGCGGGAGCTCCGATTGCGCTTTTGCGATATACGGTATCAACGAGCTATACGGGCTTGGGCTTTCGCTCAGCGAAATGGCCGATATCGGGTTTTCGCTCGGAAGCGACGTTCCGTTTTTCTTTTACGGAGGCCTGTGCAGGGTTCGCGGCAGAGGGGAGCTTATCGAAAAACTGACTGATGCGCCCGAATGCAGCCTTGTGATTACGCATGTCGGCGGCGGTCTGTCTACAAAAGATGTCTATGCAATGTACGACAAGGCAGGCTCAAAAGCGCGTTTCGCTTCATACGAAACAGTCGCCGAATGCTTATACAGACAGGATTATAAAGCGCTGAATATAAATACCTTTAATGATTTGCAGGCGCCCGCGAGCCTTTTGATGCCGCAGATCGAAAAAACAATTGAAATTCTAAACGACGCGGGCGCTTCCTTCAGTATGATGAGCGGCAGCGGTTCAGCGGTATACGGCGTTTTTAAAGACAAAGCAGCAGCCGAACGCGCGGCTGCCGCAATACCGGATTCGTATCTTACACGCACCTCACGGCAAAGTCTGTGCATGCCTTATGACAGGCAGCCTTAAGCAGCGAAAGCTGCTCTGAAGTGGCCGCAGTACCGGGTATAGGCTCGTATATCGGCTTGCCTGTAGCTCTGTCTGTTCCCGCATACGCGACCGCGCTCGGAATAAAGCCGTTATTCAGGATACTATTTCCTGTTAACGTCTCATACCACGTCGCTGCCGCAAGATACCTGCCGGGTATGTATGAAAGATGGAAACCGTCACGTGTCAGCGGCAAGCCTCCGTCTTCAGGCCGGAACTCTACGTTTTCGCGTGCGATGCGCACGGCTTCTCCGACCGGAATAAAGCCCGATGCTATCTTCTCACGCGCTATCGAATAGGCTGAAAACAGTCTTTCGTGCATGATCTGACGATCTGATTGATAATTAGGAAACGCGCTGTGAGTTGAATTGTACTCATAAGCCCATGTTTCGTTAATATAAAGCTTTGCGTTTGGACACTGCTGTCTTACGAAGGAAGCAAGAGTTTCTATATAGGGGTAATACGTGTCCGGTATCCCGCTGAAATGGCTGGCCTGCTGCAGTGTAATAATATCCCAGTCGTTGTCTTTTAATCCGGTTTGTATCGACGCAGAACCCATCGATACGTTGTTTTTGAAGTATTCATAACAAAGCGCAGCGCTTTCTATATTGGTACAGTGCTGCTCAAGCGAGCATCCGCCTATATACAGATTACCAAGCTCTACAGATACATTGTCTGCCTCGGCGATGTCTGACACGTATCTCTGACAGTCCACAGAGAAGCTGTTTCCGATTGAAAGTATTCTCATACGGTACCTCCCAATTAAGAGTTGTATATATTTTATCAAACTTACATATTTTTGTAAAGCTTTATTTATATATAAATCGACTAAAATTGTTAGAATAGATAATAGGAGGGAATCACAGTGAAGAGAGTATTGTCGTTAATACTGCTGACGTGCATCTGTGTGCTGGTATTCGGCGCAGCAGATGCCGAAACGGTCAAGCTTGCTTATAAGGGCGGCTCGCTTAATCTGCGTACAGGTCCGGGCACTCAGTACGGAAACAACGGATACGTATATAACGGAGACTATATAACGGTGCTCGAAAGCGGCAGCGTCTGGTCCAAGGTACTCACGTACGATATGCGCGTAGGTTACATAAAGAATCTGTATATTTCAGGAAACGGTTCCAAATACGCCGACGGCACGGTATACTATTCGACAAAGCATTCCGGAACTGTTTCGACGAAGTACGCTGACAGCAAAGTAAACCTGCGCGCGGGCGCCGGCTCTTCAACCGCCGTAATAACCAGTCTCAAAAACGCGACAAAGGTTTCTGTGCTTGGAAAAAACGGAAGCTGGTATCTTATTTCGACTGCCAGCGGCATGCAGGGCTTCATGCATGAAAAATACATTAAGACCTCGGCATCGAGCACAGTAAATGCCAGAGTTACCGGCTCTGCGGTAAATATGCGGTATTCTCCGTCTGCAAGCTCCGGCAGAGTAACCACTCTTATAAAGGGTACTGTGGTAAAGGTGCTCGATACTTCAAATTCAAAATGGTGGCTTGTTCAGTATTCAAGCTATACCGGGTACATGTATTCGGCGTACCTTAAGAAGATATAAGCGATATCACATTACAGCAAGAGCCCGATCGGATGACCGGGCTCTTGATTTAGATTACGCTCTTGTTACCGACTCCATCATTTTGAACATGATCGATTCCATGTCCGCGTAGCGGGCCAGCGGCCCCGAGAAGTTCATGAGGTATATCCTCCGGTCGTAATACGCCATTATCGCGAAGCCCTTCATCGGTTCGCCGTTGTCGTCGGTGTAAGTGTATTCTGACGAATAGCCCTTGAACTTTACTATGGAGTATTCACGCGAGATTTTGCCGCCCCACGAGAAATCCGCGTAAACCGCTTCCATCTCCTTGATGAGGGCGCGGAATTCATTCTGCATTTTCGTCGAATCGACGTTCGTGGAGGACTTTTTCTTGCTTACATATGCAACTCTGAACCCGCTTACGCCGTCGCTCGTAGGCTCAGAATAGACGCTGTAGCGCTCTCCTGACGAAGTAAGCTCCCAATGCGTGGGCACCATATAATTCATGTTGCGAGCGGCGTCGTTTTTCCATTGCAGCACATACTGACTGGAGGTGAGTATCTGAATCTGCGTTCCTTCATTCTGCACGGCAGACTCGCTGTATGCAATCGCTGTACACGCAAAAGCTGCAAGCAGCGATATAACGGTAATAAAAGAAACAAGCCTCTTCATTAAAATCTCCTTTCTTAGCTGCGCTGTGTATCGCCGTGCGCGGCTATCTGTTCGTTCAAAAGATAAATATCGCCGCAGCCGAGCGTTACTACGCTGTCGCCGCTTTGCCAGTGCGCCCGCAGATATGCTTCGGCATCGTCAAACGTGGGCGTCAGGTGCGCCTTTACGCCTTTTTTAAGAAGGGCATCTACAAGCATGCCGCTGTTGATGTCACCGGGATCCTTTTCGCGCGCGGCGCAAATGTCCGTGACCAGCACCTCGTCTGCATCGTCAAAGCATTCAAGGAATTGATTGAACAGCGTTTTAAGGCGGGAAAACGTATGAGGCTGCAGAACTGCCCAAAGCCTGTTGTGCGCCTGTCTGGCGGCGACCCCAAGCACTGTTTTCGTCTCTGTGGGGTTATGACCGTAATCTGTATAAACCCTTACGCCGTCCGTAACGCTGGTCAGCTCATAGCGCCTGTGAACGCCCTTGAATTCGTGCAGCGCTTCCGCCACAAGGCTCATCGGCAGCTCGTTTTCGTTTGCGACAGCAATTACCGCAAGCGCGTCCCTGAGATTGTGCTCTCCCGCCACGCTTAGCTCAATCTCTGCGAGAGGGTGCCCGAAAAAAGTGGCGGTAAAGCTTGCATAGCCGTTTTCGTCATATGAAACGTTCTCAGCCCGTATCTCGTTTTGCGGCTCGAGTCCGAATGTACGAGTCTTGCAGCCAAGCTTCGAAAGCAGCTTATACACGCGCATGTCGTCGCCCATACCGTACACTGTTCCGTAAGACGGAACAAGCGCTGCAAACTGCAGAAACGCGTTTTCGATCTCGTCTATGTCCTTGTAGCAGTCGAGGTGATCCTCGTCGATATTGAGTATGATCGCCTGCGTCGGCAAAAACTCCAGAAAGCTTTTGTGATATTCGCACGCTTCGCATATAAAAACATCGCCGCTGCCCAAACGCGTCGAACCGCCGAGTGCGTCGAGCTCGCCGCCTATATGTATTGTCGGCTCAGTTCCGGCCTTTAAGAATACTTCAGAAAGCATGGCTGTGGTCGTAGTCTTGCCGTGAGTGCCGGAAACCGCGATCGAATCCGTGTAATGCTTCATAAGCAAACCGATCAGCGTGCAGCGCTCGATCTGAGGTATGCCGTGATTAAGCGCGTACTGCCTTTCGGGGTTTTCTTCGGATATTGCCGCGCTGTAAATCACAAGGTCGCTGCCTGCGACATTTTTGCCGTCGTGTCCGATAAAAACGTTTATTCCTTCCGAAACGAGCGCGTCGGTTTTGTGTGAAGCAGTGCGATCCGAGCCGCATACACTGCAGCCGTGCCATTTCAAAAGCCTCGCAAGACCGCTCATAGAGCTGCCGCCTATGCCGATCATATATATACGTTTGCCGTAATACTCTTCTATGTCCATATAAGCCTAAACCTCCATATATATTATACCCATGTTTTTGCCCGTATGCAAGTACAGCCTTTGCTCGGATTTGCAGCTTAGTTAAAACTGTTTAAGAATTCGGATAAATTTTCGGAATGCTCTATCACATTTAATCAAATCCGTATTATAATTAAAATAATAATCCGAACGTTCGGAATTTGAGGTATAGTATGGAACATATAAAGCGCAACGAGCGCCTGAGCGTAATAAGTCAGATTCTCACTTCGACTCCAAATATCATACATACATATGCGGAATTCTGCGAAAAATTCGGCATAGCGAAATCCACCGTGAGCGAGGATATAGATTTTATTACCGAAGCATTCCAAAAATATCGGATAGGCGTGGTGGAAACGTTGCCCGGCGCGGCAGGCGGAGTCAGATACCGTCCGTACATGAGCAAGGAACAGATGCTTTCGACGCTTACAGACGTGGCACACAAGCTCTCGGAAAGCGGACGTTTGCTCACAGGCAGATTCTTATACAGCTCGGATATTGCGAGCAGCCCGGAGATAACCTCAAGGCTCGGACACATAATAGCGTATAAGTATTATGACAATTGTCCCGATTTTGTACTCACAATGGAAACAAAAGGCATACCGATCGCTTTAATGACAGCCAAAGCGCTTGGATGCCAGCTTGTAGTAGCGCGCAGGGATACGAAAGCGTACGAGGGCAGCGCGGTAAAAATAAACTACATGTCCGGCGCGGACAGCGAGCGCATAGAGACCATGGCGTTATCAAAGCGCGCGATACAGTCCGGACAGAAGGCTTTGATAGTGGACGATTTCGCCAAAGGCGGCGGCACGCTGCAGGGCATGGTCGAAATGATGCGCGAATGCCAGGTAGAGGTAGTAGGAGTCGAGGTCATGATTTCCACGCTCCTTCCGGAAAACAAGCTGTGCAAGGACATTTCCTCGCTGCTTATTATGAAAAGCATAAACCGACTGAATAATTCATGTGAAGTTGCTGCAAATGAGCATTATTTTGATTGACACACGGCTATTCACGGTGTAAAATATAATATCACATTTGTCGGACGGCATTATGTGCCGTCCGCTTTTTCGGAGGCAGCATGTATGTTTTAGTTGGGCTCGGCAATCCCGGCGCCAAATACGAATATACATATCACAACATGGGGTTTCGCGTGCTCGACGAGCTCGCGGACAGACACTCTATCAGAATCGAACAGAAAAAATGCAAGGCGCTCGTAGGAGAAGGCTTCATAAAAGGCGAAAAAGCCGTGCTCTGCAAGCCTCAGACATTTATGAACCTTTCCGGAGAAAGCGTAGTGCAGCTTTTAAACTGGTACAAATGTGATCCGGAAGAAATTATTATTATATATGACGATACGGATCTTCCTTCAGGCAAGGTGAGATTCAGATCCAAAGGCAGCGCAGGTACGCACAACGGCATGCGCAGTATTGTTGAGCTCACGGGCCGTACAGATATTCCGCGTCTGCGCGTCGGAATAGGCAGGCCGCCGGAGTATATGGAGCTTGCCGATTTTGTGCTTTCAAGGCCTGCGGCAGAATACAAAGAAGCGATCGACAACGCGATAAGCAAGGCCGCCGACGCGGCAGAGGTTTATTTGACGGAAGGGCTGCAAAGCATACAGGCATATTTAGGAAAAGGAAATGAGCTGTAACGGAGATTTTCTTTTTGAACATATAAAACGACTCAGTGCCTATAATGAGCTAAAATCAGGCATTGAGGAGCACAAGCACGTAAACATTTACGGGCTTGAGGATACGTGCGCACTGTCTGTGATCGCTGCGCTGAAAACGGAAAGCACGCAGCAGATGCTGTATCTTTGCGAAAACGATATGCTTGCACGCAGACGCGCCGAGGATTTCAGATCGCTCGGCATTAAAGCGCAGGCGCTTGCGTCACAGGAAATCTCCTTTTTCAAGGCGACAGCATCGAGCAACGAGATAAGTCAGCAAAGGCTTAAAACCCTCGGCGATTTTCTCTGCAAAAAAACAGACGTGCTCGTCGTTTCGGCCGAAGCGTCTTTGACGCGGCTCATGCAGCCGCAGAGATTCCTTGAAAGAATCACCAAAGTACGCACAGGCATGACCGCAAAGCCGGACAGGCTCATTTCAAGCCTTACGCAATCCGGTTATGCGCGAGTTGATATCGTGGAAAGCCGCGGGCAGTGCGCGCTCAGAGGCGGCATAATAGACGTTTATCCCGTGGGCATGCCGAATGCTATCCGAATAGAATTCTTTGACGACGAGATCGATCAGATGCGCGAATTTGACGTGCTTACACAGCGCAGTCTTGAACAGATCGCGGAGGTTGAGATTTATCCGGCAAAGGAGCTGCTGCTAAGCAGCGAAGAAAGCATTCAGGCGGGCCGCTTCCTTGAGGAGCTTCTGTCGGGAATGACGCAGGAAAACAAGCTCGACAGGCAGCGTATACTCGAAAAGCAGTTCGATCTCACTCCTTATGAACAATTCTTCGAATCCGAGCAGACCGAGGCGGACAGTGCGCCCGATACAGAAGAAAACGGCGAAGGCCTAAATGGCAATCATAGACAGGAAAAGAAACCTTTCAGGACGAACAGCCTCGAAAGACGGTATATGCCTGTGGCTGACGCTCTCCAAAGCGGCAGAAGCGTGGACATAGATCCGAGCTTTACGTGCATACTTGACACAAGCAACTGCAGTATTTTTGAATTTGCTTCCGAAGCGCTTATAGCAGTCGAGCAGGCTGACCGCTATAAAGAGCGCTGCACCGGAGTAAGAGACGATTTTATTCTAACCTTCAAAGCGGCATTCGAACGCGGCGAAGCATTAAAGCATCAGGCAGCGGCCATCTTATCGTATGACGAAATACTGCCCGCGCTTAAAGCGCATACGATTATCAGCATCGATTCTTTCCTTCGTTCAAAGCACGATATCGCACCTCAGCGTCTTATAAAGTTTGACTCTTCCGCAGCGATCGGCTTTTCCGGCAATATATGCGAGCTTGCGGGCGAGATAAAACGTTTGACCGCGAGCAGAATGTATACGGTGCTGCTGTCAGGCGGTATCGCAAGGGGACAGCGGCTCAGCAAGGAACTGCTGGATTACGATATTGTTGCTCCGTTCAGTGAAGACATTCCGCATAGCATAGATGCCGGGATACCGTATATAATACCACTGGGTATTTCAAGCGGTATGGTTTTGCCCGGGATTTCGCTGTACGTATTCGGCGAGGACGATATTTTCGGGAGAGGCAAACATAAAAGGCGCTTGTCGTCATCCTCAGACAAGCGCATAACCGCTTTTACTCAGCTGAAGCCCGGGGACTATGTAGTACACGAAAACCACGGTATAGGGCAGTATATGGGTACTGTCAGAATGACGGTGGACGGAGCGGCGCGCGATTTTCTGAATATCCGTTACGGCGGCACCGACAAGCTGTACGTTCCGACTGATCAGATGGATCGGATACAGAAATATATCGGAGCAGAGGGTGAAGCGCCGAAGCTAAATCATCTGTCCGGTGGCGACTGGCAAAAACAGAAGGCCAAGGCGAAGCGCGCCATAAAAGAAATAGCGGGCGAACTGATCAAGCTCTATGCGGAACGCAGTACCGTGCAGGGATATGCGTTTTCACCTGATACGCCCTGGCAGAAGGATTTTGAAGACAGCTTTCCGTTTGAGGAAACGCCTGATCAGCTGACCGCCATATCCGAAATAAAAGCCGATATGGAAAAGCCGCTGGTAATGGACAGGCTGCTTTGCGGCGACGTAGGCTACGGCAAAACAGAGGTCGCGCTGCGGGCTATATTCAAATGCGTGAGCGACGGAAAACAGGCGGTACTGCTTGCGCCGACCACTATTCTCGTACAGCAGCATTACGCTACCGCGCTTAACCGTTTTGCAAACTTCCCTGTAAATATCGAAACGTTGTCGCGCTTCAAAACGCCCGCCGAACAAAAAGAAGTGATCCGAAAGCTGAAAACCGGAGAGATCGACTTTGTGATCGGAACGCACAGGCTGCTTGGCAAGGATATAGAGTTCAGGGATTTAGGGCTTCTCGTAGTGGACGAAGAACAGCGCTTCGGAGTAGGGCATAAAGAAAAGATAAAGCAGTATAAAAAAAGCGTTGACGTGCTGACTCTTTCAGCAACGCCTATACCACGTACACTGCATATGTCGATGGTAGGCATACGCGATATGTCGATACTCAAAACGCCGCCGGAGGAACGTTTCCCTGTACAAACTTACGTCGTCGAGTACTCTGACGGTCTGATTCGCGACGCGATACTCAGGGAGGTCTCACGCGGCGGGCAAGTATACGTATTGCATAACCGCGTTCAGACGATAGACCTTATGTATTCGCGGCTTAAAAAGCTCGTGCCGGAGGTAAGCATCGCAATCGGCCACGGGCAAATGCGTGAACAGCAGCTTGAAGACGTGATGCTCGATTTCTACGACGGCAAATTTGACGTACTCTTATGCAGCACGATAATCGAAGCCGGGCTTGACGTTCCGCGCGCAAACACGCTGATAGTTCTCGACAGCGACCGCTTCGGTCTTGCGCAATTATATCAGCTGCGCGGCCGCGTCGGCAGGTCGAACCGCATTGCATATGCATATCTTACAGTCAATCCGAATAAAATACTGACCGACGAGGCGGAAAAACGCCTGAACGCGATACGTGACTTCACAGAATTCGGTTCGGGCTTCCGTGTGGCCATGCGAGACCTTGAAATACGCGGCACAGGCAATATACTGGGCGCAGAGCAAAGCGGGCATATGGAGGCTATCGGTTACGATCTTTATGTAAAGCTGATCAATGAAACCGTTGCCGAAATGCAGGGCACACAGACCGCAAGCCCGATACAGACACGGATGGAGCTGAACATAGACGCATACCTCTCCTCGGATTACATCGCCGCAGATACAATGCGCATAGAGATGTATAAGCGTATCGCTGAAATACGCGACAACGAAAGCCGCGACGACGTTATAGACGAGCTTATCGACAGATTCGGAGACCCCGGAAAGCCCGTAATGAATCTTATAAACATAGCAAAGCTTAAATCTCAATGCGAAAAGCTTGGAATCGACAGCGTGAGCTTCAAGGACGGTTCTCTGAATATGCGCTTTTCCGAAGAAGCGAATCTGGATTTAAGAAAGCTGCTCGTAGCGGTTTCGAACGAAAAGCTGCTTAAGTTTATTCCGCGCAAACCCGGAATACTTACATACGGCAACGCAGCAGCTTCACCCGACAAGCTGCTTGAGCCCTGTGCGGACGCGCTTCACAACGTAATAAACAATATATTCGGCGACTGAGCGGATATTTCAAATGAACGAGAACAGAAACCGCGGAATAAATAAAAGCTTCCTGCCCGTTACAAAGCAGGAAATGCTGGACAGAGGATGGGACGAGCCGGATTTCGTGTACGTGACGGGAGACGCATACGTCGACCATCCTTCCTTCGGCTTGGCAATTATTTCCAGAGTGCTCGAAAAAGCGGGATACAGGGTATGCATACTGCCGCAGCCTGACTGGCATTCCAAGGACGAATTTACGCGCTTCGGCAGGCCGCGCATAGGATTTCTGGTAACCGCCGGCGTAGTTGATTCCATGGTCAATAATTATACCGTTGCCAGAAAAAAACGCAATACGGATTCTTACTCGCCGGGCGGTAAAGCCGGCAAGCGTCCGGACAGAGCGACGATAGTATACTGCAACCGTATAAGGGAATCTTACAGAGATATATTTATCGGTATAGGCGGCGTCGAGGCTTCGCTCAGACGCTTTGCTCATTACGATTACTGGGATAACCGTGTCAGAAACAGCATACTCGTCGATTCAGGCGCGGATATACTGATGTACGGCATGGGTGAAAAGACGATAGTAGAGGTGGCGCGCTTTGCCGAGCATACGCACGATTATGCCGCCTGTACTATACCTGGCACATGCGTTATGAGCAGCGAACCGCCTCAAAACGCACTTGAAATCCCCTCGCAGGAAGAGACTGCGGAGAATAAAGCCGCTTACTGCAAAGCGTTTATGGCTGAGTACGGCAATCAGGATCCGATATGCGGAAAACGCCTGTGCCAAAGGCACGGCGACAGGTATCTGGTTCAGAACACGCCCGCAATGCCGCTTAATACGAATGAGCTGGACGAAACATACGATCTGCCGTATACGCGCAGATGGCATCCGATGTACGATAAGGACGGCGGAATACCCGCGCTTTCGGAAGTGGAGTTTTCCATCGTATCAGAGCGTGGCTGTTTCGGCGCCTGTTCATTTTGCGCGCTCACGCTTCATCAGGGGCGTATAGTTACCTCCCGCAGCAAGCAATCGATACTCAAAGAAGGCAGGCTGCTGACGAGTTTAAACGGCTTCAAGGGGTATATACACGACGTCGGCGGCCCGACTGCGAACTTTCGTCATCCTGCCTGCGCAAAGCAGCTGAAGGAAGGCACATGTGCGCACAGACAGTGCCTGTTCCCCGAGCCGTGCAAAAACATCGACGCGGAACAGAACGAATATACTGATATATTAAGAGAACTCAGAAAGCTGCCGAACGTAAAAAAGGTTTTCGTGCGCAGCGGAATTAGATATGATTATCTTTTGCTCGACAGCAAGAACACGCTGCTTGAAGAGCTGGTAAAGCATCACATAAGCGGACAATTGAAGGTCGCGCCCGAGCACATTTCACCCAGGGTCCTCCACTACATGGGGAAGCCCGGGAAGGAAGTATTCGAAAAATTCTGCTCCCTGTATGAGCGTACAAATGAGAAATACGGATTAAAGCAGTATCTCGTGCCGTATTTTATGTCGAGTCATCCGGGCTGTACCTTGGACGATGCGATAATGCTTGCGCAATACATGAAGCGCACGCATCTGCATCCCGAGCAGGTACAGGATTTTTATCCCACACCCGGAACGCTTTCGACCTGTATGTATTATACGGGCACTGATCCGCGCACAGGCAAGCATGTATACGTAGCAAAGAGCTATGAGGAAAAAGCGATGCAGCGCGCGCTTATGCAGTACAATCTACCTCAAAACAGAGAGCTCGTCATTAAGGCGCTCAAAAAAGCAGGCAGGCTCGATCTGATCGGCAGAGGCCCGCATTGCCTTATCTCCGATACGACCGATAACACAAGAATCGTAAACAATAAGCCGTCTGACAAACGCGGAGGAAAAACACATGAATTGCACGCTAACAATCCTGTCGTCAGAAAACGGAAATAATATACAGCTTGCATGCAGCGCGGGAGAACGTCTGTATGACGTGCTTGCACGTAACGGCATAAGGTTTTCCGCTCCCTGCGGGGGCAAAGGCAAATGCGGGAAGTGCCGCGTACATGCATGGGGAGGCATCAAAACCGATAACGACGGCACCTGTCTTATATGCAAAACCTATATCGAAAACGATTGCACGATCGATTTTAACGAGAAGCATGCGCGCGTGCTGACGGGCGGAATCGTAAATACATTTGAAACTGACGGGCATAAAGGGCTCGGCCTTGCCGCTGACATCGGCACGACGACTATCGCGGTTTATCTCATGGATATGCTTACCGGCAAGGAGCTCGCGCGCACGTCCATGCTCAATCCGCAGCGTATACATGGCGCGGACGTAATATCGCGGCTTCAATATGCGCTGATTTCAGAAGATAACCGCCGCACGCTTTCAAACGAGATACATACGGCGCTTGACGAAGCCGGACGCATTCTTCTGGAAAAGGCAGGGCTAAGCAACCAGAGTATACTTTTGTCGGCATTCGCCGGGAATACAGTAATGATGCATCTGGCAAGCGGATATGACGCCTCGGGGCTTGCCAAAGCGCCGTTTATTCCGTATTATACAGCTGCACACCGCCGCACAGTTTACGGAAAAAAAGTGTTTCTGGGCGGCTGCGTATCGGGCTATGTCGGGGCGGACACAACTGCCGCGATGCTTGCGTGCGGCTTCGACACAGGCGACGAAACAGTGCTGCTTATCGATATCGGCACGAACGGCGAGATAGTTCTAAGAGACAAGGGCAGATACTTCTGCTGCTCCTGTGCAGCGGGCCCTGCATTCGAAGGCGCTCATATCACGTGCGGCACCGGAGCGGTAGACGGAGCGATTGACCACCTAACCGAACGCGGCAGCGGTTTCACTTATACGACTATAAACGGCGCAGAGCCTTCGGGCATATGCGGCAGCGGTTTAATAGATGCAATTGCTTATCTCGCCCGTAACAAGAGCATAAATCCAATGGGGCGCATGGGGGAAAGATTCTATATATCCGATAACGTTTTCATCGCGCCGGAGGATGTAAGAGAGGTTCAGTTGGCTAAAGCCGCGATTGCCGCCGGAATCGAGATACTTTGCAGCAAAGCACAGATATCGTACGGCGAAATCGATAAGGTTTATCTTGCCGGAGGCTTTGGCAACTGTATAAGCGTAGCGTCAGCCTGCAGCATAGGCTTGCTGCCGAAGGAAATAGAGCACAAAACGACAGGCGTAGGCAACGCTGCCGGAGACGGTATCAAGATGCAGCTTTTGTCCGAAGCGTCTGTCAGGCGTGCGGAAAAGCTGAGAAGGCTTACCGAATACGTCGAGCTTTCGGCCGAGCCTGATTTCGAAGATATCTTCTCAGACAATCTGCTGTTTTATTAAAATTAGAAATACTTCAGAAATATTTTCTTAAAACATCCGAAAAGATATTGACAGACTTCGTTCGGTTCTGTATAATAATTACAGACTTCGGTACGTATTTATTTACAAATCGGACGGTGAATCAGGTGCAAAAGGGCGACAGACGCAAGGCAGCTATAATCGACACTGCCGAGAATCTTTTTTACAGCAAGGGTTATGAAAATACATCAATTCAGGATATACTGGACGCGCTTAAGCTCTCCAAGGGCGGCTTTTACCATCATTTTGAGAGTAAGCTAAGTCTGCTTGTCGCTATTTGCGAAAAACGAGCCAATATTTATGCCGAAAACTGCCGTGCGGAGATCAAGGCAAATTCGTATACGGGTATAGATAAGCTCAACTGTGTACTTTCGTACAGCTCTTATCTTAAGGACGCATCCTTCGAGTTCGTTTCGATAATGCTCGACGTGGCTTACCGTCAGCAGCAGGTAATGCTGCGTGAACATATGAGCATGGCCGGGGTAGAGCTTATGCACGAATTGGCGTACGACGCGATAAACGAAGGCATGGCGCAGAATGTGTTTTTTTCAAAGTTCAGCAGCGAGCTTTCTGATATAGTATTGAATCTTGCGCATATGCTTACTGATGAAGTAAGCGAAATAGCAGTTATAACTGATGACGATTATACCCGGACTTCCTGCATAAATCAGAAAATCGAGGCATACACATACGCTTGCGAAACTTTGCTGAACGCGCCGCACGGTTCGCTGAAGCTTCTGGACGAAAACACTATATCGACGATAAACAATTCGCTGTCATACTGCAACAGCGCGCAGGCGAGCTGATCAGAGACTAAAGCGCAGCTTGTTGCTTATGACGTTCAGCGTCACCTGATCGGCTTTGCGTATTTCGCCGTCAATCTGATAGCGCATATCCTTAGCGCGCACCGTTACGGATTTGCAGGCTTTAGTGCTTGCAAGTCCGTATTTGATATGCTTGCCGAGCACGAACAGCGGAAGAAGCCTCATAAGGCTTCGCTTTTTGACCGGCTTCACTTCTACGAGCTCGAACATGCCGTCGAATGGATTTGCGTTCGGACAGGCCTTCATTCCGCCTCCGATATACTGTCCGTTGCCGATGGAAAGCACGCTCAGCTCTTTTTTCTCGAATGCTCCGCCGTCGACGCTTATTTCACAAACGAAAGGTCTGTAGTCTCGGACCGCTTGCCTGACGGCCATTAGGTATGCCTTCAGACCGGAAAACCTGATCTTGAACATATCGAGTCTGCGCAATACCTCGACGTCAAAGCCGGCTCCGAATTCGTTCATGAAGTATTCCTCGTTTGCCGACGCAAAATCGATATGCTTAACCGTTCCGTCAAGCTGCGCCGTGAGCGCTTTTATAGGGTCATTTGGCAGTTTTACACATTTGATAAAATCGTTGCCTGTACCGCACGGCACATACATAAGCCGCATATCATGACCAGGCAGCTCGTTCATTAAATCGAGAACAGTTCCGTCTCCTCCCAGAATACACACAGTATCGTTTTCTCTGCAGGGTACGGCTTTATAATGCTCGCGGCGCGGTGGATATGTCGTTTCCAGAACATCGTATTCTATTCCGCGTTCGTCCAGCAGCGCTTTGACCTTCGGAAGCGTTCTTATGGCTTTCTTGCCTCCGGAAGTCGGATTTACTTATAACCGTGAACATAGCCTCACCTCAGTTCATACCGATAAGCTGAGCCTGCGAAACGCCGTCGATATGCGCTACAGACTCGAGCATCGTATCTGGGCTGATATCTGACGCGTTCAGATCGACGGTAACCGTAACGCTCGCAATTTGACCGATCGGCAGACTTTGGCTTATTGTCAATACGCTCGCACCAGCGGCTGAAAAATACGAAAGTACATTTGAAAGTACGCCCGGTTCATGCGTAAGCAGCATGAAAAACGTCGCATAATGCACGTTTTCAAATCTGGTCGCTTCATACACGCTGTCTTTGTATTTATAATATGTACTGCGCGAAATACCGTTAAGCCTCACGGCTTCCGTAACGCTGTTCGTTTTTCCGCTTTCAAGTAGCTTTTTTGCGGACAGCACTTTAAAAAAGTAATCCGGCAATACTTCGGAGTCGACATAGAGATACGTTTTCATATCAGATCAGCTCTTGCATGTTTTTCAGTATGTATTCATTTATTCCGGTTTTGGCTATTACGTCGGGATGGATGACGGTTTTCTGTTCAAGCAGCTTTATGCTGTCCGGAGCCGGCTTTCCGCTTATATTTTCGATTTGTTCGATTTCGCGGAAAGGATCGTCGGTTTCCCGTATGCCAAGCGCCTTGCATATACAGGCAGGGAATTTATATGGGGAAGCCGTAGACAGCACGACGCATACGCTTCCCGGATTATCCCGTGAAAACGCCGCCTGCGCGCAAAGCGCGACGGCAGTATGCGGATCGGCGAGATAAGCGCCTGCATCGAATGTCGTACGGATCATTTTGAGCGTGGCTGCGTCGTCAAAGCTGTAAGCTGCAAAATCCTCTTTGATAGTTTTGAGAGTATCCTGTGAGGTTTTATATCTGCCTTCTGCTTTGAGCTGTTCCATCTGGCGAACGACTATGTTTGTATCGTTGTTTTGAGTGTGATATAAAAGCCGTTCAAGATTGCTCGAGATGAGTATGTCCATCGAAGGAGAGTATGTGGTCAGAAATTCGCGGCGTTTGTCGTATACGCCTGCATTCAGAAACTCGGTGAGCACGTTATTCGAATTTGAAGCGCATACAAGCTTGTCTATCGGCAGCCCCATATGCTTTGCATAGTATCCGGCAAGAATGTCGCCGAAGTTGCCGGTCGGCACAGCAAAGCAGATGCGCTGACCGTCTTTTATGCAGCCGCTTGAAATAAGCGAAATGTAGGTGCTGAAGTAATAGGTGATTTGCGGCACAAGCCGCGCGATATTTATCGAATTCGCGCTCGAATAACGGCAGAGCGGTATTCTGGGGAGAGTGGCGAAAGCGTTTTTAACGCCTGTCTGACAGTCGTCGAAGTTGCCGTCGACGGCGCAGGCTTTGATGTTTCTGCCTGTCATGCAAACCATCTGGCGGCGCTGTACCGTGCTGATCCCTCGGTGCGGGAAAAACGTGATAATACCCGTGCCTTCGACATTTCTGAAGCCGTTCATGGCGGCCGATCCGGTATCTCCGGAGGTGGCGGTAAGTATCAGCGTTTTATCTGCTATGCCTAAGGAGCGGCGTGCCTTGGAAACGAGGCGGGGGAGAAGTGACAGCGCTACATCCTTGAACGCGCAGGTTTCACCGTGAAACAGCTCTGTTATAAATACATCTCCCGCTTGCTTTACAGGCGCTACGAGAGGCGTATCGAAATGGGACGAGTAAGCGTCTTCGCAGGAAGCGGCTATTTCGTCGTATGTGAAATCGTCAAACCATAAGCGGATTATTTGCTTAGCCATATCCGCATAAGACAGTCCGATAAGCTTATGATAGTCTGTCGCGGGTATCGTCTCGGGCACATAAAGCCCGCCGTCCGGCGACAGACCGTTCATAATCGCAGTGCGTGCGTCCTGTACAGCGTTAACGTTTCGTGTACTAACAAAATATGCCATGAATTCCTCCATAATATAACTTGCAAAAGAATATTCAATATGATACAATGTCGCTCATACAATTACAAGTGTATTTACTGGGCATACAGGTAAAATTTACGAGGTGCGAGAATGAATATTGCTATACTCGGGCTTGGTACGATAGGAAGCGGCGTTTATGAGCTGCTGAAGGCCAATCAGGATATAAATGTCAAACGCGTTCTTGATATCAGAGCATGGATGGATATAATGACGACGGATCTTTCCGATATAACCGGCGATTCCGATATCGACGCCGTTGTCGAAACGATGGGCGGTCTGCATCCCGCATACGAATACGCACTGAGCTGCATAAACTCGGGCAAATCGTTTATCACTGCCAATAAATATCTGGTAAGCGAATACGGGCGCGAGCTTGCTGCCGCTGCAAAAACTCACCATGCGGCATTTTTGTTCAGCGCCGCTTGCGGCGGTGGAATACCTTATCTTTCGAATCTCGCAAAAGCACGCAGCACTGACAAAATTAAAGAGCTTGGCGGAATACTGAACGGCACAACGAATTACATACTCGATAAAATGCATACGTCCGGCGAAAGCTATGACGCAGCACTCGCCGAGGCGCAGAAGCTTGGCTATGCGGAAAGGGATCCTTCAAGCGACGTAGACGGACTTGATACCCAAAGGAAGCTTGCCCTTGCATGCGGTGTCGGAGTCGGCCGTTTTATAAAGCCCGCCGATATACCTACGTTCGGTATAAGGAATATAAGTCGTGACGATATAATGTACGCCTCTAAGCAAAACGCCGTTATACGTCTGGCCGCATACGCACGCTTTGGTGCGGATGCAACAGAAGCATTCGTAATACCGCGCATGTTCAAACAAGGAAGCGCGGAAAGCAGTATACGCCTGAACCTGAATTATGCATGGTATACAGGCGAGCAGACAGGTATTTTCGCGTTTTCCGGGCAGGGAGCCGGTAGATTCCCGACTGCAGCCAATATCATAAGAGATTTGTATGCTGTCAAGCGCGGAGAAACAGCGCTTTATCCCGAACAGCTTGCGCAGATTAACGTAAGTACTGATGAGAAATACAGCTTCTATATCCGTTTGCCATTTGGGAAGGAAACACTTCCAGAAGCAGCGATAAAAGAAAAGCTTAGCGCTTCTGACAGCATGCGATTTATTACCGAGCCCATGACCGTTTCACAGGCTTCGCAGATACGCGAGGCGATACCAGACAGCTTTATAATGCTTATATAAGCAGTTTTAAAAGGAAGGATATATTATGAAAAAGTGGAATATCGCCGTTCTCGGGGCGACAGGCGCGGTAGGGCAGGAAATGCTCAAGGTGCTTAACGAAAGGAAATTTCCGGTAGGCGAGCTCAAGGCGCTCGCAAGCGCTTCGAGCGCCGGCAGGAAGCTGAGCTTCGGAGATAAAGAAATCATCGTCGAGGAAACAACAGATAATTCTTTTAAAGGAATGGATTTCGTGCTAGGCGCGGTGAGCAACGCCATGGCTAAGCGTTTCGCGCCTGCGATAGTTACGTCCGGCACAGTGTTTATCGACAATTCGTCAGCATTCAGATTGGAGGCGAATGTGCCGCTCGTCGTGCCGCAGATAAATCCCGAAGATGCCTTCAAGCATAACGGGAAAATCGCAAATCCCAACTGCTCGACTATCGTCACGCTGATGGCGATCAGCGGCATAGCACGGAAGGTGAAAATCGAAGCGATGACCGCATGCACTTATCAGGCCGTATCAGGCGCAGGCAGGGAAGGCATAGAAGAGCTTGAAGCGCAGATTAAAGCCGAGACGAGCGGCGAAGCCAAGATAAGCAAGGTTTTTCCGTGCCAGATTCTCTCAAACGCGATACCGCGCATAGGCGACGAGCTTGACAACGGTTACACGACCGAAGAAATGAAAATGCAGAACGAAGGCCGCAAGATACTGCATCTGCCGGATCTGAACGTTTGCTGTACCTGCGTGCGCATACCGGTCATGCGTTCGCATTCCATAAGCGTGCAGCTTAAGCTTGCGGACGCGATGTCTGTCGAAGACGCAAAGGCGGCCATCGCGGAAGCGCCCGGCTGCGTACTCGTAAAAGATATAGACGGCCGCAATTATCCGACGCCGCTTGATACGACTGATCAGGATCTTGTATACGTAGGCCGTGTACGCCGTGATTTATTGAACGGCGATAAAGGTCTTGCATTATGGTGCTGCGGCGATCAGATACGTAAAGGCGCCGCGACTAACTGTATAGAAATAGCCGAGCTCCTGATTTCGAGATGATATCTCGATACAGCATACTTTGCGCGGGGCCGATGATCGAATACGGACTCCGCGCTTATTTGTATCCGCCGCATAAAACTATTGACAAATATGGCGATGGGTGATATAATCTAACTATTCGCAAAAGTCAGCTTTTACGAATAGTAATGCGTCATTTGGAGGGTTTTACTCATGCCCAGGACAGTCAGCTACAATGACAGGCATAAGCTTGAAATCGTCGAGCTTACACGAAAAATCGTTTCCGAATTGCCTAACAGCGTCTACGATTATATACTCGCAATCTCAGATACTACGCAGCCGCTTACCAGATACGCATATTCGTACGATCTGAGACTCTTTTTAAATTATCTGCAAAAAGAAAATCCCCGCTTTTCTTCAAAGGAACTTATCGCATGGACAGACCAGGATTTTGAAAATGTTTCGGTTCGAGACATTACAATGTTTCTTGATTATCTGAGCTTGTATTTTAATGAAGACGACGAAATGGTCAGCAATCAGAACGTCGGCAAGCAGCGCAAATTTTATTCCGTCAGATCGTTTTTTAAATGGATGTATAAGCAAGGCAGGATCAAATCCGATGTAACAGCGCTTGTCGACGCGCCCAAACGGCACGAAAAGCCTATACTTCGTCTCGATTCCGAGGAAGTAAAGAAAATGTTAAGTATCGCTGCCAACGGGGAGACCATGAGCGCCCGTCAACAGAAGTATCACACTCTTACCGCAGCGCGCGATCTCGCAATGATTTCGCTCTTTCTTGGCACCGGAATCCGCGTTAGCGAATGCGCCGGTTTAGACATAGACGATATAAACCTTGACGACAAGAGCTTTCTTGTAACCCGCAAAGGCGGAAACCAGGTCATACTCTATATGCCTGACGAGATAATTCCGGCCTTGAAGGACTATATGGATATACGCATCCATGCGGACACCGCAGACGAAAACGAACGCGCGCTGTTTTTATCGCTTCAGAAACGCAGAATGAACGTAAGAACTATAGAAAACATGGTCAAGAAATACGCCGCAGCAGCCGCTCCGCTTAAAAAACGCATAAGCCCGCATAAGCTGCGTTCGACGTTCGGAACGAATCTGTACAATGAGACCGGCGACATATACCTCGTCGCCGATGTTCTTGGGCATTCGGATATAAACACTACGCGTAAGCATTACGCTGCCATGAGCGAAGACAGGCGGAAATACGCGGCAACCAAAGTACGCTTAAGCGATAATACCAATGCGGAAACAGAAGAAACAGGCGAGCGCAGCGATTAGCTGTCTTTGAAGAGGCGCGACTGTTCGACCGCGGCCTTATCACAAAGCTCGTTTTCGCTTACTCCGGCATGCCCTGAAACCTTGTGCCAGCGAACGACGTGCTTTTTTTCAAGCGCGAGCAGCTGCTTCCACAAATCCGCATTGAGGACCGGCTTGCCTGTATTCTCAGCCTTTTCATCAGCCGTATCTGAAACATGATCGGCTTTTTCGTTCTTATCAGCGCTTGCTTTTTTTCGCCGCCAGTTGTTCTTCTGCCACGCGTCCAGCCAGTGCATATCGTGCGCGTCCACAAGATATGAACTGTCGGAGTATATATCGGCACTGCACGGCACCTTGAGCGCTTCAAGCGCTTTTATGGCAGCAGTCAGCTCCATACGGTTATTTGTAGTAAGTTTTTCTCCGCCGCGCAGCATTTTGCGCGCCTCACCGTATATCAGCAATGCTGCCCAGCCGCCCGGCCCCGGGTTTCCGGAGCACGCGCCGTCTGTATAAATCGTTACCTGTTTCATCGTTTTATTCCCGGCATTCATATAGTTTTTTCATATTCGCTTTAAGCATATCGAAGTATCCGTCGCTTGCAAACGAGGTATCGCAGTCGAGCATCAGGTCAAGCTTCACGACAGAAAACCCTGCCTGCTCAAAGTTCTTTATGTTATCTGCGTCAGCTTGCTTTTCGATAAGAATAGTATTAATGTCGGCGTCCTTAAGCGCCTTGATGCATTCGGATATTTCTTCTTCGCTGAGCGTTTGTCCAGCCCTGCGTCTTATAAGCAACGATACCTCGAAGCCCAATTCTTCCGCGGGATAAACGAAGGCTTCATGCGCTGCGGCGACCCTTACTTTTTTATCCGTCCTGAATTCCTCGGCCATACCGAGAGCCTGATCGAACATGGCGTATGCCGCATCAAGATTATCGTAGTAGGTCTGAGTGTAAACCTCATCGAGCACCGACATGTATATGCAGAGAGATTCACAGATCGTGAGCCCGCCCGACGTCGTCATATACAGCCACGGTATCGCAGCCTGAGTTGCTTCTTCACCCGTAAAATCGATTGTTTCGTAGTCATCAATGTGCTTCAGTTCAAGTCCGCTCAGCGCGTTTATGGCCGCCTTGTCGGAAGCGGAATACGCCTGCGCAAACGCTTCAAATCCGTATCCGAAAAATATCAGCGCGTCGGCATTGTTTATAAGCGCTGTTTCCCAATCCGAGAGCGTGTACGCCGTGTATCCGGAATCCTGCGGCTGTGTAAGCATATGCAGATGCATTCCCGGAACGTCCTTGATCAAAAGCCCTGCGAGAGCATATGCCGGATAGCATGACGCATAAATATGAAATACTTCCGGTTCGTTCAGCTTCTGATGTCTGGCAGCGCCTGTAAAGCCGTATGCAACGCACAGGGATACGCACAGTATTCCTGCCGCGACGTATTTAAGCTTAAGCCTTTTAATTATACTCACGATTCCTGTCGGCAGTCTTTAATAGACGCCAAAGATTCAGATGTGAAATCTTTTCGAGCTGTGTCTGTGTATAGCCGTGAGCCGAAAGCGCGTCTATCAGTTTCGGGAAGCACGATGAATCGCACAGACCCTCCGGCCACGCTTCTATGCCGTCAAAGTCAGAGCCAAAGCCCAACACGTCTTCTCCGCCGAGCTCCATTATCGAATCGATATGTCTGACGACGTCGTCAATCGATGCTGTACTGCTTTTGGTCAGAAAATTCGTATAGAAATTGATCCCGATATATCCGTGACGCTCTATTATCGCCAGAATCTGTTTTTTGTTCAGGTTGCGCGGCACGTCGCAGATTTCACGGTTATTGGAATGGCTTGCTATCGGCGGCAGGCTCATATTCTCATAAATATCCCAAAAGCCGGCCTCGTTTAAATGAGAAACGTCGGCGTAGATTCCGAGCTTGTCCATATGTTTAAGCAATTCAAGACCGAACTGCTTAAGTCCGGGTTCCTTGCCGAGCTTTGCGGGATATCCGATTTCGTTCTCGAAATTCCAGGTAAGCGCGATCATGCGCAGTCCGGTTCTGGCGTAAAACTCATAAAGTCTTTGGGTATTGCCTTCGAGCGCCTCTCCGCCTTCCATCGAGATGATTCCTGTCGGAACGCTTGGATATGTGTCAGGCAGCTTCGAAAGCAGCCAATCGACTGAAAGCTGGTCCATACACGAAAGCATCGCATTTGCATCTTCGTATGCACTGCCGTGCGTGCCGTTTGAGCCTGTAAACAGCGCAAATGTCTGCAGCGTTACGTTTCCGCCAAGCATTTTTTCACGGTTAACCATAAGCTCGTCCGGTTTTCTGCCCTTAGCGAGCGCATAGAGCGTATCACAGTGCGTATCGGCGATAAACATAAACATCCCTCCAAAATTTTAATTCGCCTTGTTCTCATTATTTCCTGTATCTTTAACGCAATTTAACTCTAATCGTTTATTTGCATTGTATAATTATTGAAAATTGCTGCATGGAGTGCATAATTATGAATTGTAGATTCACCCCCTCCAAAGAGCTTCTCGATAGAATTACAAAGATATACCCTACTCCGTTTCATCTTTATTCCGAAGCGGAGATCAAATCACGCGCCGCCAATCTGAACAAAGCTTTCTCGTGGAATAAAAACTATAAGGAGTATTATGCAGTCAAGGCCTGCCCTACTCCCGGAATCATAGAGATATTAAAGGATCAAAACTGCGGCGTCGACTGCGCATCCTTATGCGAGCTGATATTGGCCGACAGGCTGGGCTTCAGAGGCGACGATATCATGTTTTCGTCGAACGAAACTCCGGGCGGCGAATACTCGTATGCAAAAAAGCTGGGCGCGGTTATAAATCTTGACGATTTCAGCATGATAGATTTTTTGGAGCAGGAATGCGGACTGCCTGATAAAATCTGTCTGCGCTACAATCCGGGCGGTGAGCTCAAGCTCGGCAACTTCGTTATGGGCAATCCGCAGGACGCCAAATTCGGCATGACACGCGATCAGATATTTGAAGGCGCCGAAAAATGCCTGTCTCGCGGAGTTAAAAAGCTGGGGCTGCACGCTTTTTTGGCGAGCAATACAATAGACGAAAGCTATTATCCCACAAACGCGGCTATTCTGATGCGCCTCGCGGCAGATTTAATCAAAACCTTCGGCTGTGAAATCTTCATGATAAACCTGTCCGGAGGCATAGGCATACCATACCGTCCGGAGCAGGAAGCGCCGGATATATACAGAATAAGCGACGGAGTGCGCCGAGAGTATGAAAGTATACTTGCGCCCGTCACAAAAAACGATGTCTGCATAGCAAGCGAGCTGGGACGTTACATGACGGGCCCTGCGGGCATTCTCGTTTCAAAGATAATCCATAAAAAGCACACGCATAAGGAGTATCTCGGCCTCGATTCCTGCGCGGCGGATTTAATGCGTCCCGCGATGTACGGCGCATATCATCATATAACGATACCGGGCAAAGAAAACGCTCCGCTCACAGACAAATATGACGTAGTTGGTTCACTGTGCGAAAACAACGATAAATTTGCGGTGGACAGACCGCTTCCGAAGTGCGAAATCGGAGATTACGTTATAATACACGATACAGGAGCACACGGCCGCAGCATGGGCTACAATTATAACGGCCGCCTGCGCTGCGCCGAAGTGCTGCTTAAGGAAGACGGCACATTCGAGCTGATAAGGAGAGCCGAAACGCCTGAGGATTACTTTGCGACGCTCGATATGACAGGGTATTTTTCGGATATCAAAAATCTCACGTAAGACGGTTGAGCCGATATACTCTGCTTACAAGTATTTGTCCTTAAAGCTTTCAAACAGGCGATTGCTTACTATCGGATCTCTGTCGGGGCCGAAAAGAATGTTCAGTCTTGCGCCTGAATCGATAAGCGGCTTCAGCAGATGCGCGCGGTGAACGCTTACTCTTACCTGTACGATAATGTCGCTGTGCCCTCTCACAAGCTCCGTGAGCTTTTCGGGATCGTTTGGGTTTGGATCGCCCGCGTCGATGCAGCAATCGAACATTTGCAGCCCTTTTACTTTCATAAGCTCCGTCAGATTGTGCGTATAGCGGCCGCAGGAATGTACGTGCACTCCTCCGAACGCGGCGGCTATCCGTTCAAGATACGGCGCTTCAGCTGCCGCAAACGCAGCAGGTGAAAGTATCGCAAGATTGTCGCACGAGAGCATGATGCCGTCTGCTCCGAAGCCGGATATCGTAGAGTGTCCGGGCGTACAGAATACGTCTCCGATTTCCTCGATCTGTATTCGGCTGTAATCGATGATAGCCTGTGTTATCATGTCCAGCAGCGGAGCTACAGCTTCAGGCTCTTCAAGACAGTCCGCAAAAAACTCCGCCGCGTCCATCATCAGGCTTGCCGTATCGTTTGGAGACTGCGTATCGGTAAGCGTTATTCCGATTTGCCCGGAGGTCTGCTGTTTGAAGTATCTGATCCGTGCAAGCACCTCGCTCATTTCTTCCCATTCCGATAAGCGTTTGAGCTTAAGCGAAGCAATCTGCGACGGGTCTTTTATAAACGCCAGAGTCTGCGGCGCCGTTTTGTCGGACCATATATACTTCGCGCCGAAGCCCGCAGCGTATATGCCTACGCCCAACCACGGTTCGAGCGCCTGCAGCAAAATATCCGAATGATAACGCATACTTAAGGCGATATATTCGAGTTCGTTTTCCAGCTGCTCCTCCCTGTAACGGCAGATGGGACCTGTGAACTGGTAAGACGGTCTTTGCGACACCGCGATACGCGCGCCGGTTCCGTCAAAGAAGCTTTTAAAAAAAGCACTGCGCTCTTCCCGGAGCCTTAAGTATTTTTCAATTGGAAAATGCTTAAAATCCATATCTTCGTCCTATTCAGTTAGCCTTAGGCGCATTTGAGCTTCGAAATACCGAAAGGTATGCCCTTACTTTTTCAGGCGGCACCTCGGAATCTATGCCGACGCAGGAAAAGCACAGGTTTTTATCTGAGCCAAACGCGTCGATCGCAGCTTGTGTGTCTTTACGGATCGTGCTTTGGTCCGATGTTTTCAGCTTTACGGGCGAATAACGTATGCACGAAACGATATCCGATTTGCCGCATGCTTCAAGCACCGAAGCGATATACTTAAGATTGCTGCCGGCGCCGATCTCAAGGAAATGCAGATTCGGTACGCGCAGATACCCGTCTATAACGTTTTCCATATTTGAGCCGCAATGATGTATGCCGAAGTCTGAAAACTCTTCAGCAAGCTCCGTATCGTATTTAAGCAGGTAATCACAATACATCTTATTGGATATCATCGTAACTGAGCAGTTGCTGGTAAGATAAACGTTTTTCGTGGTCTGCTTAATTATCGACGTGACTCCTCCCGATATAACCGGCGATACCTTGTATAAGCGTCTCCCGATGTCAAGGCTTAATTTAGTCGCTGCAGAAAGCAAATTGCGCGCGATTTCAGGCTCGTCGTAATAATCGATCAGCAGCTCCTGTCCGCGCAGGTCGAGAGCGATATTCTGTATGCCCTGCAGATTTATCGCGCTTTCGACGCTGCCGAAGCGTTCAATGAGCCAGGCGATCTGCTTTTCCACGAGTTTCCAAAGCGGCGATTCGTCAAGCTCAGGCGCTTTTAGCTTAAGCGCGTCATCGTCGGAAATCTCCGCGCAGATAACCTGCGGCGCGTCGTTTTTTGAAAAGCGCACTTCACAGCCCAGCAGTTCAGAGTATAAAAAGCCGCACGCTATCAGGTCTGAAAACAGAATGGGTCTCGGCGCGGGATCGCGTTCCCCTATGCCGTAATCTCCGAAATGCTCAAACAGAACGCGCCGCATGTCCCTGTCGCGCTCAAGACGCCATTCGGCATCAAAAAAGAATCTTTCGTCGAACTCAATGCCGGCGTATTTGTTCCACCACGAGGGATGAAACGTTATATCTACGTTGGTAAGCATGTGCCGTATCTCCGATAAACGTTTTAGGCAAATAAGCTACTGATCGATCCAAAGGTGCATGATGTTTACTCTGTTTCTGTCGTAGACGTGCGAAAACTGTACGAGCACGCGCCCGCTTTCTTTTATATAGAGTGTATTCGAATAGTATGCGCAGCCGTCGACAGGTCTTGTCGCTGCGATCACTCCTTCGTCCCAATTGATTCCGTCGGGAGAAGAATAAATGACCAATCCGTCGCCCTTGTCGCCGTTGCGTCCGCATAAGAACCAAAGCTTGTGCGTGCGTACAAGCTGAGGATTGCGTATTTTCTTTGCAAAATACGCGCTGCCGCATTCGTCCCAGCTGTCTCCCCCGTCGCGGCTTATGCAGTACGGCATATGGGTTTCATTAAGCGAATCGTATACGTACGCGATGATGCTGCCGTCCTGCATATACTCCATAGTGCAGTACCCTTTTCCGATTGCATTTATGGGAAGAACGCTCTGTTCGTAAAATCCCGCATTCAAATCGTCGCTGCGATAGAGCCTGAAGCAGTGCTCGGGTGCGTTTCCTATAAAATGAGGATTGTCGTGAATCAGAAAATGCAGCGTATCTCCCCGTGCCAGCGAGTCGTATATGCGCCCCTTTACCGGACACGCCTGGCGCGCGTCCGACCAGCTTTCTCCGCCGTCACGGCTGATTATATAAGTCGGTTCGCTCCAGGGCTCGCACGCGATCGGACGGGAAGCGTCCGTTATCTGGAACAAACAGCATATATCGCCCTTGGAATTTGCCATCGCCTTTTCGCACAGCGCCGTATGCACGCCTTCGTCAAAAACGCGCTTTGTGTAATTGAGTACTCTTTCGTTTCCCCATGTGCGTCCATAATCCTCAGAACGCCTGTATTCCATCCAGCCGTATCCCGAATGTCCGGATACTCTGTCGTAATCGCAGTCGGAATAAAAATCGAGAATCTTACCCGGCTTATATTCGACCAGCGCGTGCCCCATATGGCCGCTGCGTTTGCGAGCCTGATTGTCAACGAACAATTCCGGCTTTGTGATCGTAAAATTCATATCCCGCCTCCGAAATACAGTATTTTGATATAGCCAAGCTATACTGTTATGATACTCCCATAAAGAATTATTGTCAAGAAAATTTCAGCTTGGAAAAGCCGACGTAATAAACCGAAGTTCCTGAGTTAATTCCACGTTCCTTAAGGAACAATACGTAATGTGTTGCGTCTCATTTTTGTTTAACAAAAACAGGGAGAGTGTTTTTGACATGAAACGTATAATCTTGCTATTTATCCTGATCACTATTGCACTTACTGCAGTTACAGCCCTAAGTGAAGAAGCTGCGCTCAAATGGCTTAGTGTATATCAGGAAGCCGTGCTTCCGGATTCATTTGTCACAGAAAAGCTTTATGCGCCAACCTTGCTGCGCGGAAGCGTTCAGACCGATTTGGAAAAACTGCTGCCAGTGCTGCTTGGCGACGGATATACGGTAAAGGCCCGCGGCGAATGGTCCGATGAAGACGAATATATTAGCAACAACGCTTCAAAGCCTTACAGATACATTTATGTGTCCGATTATGACGGCAGGATAACATACTATGACGCGATGGTCACGGGAGAACGCGGCGGAGAATACGTGCCTCCCGCAATGAATATGACACTTGGGAAGAGCCTTGAATACTGCCGCGCGCTGCTTGACGGCATCGTTCCGGCAGACTGGCTTTTGGATCCCGATGAAACGAGGAATGCTCAATTAAGATGGGCGATGTACGTCGATCGCCCCATGACAGATGAGGAATTCAACAACTATATCAAAAACGATACGCGGCATTACATATCGTTTAACCATTTATCGGATGATTGTCTTCCTATACTGGACGATTCGATACTTGCAGTCGTAGGAGTAAACGGGCTGGATACGTTTGAGATCACGCGCCACGAATTTATAACAAAAGCAGACGAACCTATCAAGCTGATGCCATTTGAAGAAGCGCTTGCTTTGTGCGACAGCACACGCGAACGCGAAGCAACGGTTATATACGCGATGCCCGTGTATTCAAATCGCGTAAGCGGTAACGACGAGTTTGATCTGAGCTGGTATATCGTTACAAACAGAGGCAATTACGTAGTGGACTGCGTACTCGGCAAACACGTATGCGACTCATACGAATACTGATATAACAATCTTAAGCTGCCGCCGCTGCTTGGAAGCGGCGGTTTTATATTATATCCATTCTTTTGGAAACGCAGCATTATCAGGCAGGAAATCCGGAAAACTTATCGAATCATATATTTGGCAGAACAGAGTTATGCTTCTGTTTCGTTCACGTCGGTTAAGACTCCCCCTTCGCTTGCAGCAATAATTTGGAAAGACGAGGAAATCTTATGAGGATAACTAATTGCAAAGTGAATCATCTGTTAAATCCGATCGGCTTTGAGATGAAACGCACGGTTTTTTCCTGGCTGGTCAGTGAGTCAAAAGGCAAACGTCAGGAAAGCGCGCGCATAACGGTCTCACTTAAGCCCGACATGAGCGTGCTTATCGCAGACACAGGCTTTGCCCAGCTTGACAGCATGGCCGCAAGCGTTAATGTCGCTTTGACGCCGCGCACACGGTATTTCTGGCAGGTTACTGTAAGAAGCGATATAGGAGAAGAAGCGACAAGCGAGTTACAGTACTTCGAAACCGGAAAAATGGACGAACCCTGGGCAGGCAAATGGATAAAGAGCCAGGACGCTGCAAGACATCCCGTTTTCAGAAAGAAAATCGAAGTAAAAAGCACTCCCGTGAATGCGCGGTTGTACATTTGCGGCTTAGGCTTGTACGAAGCCGAAATAAACGGCTGCCGAGTCGGGGACGAGTATCTGACCCCGTATTCCACTAACTACGAAGAGTGGGTACAGTATCAGACCTATGACGTAACTCAGGCGCTCAAGACCGGAGGCGAGCTTGCGGTGACCGTCGGACGCGGCTGGTACAGCGCGCGCTTCGGGTACATATCCAAAGTCACAGACAAAGGACTGGGCGGAGACGATTTCCGCTTAATAGCCGAAGTTCATCTGGATTATGCAGACGGAACGCATGAAGTGATCGCCACAGACGAGCAGTGGTTCGTAACCCGCTCCAGGATAACTGATTCGAGCATATATGACGGTGAAACATATGACGACACACTGCCCGATACGGCGAGCGAAGGCGTGAGCACAGTAAGCGCCAAGCTTCCCGCAGAGCGTTACAGCCCGTCTGTCAGAATTCAGGAAAGGCTTAAGCCTGTAGAGCTTATAAAGACCCCTGCCGGTGAATATGTATTTGATATAGGCCAGAATATGACAGGTATATTCGAGCTGCGTGTGCACGGCGTTAAAGCGGGCGCTCTTGTACATATTCAGGTAGGCGAGGTTTTGCAAAACGGCTGTTTCTACCGGGACAATCTGCGCTCTGCAAAGGCCGAATACAATTACATATCTGACGGCACAGACAAGACGATACGTCCGCATTTCACATTCTACGGTTTTCGTTACGTAAAGGTCGAGGGTATCGTGGGTATCGGCATAGACGATTTAGAGGCGCTGGTGCTGTACAGCGATATCCCCCTTACCGGCACGCTCACGACCGGACACGAGAAGCTCAACCGTCTTATTAAAAACGTAGAGTGGGGTCAGAAGGATAATTTCCTCGACGTGCCTACGGATTGTCCTCAAAGAGACGAGCGTATGGGCTGGACGGGAGACGCGCAGGTGTTTTCCGCGACGGCGTGTTATCTGCGTGACTGTTATGCGTTCTACAGAAAATTCCTGCACGACATGGCAAGCGAGCAAAAGAACCTTGACGGCATGGTTCCGAACGTAGTACCGGCCTTTGCGCCTAAATACAGAGAGACCGCGTGCGTTTGGGGCGACGCCGTAACGATCATACCGTGGAACGTATATAACTTCTATGGCGATATCACCATTCTTGAAGACTGCTTCGAGCAAATGAAGGATTGGGTCGAATACATCAGACGCGAAGACGGGGACAATCAGGGCTGGAAGCATCGCTTCCATTACGGCGACTGGCTGGCGCTCGACCATCCGAACCACAAACCCGATCAGTGTCTGGGCGGTACCGAGGTTGGCTATATTGCATATGTATACTATATGCAATCGGCGGAAATCACCGCAAAAGTCGCAAAGCTGCTCGGCAAAACAGCTGACGCTGATAAATATGCCGCATTGGCCGAGAAGCTGCGAAAGAGCATAGTACACGAGTATTTTGCACCGGGCGGACGCTGCTGTGTAGATACTCAGACAGGTTTGCTTCTCGCAATCAGGCATAATCTGTCGCCTGACCCCAAGGTTTGCGTGGAAAGGCTGCTCTACAAGCTAAAGGAAAACGAAGGCAGACTGCAGACCGGCTTTGTCGGAACGTATTTCCTGTGTCCCATACTTACAGCATACGGCGAAACACAAGAGGCGTGGCGGCTAATGCTGAACGAGGAGTATCCCGGCTGGCTGTACGAGGTCAATTTGGGCGCTACCACTATCTGGGAGCGCTGGAACAGCATGGATCCGGACGGCAGCGTTTCCTCAACCGGCATGAACAGCTTTAACCATTACGCCTTCGGCTCGATCGCGGAGTGGCTGTTCGGTGACGCGGCAGGTCTCAGGTTCGTAACCCCGGGCTTCAGACATGCGCGTATAGCGCCGAATCCGAGCAATCGTATTCATTTCGCCGATCTCAGTTATAACAGTGCTGCGGGAACATGGCGCGTATGGTGGGAAGCTGTCGAAAACAAACATATCAACATGAAGATAACCGTACCTTTCGGCTGTACTGCGGACGTCGTACTGCCGTTTTCCGGTAAAGATACGCTGTCGCTTGACGCAGGCGAATATGAATTCTCATACGATACCGTTCGCCCGATCACGCGTATCTGGACGCTTGAAGACAGCGTGAACGACGTGCTTACAGACAAGAAAAGCGCCGCGATACTCGACAAGCATTTCCCCGGCTACAGCAGACTTGCAAGCACATGGCGGGACTATACTCTCAGAGAGCTGTTTGCAAGACGGCTTAACAACAAGCTGCCGGAGGGCGAACCCGAAGCGCTGCTGCGCGACTGGGCGAATCAGGATTAGAGAATACACTCACTGAACGTTTACGCGCCGGCAGCACAGCCGGCGCGTAGCTTTTGATCAGGATAACCGATCAGGATAAGCGGATTCCGTAAATGCGCTTCCCGCGCGTGCCTATTACGAGTATGTCGCCGAAAACCGCCGGGCTTGCTTCGATTTTGCCTTCGAGCATGATTTCACTGTATTTGTCGCCCGTAAGCGGATTATACATGCGGAGCTCGCCCTTTCCTCCGGCGAGTATCAATACGCCGGTGCCGTCCTTGCGATATACGATTACGGGAGACGACCATGAATTGGAGCCGAGCTGTATCTGCCATATGCTTCTGCCGGTACGCTTGTCGAAGCAATACAGTTTGCCTCCCTTCGTCGTACGGCAGAGATTGAAATATATGTAATCCGCGTATTCGTTTGCGCCAAGTACAGGAGAAGCGAAGCCTCCCCCGCCGTTGGTTCCGTCATGCGTGCAGATTTCATTGTATGACCAGACCTGTTCGCCCGTAAGCGCGTTAAGCTTTCGTATGGTGCAGACGCCGCTGTCGCCCTGCTTGTCGACTTCGTTGACCGTATAGAGCCACAGCCTGTCGCCGTCAGCTTCAAGCGTTATCGTGGAATCGGTATCGTCGCCGAGATTAAAAAACCATGCCGGCTCGAGCGTATTAAGATCGAAGCACGTAAGCAGCCCCGAATTGTCCGCAAGAAAAGCGTATTGACCGCACGCGGCTACCGAGCATTCAAAGCCCAATTCCTCGATATCTGCGGACTTGTAACGCAAAGCGGTGACGACGGGCTTGACGGAAATCGTGGGTGTATTAGGATTATAATACGTATTAAGCTTTACGGTATACAGTATACCGTTTTCCGCTCCGATTACGGCTGTATCGGTTTTTGCGTCGATAAGACAGCTGCCGTCGAACGCACCGTGCTTTCTGTAGCAAAGCTTGTCCCTGCCGTCAAGGAAAAACAGCCTGCGTCCGTCTATGAGGCTGTAAATGTACCAGCCTATATCTCCGGTCACGCCGTTTGCAACGGAAATCCCCTGCCCTACATACAGAAGCGGATAACCGCGGGGATCTACAGAAACGCTGCCCTTAATCGGAAAGCCTAAATTGATCGGCTCCCTTGTATATTTGCCTGTTTCCGCATCCAGAAAATATATATTCCCGTCCAAGGTTCCGTATATGACCTCAATCAGGCTGCTTTTGTTTTTGAATTCGGTTTTTAGGTTCATTATGCTTCTTGTCTGCTTATCCCAGCGTACAAGAACCGGCTGCCCTGTCCATCCGACTCCTGACCATTCGGCGTATCCGCTGTCTATGGAGCCTATTTTTATATTCCACAGCGAAGTGAACGTGCGTTTGGAAAGCGCTGCCGTGCCGTAAGACGCGTTATTGCGAAAATTTCCGCTTCTGAACGTTATAACGCCCTCGACGGCAGTATAAGCTCCGTCGACAGGAAACGCAATTGATTCATTGCGGCTGTATGTAGCTTGCCTGGCGCCGTTTACATATACTTCGCTTTCGTAATTCCATGCCTTTCGATCCGGCGCGGAAAAAACTGTCGGCCGCATCAAAACGCCGGTTTCCGCGAGAGTTTTGCGCGTTCCTGCTCCTGCAGTTTGTAGCGAGGCTTCATTATCCGAGGCGTTAAGCTTGTCAGATGAAGTCGGTACAGACGCTGCAGAGCCGCTCTGAGAATTATTCGCATTCTCTGTCGTATTTTCCGTATTGATTGAATCAGAATACGTTTTCTGTTTATTATCCTCTGAAACAAGCGAAATCAAACCGATGCAAATAAGTGCGGTCATCAATACACACAGCATTACGATTCGCCCGTACTTTTTGAAAAAGCCCTCGTCGCTCACCTTTTCGGGTTTATTCGCGTTCTCGCTGAGGGTCGCTGTATCTTCTTTAATATTAGTGGACATTTCTTGTGAGCTTATGGCGGACTTTTCCGGAGTTTGTTTTTGTGCAGCAGGAGTGCGGTTCTGACTTTCGTCGTTCTGCGTCATCGTTTATATGCACTCCTTTCTAATTAAAGATTCTTGCTTTAAAACAGTTCTGATTATACTATAACAGTATTTATTAAGTCAATCTTCTTACATAGCATAAACGAATATTGTTTATACAAATTGCGATGTTCAGCGCTGAACTAAATATATGAATTATCAGTTTTGTATTATTCCTTATACTTTTGTAAAAACAGACTTTTCCCTGTTTTTCCACAAAACTGAATGCTTATCCACATCCTGTGGATAAGCAGCATGGAAAATACCGCTATGTCGTTGCAAGCTTTAATCACCTATTTATGCAGCAGTCATGCATATTAGAACATAAAATTCAGATGCAAAGATTTCAACTCTTTCAGTGTTTTACATTTGTTTTAATTAAACTCACATTTTCGTTTCCTCCGCAAAATACAGTTGACAATTTTAGCAATTATGACTATAATGAAACGGAATATGATATATTATCTATAATTTCGGCAGGGAGACTTCAATATGTCCAGCAAACTGCGAAAGTTTCTTCTTACAATTGCGATAATTCTGATTGTCGTGCTTGTCATCTGGCTGCTGACCCGTGGAAGCGACGACTTTTCGGAGAAATACGCGGGTATAAACCTCGATGCCGATATAAGCGGTATCGGCCGCAGCGACACGTATTCAAAATACCTTGAATCTTCGCTTGCTTCAGCCGCGGGCGATTCGTCGCCAAGCTCATACGATTATCACGGAGAACCGATAGAAATAGATTTAAGCTCGTTTACCGGGGACGGTCATACAGTTCAGGACTATAGCGGCTGCGTTCTTAACGCTACGAACGAAAAAACCGTTTGGAACGTAAACGTTGAAATCGCCGGTTTCTACAACATTGAAATTAATTATCTTACCTTCGATAAAATCGAAGCGGACGGAACGGTATTCACAAGCCGCGGCGTGGATATGGAGCGTATTCTGTATATAAACGACACGGTTCCGTTCTCCGGCGCAAAGACGCTGCGCTTCAATCGGCTTTGGACAGACGAAGGCGAAATACGCAAGGATAATCAGGGCAACGACATTCGTCCTACTCAGACAGAGATGTTCGACTGGCAAACTTCATATTTCGTGGACGATATGGGCTATGAAACTGAGCCTTACAAATTCTGGTTCGAAGCAGGAGAAAACACGATCGCTCTTGAGGGCACGAATGAAGCCATGCTGATAGGCGGACTTAGGCTTACTTCGGTCCAGACGCTGCCAAGCTACGAAGAATATAAAGCCGCCTGTTCGGAAAGAAGCGTGACTCCGCCTTTATGGAGCACTAAAATACAGGGTGAAAGCGCGTATCTGCGCTCTTCCCCTTCGCTTTATGCGCGCTACGATCATTCGTCTTCTTCGACGGAACCGTCCTCTGTTACCGCAACCGTGCTTAATTACATCGGCGGCGACGCATGGAACAATGCCGGCGATTGGATAGAATGGGAGTTTACCGTACCGCGTGACGGCCTTTACAATATCACGCTCAAAGCGCGCCAGCAGTATCAGCGCGGCGCAATATCCTGCCGCAGCATATATATAGACGGCGCTATACCGTTTGCGGAGCTATCGGCGGTTACCTTCAAATATGATACCTCGTGGGAGCTTTATACGCTTTCAGACGAGGACGGAAAGCCGTTTGAATTCTATCTTGAAAGCGGCACGCATACCATACGCGTACAGGCCACGCTCGGTGAAATGGGCAGTATACTCAAGCGTATGGAGGACAGCATATACCGTCTGAATCAGATATACAGAAAAGTTCTCGTTCTGACCGGCGTAAACCCCGACCGTTTCCGCGATTATAAGCTGGACGCCGTGTATCCCGAAGTCATAGAGGCTATGGACCTTGAGAGCAAGCGCCTGTATAAGCTTATCGACGACACGGTCGCTATTACCGGGCAGAAAAGCGACAGAGTGGCGGTAATGCAGACGCTTGCAACTCAGCTCGAACAGTTCGTCGAGCGCAACGAGCGCATAACACAGTCGTTCACGAACTTCAAGGACAATATAACCAGCATGGGTACCGCCATGCAGAACATGAGCGAAACAAAGCTCGATATCGACTATATTATAATCAGCTCGCCCGACGCACAGCTGGAGAGTGTTAACGACGGCTGGCTCAGTAAGCTTTGGCACGAAATCAAGTCCTGCACCGCTTCGTATTTTGTCGATTACAATTCGCTCGGCAACAAATACGACGAGGACGACGACAACGTACTCGAAGTCTGGATAGTCACGGGCAGAGACCAGAGCACGATCCTCAAGACGATGGTGGACGAATACTTCCCCTCCCATTCCGTCAACAACGTGAAGGTCAACGTAAAGCTGGTGGCCGCGGACGCACTGCTTACGGCCGTCGTTGCGGGAAACGGCCCTGACGTAGTGCTCAGCGTCGACAGCTGGTTTGCGGTAAACTACGCGATGCGCAATGCCGTCGAGGATCTTACTCAGTTTGAGGACTTTGAAGAAGTCACAAAGGACGTATTCCTCGACAGCGCGCTTGTGCCTCTCACGTACAACGACGGAACTAAATCCGGCGTTTACGCGCTGCCCGAAACGCAGATATTCTCAGTACTGTTCTACCGCACGGATATACTTGAGGATCTGGGCTATTCCGAGCCGCCGGAGACGTGGCAGGAGCTTATAGAGATGCTGCCTACGATACAAGGCAACAACATGTCCGTGGGTGTCCCATATCCGGATATCACGACCATCGACATGTCCGTTTTGAATTCATTGATATACCAAAACGGCGGCGCTATCTACGACGCTGACGCCAAGCATACGCTTATAGACGAAGAGCCTGGCGTCAAAGCCTTCAAGTTCTATACAAGTCTTTATAACGATTACGGCTTGCCGACTGTATTCGATTTCGTTACGCGCTTCCGTTCAGGCGAGATGCCTATAGGCGTGGCAGGCTATACGACGTACAATACTCTGTCCGTCTCCGCGCCTGAAATCCGCGGTCTTTGGGACTTCGCCCTCTTCCCTGGCACGCTAAGAGAAGACGGCACCATAGATCACAGCGTACATTCCAACGGCACCTGCTGCATGATGATAGCGACAGACGACGAAAAAGTAAAGCAAAACGCCTGGGAATTCATGAAGTGGTGGATAAGATACGATACGCAGGTGCGCTTCGGACGTGAGATGGAAAGCATATTAGGCGCGTCCGCAAGATACGCGACCGCCAATACCAAGGCGCTGGAGGAGCTGCCCTGGTCTTCTGCCGAGCTTGCGATACTCAAGCAGCAGCAGTCCTGGGCGGTGGGCTTCAGAGAAATTGCAGGCGGATATTCCACAACGCGCCATATGACTAACGCGATCCGCAAGGTCATAAACGACAAGGACGATCCCCGCGAGACTCTGCTTACCTACGCACGTACTATAAACGAAGAGATAATCATCAAACGGCAGGAATTCGGACTGCCTGTCGACTGAAGCTTGAAAGGATGACGGAAACATGCAGACAAAGACTCTTGCAGGCAAGTATCTGCGTATAAAGCAAAGGAAGCTGTCATACTCTTTTTCCAAGGCGAAGCGTATGAGGGTCTGTTATCTTTTCCTTGCGCCTTACGCCATACTGTTCTTTACGTTTTTCATATTGCCAATGTGCACGTCAATTTATTACAGCTTCACAAGCTATAATATACTTGAAAAACCGCGTTTCGTAGGGCTTAAAAACTATATAAACCTGATTTTGCAGGACGAGGTATTCCTGACCGCGGTAAAAAATACCTTCGTAATAGCGGTCATAACAGGACCTGTAGGTTACCTGCTATCGTTTATGTTCGCATGGTTTATAAACGAGCTGCCCAAATGGGTACGCGCGGTAGCTGTGGTTGTATTCTACGCGCCTTCCGTCGCGGCAAACGCCTTCAGTATTTTCTCTGTAATATTCAGGGGCGACGCTTACGGTTACCTTAACTCGATACTTCTCGACCTTGGACTGATCGACGCCCCGATACTGTGGCTTTTGAATCCGCAGTATATCATGACTGTGCTGATTATAGTAATTCTGTGGATGAGCATGGGCACCGGCTTTCTTTCCTTCGTTGCAGGTTTTCAGGGCATAGACAAGAGCATGTACGAGGCCGGGTATGTCGACGGCATCAGAAACCGCTGGCAGGAGCTGTATCACATAACCCTGCCCTCCATGAAGCCGGTACTGCTGTTCGGCGCAATTATGTCGATCACTACGGCCTTCAATGTAAGCGACGTGCCTCGCGCATTGGCGGGCTATCCGTCTACCGACTACGCGGCCCGCACAGTGGTAACGCATCTGTTCGACTACGGTTTCAGCCGTTTTGAGATGGGTTACGCGTCTGCCATCGCCGTGTTCCTCTTCATGGTAATGATACTGTGCAAAAAAGCCATCACTAATGGTCTTTCGAAGGTAGGTACCTGATATGAACGGCAGCATACTTCTTGAATCAGCCGGTACTCTTATAATACCCGCGTCGCCCAAGGAGCGCGGCAAGCTTTGCATGGGCGAAACTGAGGCCGTATTCATTAACCGCAGAGGAACAGAGCTCTTACAGTTAAATTATACCGATATCGACAGGCTCAAAAACGTCAGAAACGGCGGTATCTCCTCTACGATCACGGTTACCCTTAAGGACGGCAGCGCATTCGATCTGCAGCTTGACAGGGGCCTTGCGGCTTACGAGTTTTTGTTCAAGCACTGGCCTTCACGCCCGAGAGAGCCTAAAAGCAGAGCAGACGAATATAGGCGTCTTGCCGAGCTGCGCGGTGAACGCATACAGAAGCCGAGAAGAGCAAACGAAAAGCAATATCGGAATTGCAGGATCGCTGCGCTCGTAATCGCACTGCTGCTTTTGATATTCGACTCGGAGCTGATACAGAACCTTTTCGGCTTCACGCTTACAAGCGGCTTTATGGTCGCGATAAACATTCTGATCATCGCGCTTATTCTGGTGCTGCTTGCCTTCTCTTTCAAGCGCAGAAAACCAAACCGTTCCATCGGCGGCGATATGGGCATATATATTATGCTGATACTGGTTGCGTGTCTTATGGCTTTCCCGCTCGTGTTCGCAATCAGTTCTTCGCTTAAACCGCTGGACGAGCTGTTCCGTTTCCCGCCGACGCTGTTCCCGCGGCATGCGACATTCGACAACTTCTCAGACCTGTTGGTAACCATGGGACAAAGCTGGGTACCCTTCAGCAGGTATCTGCTGAATACGGTTATAATAACGTTTGTCGGCACCGCCGGGCACCTGCTGATTGCGTCTATGGCGGCGTTCGTGCTTGCGAAATACGATTTTCCGGGAGGCAAAACGTTTTTCGCGGTCGTCACCACCTGCCTCATGTTCTCCGGTTACGTTACCGGTATACCTAACTACGTAATCATGAGCAAGCTCGGCATGATCGATACGTATTGGGCGCTGGTGCTGCCTGCGTTCGCGGCTCCGATAGGTCTGTTCATGATGAAGCAGTTTATGGAAAGTCTTCCTACTGCGCTTATAGAGGCAGCTCACATAGACGGCGCGGGCGAATTCAGGATTTTCTGGTCTATCGTGATGCCGAACGTCAAGCCGGCCTGGCTTACTATAATAATTTTCTCGGTGCAGGGTCTTTGGAACAATTCCGCTGCTACGGTTATTTATTCTGAAGCGAAAAAGACTCTTGTGTACGCTCTGCAGCAGATACAGGCAGGCGGTATCGCGCGTACCGGACAGGCGGCGGCGGTAACGGTAGTAGTTATGAGCGTTCCGATAGTGATATTTATACTCAGCGAAAGTCAGATACTTGAAACTATGGCGAGCTCCGGCATAAAGGACTAAGCGGGTGAGAATTATGAGAAAACTTTCAGCTTTCCTTACGGCTATACTTTTGTTCACGTGCTTTTCGGCGTTTTCCGAAAGCGACGCGTTTACTGAAGTATACACTTATAATTACGATTATTGGGAAGATTTGCGCGAATCTCCTAACGCATATAAAGTGAAAACCGTAATATACTCCTCCACGCTCGGCCTGGATAAACCGATGCAGCGGCCTCAAAGCCTGTTTGTAAAAGGCGACGATATGTACGTAGCAGACACAGGCAACAACCGCGTGCTTAAGCTTACGCTCGAAAACGGCGAGTTTATTCTGGACAGCATAATCGACAGAGTGAACGGTGCGGATGTTCCGACTCTGTCCGCTCCTTCCGATATCAGTGTCGATAACGACGGCAATATTTATATCGCCGACAAAAACAACAACCGTGTCGTCGTTATGGACAGCGAATTGAATTACGTAAAACAATTCACAAAGCCTGCCGATTCGACCTTTGATCAGGACGCAAGCTTCCTGCCGAACCGCATCGTAACGGACAGCGTCGGAAGGCTTTACGTGCTTGCGGACAATGTGAATAAAGGCCTTGCGAAATTTGAAGCGGATACCACTTTTTCGGGCTTTATCGGCGCTAATAAGGTTACTGTAAGCATGTTCGAATACATCTGGAAGTACTACTTCCTCTCGGACGAGCAGAGAGCCAAGTCGGAGAACGCCGTACCCACGAGATACGAGAATATGTACATAGACGAAGAAGGCTTCATCTATGCGACCAACACCGTGTTCAGTGAATACGATCTAAAATGGGACAACGCAAATCCTATCCGCCGGATCAACGGCATAGGCGACGATATACTCATCAAAAATGACCGGTACCCCCCTATCGGAGATTACAGATGGGTCGACGGCACAAACAATGTCAACCTCGGGCCCTCCAAGTTCTCTGATATCACCGTACTCGAGGACGATATATACGTAGCCTTCGACAGAACACGCGGACGCCTGTTCGGTTATGACAGTCAGGGCGTTATGCTGTGGGCGTTCGGCACACGCGGTAATTACGAAGGCGCTTTCAACGCAGGCGCGGGCGTTTCAATCGAGCATATGGGACGCGATCTGTTCTGTCTCGATCAGACCAGCAGTTCAATTACCGTATTTACGCCCACCGAATACGGAAACCTTATATACGACGCGAACAACGCATACGTCAGAGGCGATTACGACGGCTCTGCCGACATGTGGAGAGAAGCGCTCAAATACAACGCCAACTATAATATGGCATTCCGCGGAATCGGTCGTTCGCTCCTCAGGCAGAGCGAGTATTCCGAGGCTATGCGATATTTCAAAATGGCTCACGACAGGATAAACTACGGCAGAGCCTTCCGTCTGTATCGTAAGGAATGGGTAGAGGCCAACATCGGTTGGGTCATAGGCATACTCGCGGCGATCATCGTATTCTTCGTAGGGCGTGGCCTGCTCAAGAAAATGAAATTCGAGGTAGCAATGTATGAACGCGACCACATCGTTAAATAGCAGCGCGGAATATAAGGAGCGCGGCGCTTCCGGCAAGCGCTACTTTGAGTCGCTCAAATACGCAAAGCACGTAATAACGCATCCGTTCGACGGCTTCTGGGATCTCGTACACGAGCACAGAGGTTCCGTAGCGGCCGGCACGACATTTCTTGTGCTGTTTTTGATAACGTATGTCGCAAAGCTGATGTTTACGAACTTTCAGTTTATAAACGCGCCTCTGCAGTACATTAACGTTTTCGAGCAGTGCGGGTCTCTTTTGATACCGTTTTTGGTATTATGTCTTGCCAACTGGTCGCTGACTACACTGTTTGACGGCAAGGGGCGCTTTAAGGATATTTATATGGCGATGTGCTACGCTTTAGTGCCGTACATAATTATCCAGCTTCCTCTTATCATTATCAGCAACATAATAACCTTTGACGAAGCGTCGTTTTATAACGTTCTGATGAGCTTCTCGGTAATCTGGAGCGTGTTCCTGGCCTTTGTAGGGCTTATGGAGGTACACGATTACGGACCTGCCCGAACGGTGATATTTTTGCTGTTCACGATGCTCGGAGCATGCATCATAATATTTCTTGTGCTTGTGTTTTTCAGCTTGCTGAGCGATGCCGCGGGCTTCTTCGTTTCACTGTACCGTGAAATCGCATTCAGGCTGAACTAAGGAGGAAACAGATGACGACTGCAAAAAAGAAAAAGCTGAAATCGCGTCTGATAGGCTGGGGAATATTTATTGTCGCCGCGGCTCTGCTGGTGATTTTTGTCGGCATACCGCTTTACGGTCCCCAGCCGGCGAGCACTTTGCCCGAGCCTGAAATAAACTTCTACGAAGACGGCGCACAGACCTTTACTATGGAATCTGACCGTTTGCTGTTTGAGCTTGACGCGGAGACCACTTATTTCACCGTAACAGATAAAGAAAGCGGTCAAAAATGGACAGCTATACCTGAAGACTGCGCTGACGACGCCATAGCGAACGCCACCAACAAAGAAGTAATACGCTCTACCCTCATCGTCACATATCAGACAAACGCAGGCTCGATCGAATTAAACAGCTATCGCTATTCGATCCAAAACGGTACCTATGCGGTATGGCAGAATGAAGACAGTTCGATATCCGTCGAATACTCAGTAGGCAGGATCGAAAAACGTTATGTCATACCCACTGCCATAACCGAGGAACGCTATAAGAGCTTCACCGGAAACATGAGCAAATCCACCGCAAAGAAGGTTGACAGCAACTATACCAAATACGATCCCGCAAGGCTCGACAGCCGCGCCGACAAGGATGAAATAATAGCGATGTATCCGGAGGTCGTGAATACGCCTCTGTACGTGCTGAAAAGCGACACTAGCGAGACAAATAAGGCCAAGATAGAAGGATACTTCGAGGAGGGCGGCTATACTCAGGAGGATTATGAGTACGATCTGACCTTCGTCACCTCCTCTACCACCAAGGCGGGCGCGGTCTTTAACGTCGAAGTAATATATCGTCTGGACGGCGATGATCTTTTGGTCGAAATACCTTACGAAAACATCCGTTATAAAGAAGGCTATCAGATCACGTACCTTACTGTGCTTCCGATGTTCGGCGCAGCGGGATTAAGTGACGACGGTTTTATGTTCGTTCCGGAAGGCGGCGGCGCACTGATATACAACAATAACGGCAAACTTAAGCAAAACAGCTATTATTCAAATCTCTACGGCTGGGATTATGCGTCCATACGTTCCGAGGCGCCCCATGAAACGCGCGTGGATTTCCCGGTATTCGGTATGTCCAAGGGCGGAAGTTCGTTTATATGCGTAATAGAAGGCGCTTCGTCATTTGCAGCAATTCAGGCGGATATTTCGGGCCGCTTTAACAGCTACAACTGGCTTTGCACCAAATATAACACGCTGCACACCGACCGCTACAACGTATCTGCCAAAACGGACAAACCGGTTAACATGTACGAAAAACAGCTCCCGACTGACACCATTGTGCAGAGGTATCGCTTCATAGACAGCGATTCTTATGTAGACATGGCAAAAGCTTACAGCGCGTATCTAACCGAAAAGGGCATCATAGACGATACAGTCGCCGAAGCCGACATGCCGATCAGCGTAGAGCTTGTCGGCGCGATCAATAAAACCGTGGAAAAGCTGGGTCTGCCGGTTGACAGCGTAGTCGCGACGACGACGTTCGATCAGTCGATAAGTATAATCGACGATATAAAAAGCAGCGGCCTTCGCAACGTTTCCGTGCGTATGACCGGCTGGGCAAACGGCGGTATCAGGCAAAAGGTGCTAAGCAGCGTAAAGCCTGAGCGTGTGCTGGGCGGTAAAAAGGGCATGCTGAAGCTGATAGAAGCTGCCAAAAACGCCGGAATAGACCTGTATTTTGACGGTATCACGGCATTTGCCTATGACAGCGGCTTGCTGCAGGGCTTCGTTCCGTTTTCAGACGCCGCCAGATATACCACGCGGCAGCAGGTGCAGCTGTACCCGTTCAGCCCTGTGACCTTCCAGCTTGACGAGGAGCAGGATTCGTACTATCTCGTCAAGCCCTCGTACGCACAGCAAAAGGCGGAAAACCTTATATCATTCCTTGCCGAGCAGAAGGCAACCGGCATCGCTTTCCGAGATATAGGGCTTTTGCTCAGTGCGGATTACAATCCCAAGGATTTGGTAACACGCGAAAAGGTCAAGGCGATGAATATAGACGTTCTGAAGGACGCCGCCGCAAAAGGGCTGAAGGTCATCGTCAAGGAAGGCAGCGACTTTACCCTCCCCTACGCCGATCTCGTTACCGAGATGGACGTTCCGGGCACGAGGTATTCACTGCTTGACGCTATGGTTCCGTTCTATCAGATCGCGATACACGGCAGCGTCAATTACACCGGAAAAGCGATAAACCTTTCGAGCGACTACATCGGAGAGCTGCTTACCAGCGCAGAATACGGCTGCGGTCTGCATTTCTGCTTTATGCAAGCTGATACCAAGATTCTGCAGGACTCGCTGCATACAGGCTATTACGCGGCTTATTACAGCAGCTGGAAGGACGAAGCCTTTGCAATGATAAACCGCTATCAGTCTGAAATGGCCGGGCTCAACAACGTCCGCATCAGCGGACACGAGCGTCTTGCCGAAGACGTAAGCAAGACCGAATACGAAAACGGGACATATGTGCTTGTTAATTACACGGAAACGCCTTTTGATTATCAGGGACATACCATACCCGCGCGGGACTACATCGTAGTTAGGGGGAATTAGAGCATGAGGAATATTGCGGCGCGCACAGGAAGCAGCATATGGTACGCCGTCAGCGAGACTGCGCGCAAACTCTTTGATTATCTTCTCAGACCGTTTCTCCCGGGCAAATGGAATCCCGAATACTACACGATGCGCTCTAAAAACGCACGTCGCGGAGTTATATTTATACTGCCTTTCATTATCGGCTTTATCGTATTCATGCTGCGTCCGCTGCTTGAATCGCTTTCCATGAGCTTCAACGTAATAGAAATAGTTCCGGGCGCGGGTTATAATAAAACCTGGAATTCATTCAGCAATTACCGCTACGCTCTGAGAGTGGACAGTTCTTTCAGCGGCTATCTTCTTGACCAGATTGTCCGCATGCTTATTAACTCAATAGCGACGCTGGTTTTGAGCTTCGTTATCGCGGTTATACTCAATCAGGAGTTCAAGGGCCGCACTGTAGCGCGAGTGATATTCTTCCTGCCCGTCATACTCGCCAGCGGCGTATTGCCCGGCATCGAGGCGCAGAACGATCAGTTCAACATAATGCAGGGCATGACTGCGGACATCGCTTCATCCTCCGGATTCAACCTCTCGGAAAGCATACAGAGCCTTATATCTGTATCCGGTGTAGCAAGCGATGTATTTGACGTCGTTTTCCAGATGATCGATCAGATTTACGATATCGTCATGTCTTCGGGCATTCAGATTATCGTATTTCTTGGCGGACTTCAGACTATACCGCGTTCTCTTTACGAGGCTGCAGACGTCGAAGGCTGTTCCGGCTGGGAAAGCTTCTGGAAAATCACATTCCCTATGGTCAGCCCGCTGCTGCTGGTGAACGGCATCTACACTATAATCGACTTCTTCATGAAAAACGACAACACCGTAGTCGAATACATAAACACCGTCATGTATACTCAATTCAAGTTCGGCGAAAGCGCAGCTATGAGCTGGATCTACTTTGGTGTCGCTGCGTTGTTTATCGGCATCTTCTCGCTGATAATCTCCTTGGGGGTGCATTATTATGAAGACTGACACCGTCCGCACGAAGCGCAGCTTCTGGCAGGAAAACCGGCGTTCAGGCGGTTATCTGCTCAAAAAGAACGTAAAATCAGGCAGCATCTCGCTTTTCAGATGGCTGCTCGTATTCGGGCTGTGCTTTATGATCATTCAGCCGCTTCTCATGCGCCTGACTACGAGCTTTATGATAGAGCAGGATCTGTACGATTCTACCGTAATAATGCTGCCGCGCACAGCAACGCTCGATAACTATCGTATAGTATTTGAGCTGCTCAATCTTCCCAAGGCGATACTGAACAGTCTGTGGACGTCTCTATTGATGGCGGTATGCCAGGTAATCAGTACAACACTTGTCGGATACGGTTTTGCGAGATACGATTTCCCGCTGAAAAAGTTCTGGTTCGGCTGCGTGGTGGCGCTGATCATAATCCCGCCGCAGACGATGTCGATGAGCCTGTATGTCTTTTTCACAAATTTCGACATATTCGGAATATTCAAGGCAATTAACGGAAAGCCCCTCAATCTGCGCGGCTCGGTAGCGCCGTATACGCTGATGAGCCTTACTTGCATGGGGCTTAAAAACGGTCTTTATATCTATATGCTGCGGCAGTATTTCAGAGGCGTCCCAAAGAGCCTTGAAGAGGCGGCGTATGTCGACGGCTGCGGAACGCTTCGTACGTTCTTCCGTATAATGCTGCCGGACGCTGTGCCGATTATACTCAGCTGCTTTCTTTTCGCGTTTGTCTGGCAGTGGACGGACCTGTTCTATACGAGGAACTTCCTTTCGTCCTACAGTCTGCTGTCCAACGAACTGAACGGTATCGTTACACGTATGGGACATTATTTTGCCACCACCGCAGGCACGGCCGTCATAGTGCCCCCCGCGCGCAGAGCGCAGCTAATTTCGATCGGTGTGCTGATTTGCGCGACACCGCTCATAATCCTGTATCTGTTCGCGCAGCGCACGTTCGTGGAAAGCATAACCATGACGGGCACAAAAATGTAACGCCCGGCTTTACGCGCTTGCCTTACAGCGTTATGTTAAAACGTTGCAGAAACAATTGCCAACGCCGGCGTTTTGCGGTATAATGTATATGTTCGGCAATAGCCGACAAGAGTTTTATCGAAACTGAATGCCTTAGGCATTTAGAAATATTTTAAGGAGGCAACCTTATGAAAAAGAGCTTAGCTCTGATCCTGGCCCTGGTTATGGCAGTGCTTTGCGGCGCTGCTTTTGCCGAGGACTACCCCGAGAAGGTCGAAGGAATCGATCTCGGCGGACGTACTATCTACATCTATGACTATTGGACCAGCGAAGCCCAGTCCAAGCGCAAAGCTGACCCGACCGAAGAGGAGCAGGCCACCTATGATTACCGCGATTGGATCGAAGCGACCTATAATTGCAAGATCGTGCAGATCCAGAAGGGCGGCTGGGGCGACAACGTAAACGAGCTGATCAATTTCGTTACCGCTCCCGACGACACGCTGTGCGTGTACATCCTTCCCCCGGATTTTGTCGGATCTCCCATGAACAACAACTACTTCATGCCCTGGGACGAGAGAATTCTCGCAAATGAAAAGTGGAACGAGTTCGTTTGCAGCTTCATGACCAAGGGCGGCCAAGTATACGGCGTATATCCCGGAGCTACCGAACCCCGGCAGTGCCTGTTCTTCAACAAGACAGTGCTTGAAAACGCCGGCATCGAATGGGAAACCATTTATGACATGCAGGCAGACGGCACCTGGACTTGGGAAGCGTTCGAAGAAATGCTCGCAAAGATCCAGCAGGATACCAACAACGACGGCGTTGTCGATATCTGGGCGCTCACCGGCAACAATTCCGACTTCTATCTGATGGGCGCATTCTCCAACAACGGTTCCTTCTTCGAGCTGAACGAGAACGAAGAGCTCGTAGTAACCGCGAATAAGGACGAGACCGTGAACGGTCTGAACTGGGCAAAGAGAGTCTGGTCCGAATATGCTTTCCCGCAGCCCGCTGACAGCCAGTGGAACTACTTCGTCGAAGACTTCAAGGCCGGCGAAAGAGGCTTCCTCATGTATCAGACCTACGGCGGATTCAACGACAACGCTGAAATCAGCGGCACCGAGTTCGAGTGGGGCTGCGTCGCATTCCCCATGGGTCCGAGCGGAGATCGCTACGTAACGATCAACAGCGATAACGTTACGGTTATGCCGAATGTCTACGATGCTGAAACTGCGTATCAGATTCAGTTCATCTATGATCTCTACACCAACGTAACTCCCGGCTACGACGACGAAGACGCCTGGATCGGCAACAAGTACAACTACACCGACGACCGCGCCGTTGACGAGACCTACGCCATGCTGCGCGACGACGCACACGTCGTAGCGAACAACGCGCTGTCCCTCGGCGCTATCAATGACGTACTGGGCAGACCGCTGCTCTGGAACATCAGCTGGAGAGAACCCGCTGAATTGATCGAAGAAGCTATGGACGCTTGGCAGGCAATGTGCGATACCTACAACGGTAAATAATCCCCAAGGTTACGCAAACGGAAATCTCCCCGAAAACGGGGAGATTTCTGTTTGTATCGCAATTGTGTATACTCGTTCATCTGTGTCGTTTTGTATCAGATATTGTTTATCTCGTCTAACATGCTCTTGACAAGCTGCTTTATGCTGTCGAATGCTTTATCTGTTTCTATCTTTTCCATATAACTCTTATCGCGTTTCGAAATCTCCACTGTGCCGTTAGCTATACCCTTCGGGCTTACTACCACGCGCAGAGGGATTCCGGTCAAATCCGCGTCAGAGAACATAACGCCGGCGCTTATCTGCCTGTCGTCGTAGAGCACTTCTATTCCGGCCGCCTGCAGTCTTTCGTACAGATCGTCTGCCAAAGCCTTGACGCTTTCGTTGTCGCTTCTGAGCGCGCAGAGCTGCACCTGCCACGGCGCAATCGTCATAGGCCATATAGGCCCGTATTCGTCGTGATGCGCTTCACATACGCTTGCGGCAAGCCGCCCGACGCCTATGCCGTAGCAGCCCATTATGGGCGTTTTAAGCGTGCCGTCCTTATCTATGTATTTCATCCCCATGGAAGCTGTATATTTATCGCCTAACTGGAATATATTGCCCACTTCTATACCACGCGTAAGCGACAACGTCTTTTTGCCGCAGATCGGGCATATGCCGCCCTCGATCGCTTTTCCGATGTCGACATACTCCACATCGCCTATGTCGCGCCGTATACTTAAGCCGGTATAATGGCAGTTTGCTTCATTCGCGCCGCAAACGTAGTTGTCGCAGGTCTTAAGCGAAACGTCGTAAACTACCTTTATGTCCTTTGATATACCCTTAGGGCCTATAAAGCCCGCAGTCAGGCCGGCCTTTTCAAGCTCCTGCGCCGGATAAATCTCGCTCTTTAGATAATTGCGCAGCTTTACTTCGTTTATTTCAAGATCGCCGCGGATAAACGCGACCACATACGCGTCGTCGGTCTCCTGCTGATATACGACAGCTTTTATGCTGTATTTGGTATCCGAATTAAGATATGCGCACACGTCTTCAATCGTTTTCATTTCCGGCGTGGCGACCTTTTTCAGCTCCCCTTCGCCGGTATTCAGGTTTTCGTATACGCATTCCGCAGTTTCCATATTTGCACGGAAATCGCAGTCTTTGCACACTACGAGGCTGTCCTCGCCCACCGGAGTGCAAAGCATGAATTCATGCGCTACCTTGCCGCCCATCATGCCGCTGTCGCTCTTGACCGATATAACCTCCGGAACGCCGCAGCGCGCGAAGATGCGCTCGTACGCCTTGTGGCATATAGCGTAGTAGCGTTCAAGGTCTTCTTTGGAGGTATGGAAGGAATACGCGTCCTTCATAGTGAATTCGCGTACTCTGATAAGACCTCCGCGCGCGCGCGGTTCGTCGCGGAATTTGGTTTGAATCTGATAAATCATGAACGGGAACTGCTGATAGCTGTCCGCGGTTTCTCTTGCAAGCTGAACTGCGGCCTCTTCGTGAGTCATCCCCAGCACCATATCGTTGCCGCTTCTGTCCTTAAAACGCACGAGCTCATTTGCGATGGAATCGTATCTGCCGCTTTCACGCCAAATACCGGCAGGCATTACAACAGGGAAAAGCACTTCCTGCCCGTCTATGCGGTCCATTTCCTCGCGCATGATACTTTCGATTTTGCTCGTTATGCGCTTTGTTATCGGAAACAGCGAATAAATACCGTTGCCGACATTTTTCATATAACCGCCGCGTATCATAAAAATATGGCTTGCAATCTGGCAGTCAGCCGGAGTATCCTTATACCGCTTGGTGAGCATTGCTGTAAATTTCATACCTGCACCGCCTTTATCATAATCCTGAAAAATTATATGCGTTTTTACGTCTTTCTCAAGCAACATATTGTAAATAGTGATTGCAATTTTTGCAATTGAGTGCTATTATATTAAAAAATACACGGAGGATCATTTTATGCAAATCAAAAACGTCACGTCACGCGCTTTCAGACAATACGGCCGGGTAATAAAGGGTTACTATCTGCGTTCGTTAGCGGAAGCGATGGAAAACACCGAATGTCCTTCCGACAGCACCGTTTATTATCCTTCCGTCAAGGAGCTCGAGGAGCTCAGGATATACCGTCAGTTCTCTGAAGAAGCCTATGGCGGAATGCCGATTCAGATAGGCTACTGCAACGGCTTCAACCATACGCTGAACGCCGTCGAATATCATCGCGATTCCGAACTGAATTATGCCTGCACCGATCTTATACTGCTTGTGGGCAAACGTCAGGACATCGGCAAGGATTTTACATACGATACCTCAAAAATGCAGGCATTCCTTGTAAAAAAAGGAACGCTGGTCGAAGTGTACGCAACTACCCTGCACTATGCGCCTATCTCTGCGACGCCGGACGGAACGTTCCGCTGCACCGTGGTTCTCCCCAAGGGCACAAACGAGCCTCTGCCCGCTCGCGGAAAGGCCAAGACAGACGAAGACAAGCTGCTCACGCATGTAAACAAGTGGCTCATCGCTCACAGCGAGAGCGGGCTTGGCGAAACCGGCGCGTTCGTGGGCCTGATAGGCGAAAACATCAAGCTGTAAGCATATTACTGATAAAGCCGTTCCGGCTGCCGGAACGGCCTTTTTACGAAATGAATGAAATTATCAGGCAAATCGAAGAGGCTGTTTCTGAAGTGCGCATTAAAAGCGTACCTCAGGAAACAGATATACATGCGTTTATTGCAGAGGCTTTAGAAGCGCATAATATAAGCTTTATACACGAAGCGCGCATCAGCCCGCATAAGCGGGCGGATTTTCTTGTGGGAAGCGTGATAATCGAAATTAAAAAAGGACGTCCATCACCCGCCGCGCTGTCAAAACAGCTTTACGCTTATCTTGCAGAAGCAAGCATAACAGGCGCCGTAGTCATAACGCAGCGCAGCATAAAGCTTGCCGCAGCCATCAACTCGAAGCCCGTAAAACAGATCGCGCTTGACAGACTTTGGGGTATATATCTGCCATGAATAAATATCCGCCGTATCTTGAAAGCCCGCCGGACGAGGCTGTGACATATGGGACTCTTTCTTACAACAAACGTTCCCGGTGCTGGACCATAAAAGGCGAGCCCTACGTAACTGAGCTTGCAAAGCGGCTGTTCCCAGGCTGTGACGGCCGCGGACGCGGTGTGGCGCGCTTTACTGCGCACCGCAGGATAATCGGAGACCTCAACTGGCTGATGCTCCGTTACCCGCTCGAAATAAAAGAAGCCGACAAAGCCCGCTGGGAAAGCGCGCTTGCAGACGCCCGTGAATATGCGCTCAAAAGAATCGCCGCTTTGTCTGCGCCTCAGTACGCTGTACCGCCTGCAGATGCATTTGGCGGTGTGCTTATGGAATTTCAGAAAGCAGGCCTTGCTTTCATGCTCAATAACAGGCGCTGTCTTTTGGCAGATGAAATGGGGCTCGGCAAAACAGTTCAAGCGCTTGCATTTCTTGCCGCAAGCGCTGAGCTGCCCGCACTTATTATCGTGCCTCCGCATCTGGTTAGGAACTGGGAAAGCGAGTGCGAGCGTTTTCTGAAGCCGGACGGCAGCCTGAGAGTGCATATTATTCGGGGTCTCAAGCCTTACACTTTGCCCGAAGCGGATGTATATATAGTTCATTATCTTTTGCTGCGGGGCTGGAAGCACGTATTGCCGGACAGCGGTTTCAGGAGCATTATTTTTGACGAAATACAGGAGCTGAGACACGGTGGCACCGAAAAGTACTCAGTTGCCAGCCTTATCGCAGAGAGCAGCGAAAACGTGATAGGGCTTTCAGGCACACCTATTTACAACACAGGAGGTGAAATCTGGAACGTAGTAAACATACTTGATTATCATTGCCTGGGTGACTGGGAGAGCTTTTCGCGTGAATGGTGCTACGGATACAACAGCCGCATAGTTGCAAAGCCCGAGCTGTTGGGCGAACATCTGCGCCGTGAAGGACTGATGCTCAGGCGAACAAAGGACGAGGTATTATCCGAGCTGCCTCCCAAGCGGCGTCTGGTTCAGTATATAGACTTTGACGATAAAGTATATGCCGAGCTAATGAAGCCCATGTCTGAGCGCTTTGAATGGCTTAATAACGCTCAGACTGCGTCTGAGAAAGCGCTGATCGAAGATCAAATCTGTCAGCTGCAGCGGCAGGCGACCGGTATCGCCAAAGCCCCCTACGTTGCCGCATTCGTGAGTGCTCTGCTCGATGCAGGCGAAAAGGTGCTGCTTATGGCGCATCACCATTCCGTAATGGATATATATAAAAAAGAGCTTAAACAATACAAGCCTGTATTCATTACCGGTCGCGAAACAGACTCTCAGAAGGCAGCTTCCGTAGATTCGTTTATGAACGGCAAAACCGAGCTTTGCATCGTATCCCTGCGCAGCGCAAGCGGATTGAACCTGCAAAGAGCGAGCTGTGTAGTGTTCGGTGAGTTGGATTGGTCGCCTGCCGTACATTCACAGGCAGAGGACCGCGCGCACCGCATCGGTCAGAAAGACTCGGTGCTGTGTTACTATCTCGTTTCCCCTGCCGGCAGCGACAGCGAAATGCAGGATGCGCTGGGGCTGAAAGTGAGCCAGTTTATAAGCCTTATGGGTGACGAAGTGCCCGACCGTCAGGACGAGCTGCTTGCGCAAAGCGAAGCGCGTGAGCACATCAAAAACATAGTCAAAAAGCTCGAAAAAGAATATTTGGATATCAACAAAACGCACGCTCATAACGATTAATAGCGTTATGAGCGTGCGGGTAAGAACAAGCTTGAAGCCTTGGTTATTACTTGGTTATCCTGTCGCTGCCGAAGAACGGGCGCAGCTTTTCAGGCACTGTTACGCTGCCGTCAGGCTGCTGGAACTGCTCTACTATGGCAGGGATAAGGCGGCTTGTGGCAAGACCGGAGCCGTTCAGCGTATGTACGTATTCGATCTTTTTCGTGTCTTCTCTGCGGAAACGTATGTTGCCGCGCCGTGCCTGATAATCGCGGGCGTTGGATACGCTGGAGCATTCCTTGTATTCGTTCATGCTGGGTATCCAAAGCTCGATGTCGTACGTGGTAGCCATAGACGCGGAGCAATCTCCCGCCGCAAGCTTCGAAAGGCGGTAATGCAGACCCAGACCCTCGACCAGCCTGCACGCCTTGCCGATAAGCTCCTGCAGCATCGAATCGCTGTCTTCCGGCCTTGTGTAGCCGAACATCTCTACCTTGTTGAACTGATGTCCGCGAATCATGCCGCGCTCGCTTGCCCTGTACGTTCCCGCCTCGCGGCGATAGCACGGCGTGTAAGCAAACAGACGCTTCGGCAAATCCTTTTCTGCCAGTATTTCGCCTCTGTAGAGATTAATAAGCGCCGTTTCTGCGGTAGGCAGCATAAAGCGGAACGTTTCCTCGTTCAGCCTGTATACGTCATCCTCGAATTTGGGGAACTGACCGGCGGTCAAGCCACACTCGTAAGTGAGCATATGCGGAGGCAGCATGAACGTATAGCCGTCCTTCAGGTGCTCGGTTATAAAGTAATTGAGCAAAGCCCATTCAAGCTGAGCGCCTTTGCCGGTATAAAGCCAGAAGCCGTTTCCGCCCATCTTAACGCCGCGCTCATAGTCGATAAGACCAAGAGAGGTGCACAGATCCACGTGATTCTGCGCTTCGAAGTCGAACGCGGGCTTTTCACCGTAATACTTCTCGGCGACGTTATTTTCTTTGCCGCCTGCAACTACGTCTTCAGCGGGAAGGTTCGGCAGCGCAAGCACGAACCTGCGGATCTTCTCCTCAAGCTCTGTCTGCTCCCTGTCCATATCGGCGATGCGTTCCTTAAGAACCTTGAGCTCCTCCAGCAGCGCATTTACGTCTCCGCCCTGTTTCTTTATAACAGGTATTTCCTTGCTCTTTTTATTGCTCTCCGCTTTGCAGTTTTCGTTCTCCGTAAGCAAAGCTCTGCGGTGGCTGTCCCACTCGAGCAGCTCGGTAAAATCGACGTCGTATTCACGCTTTTTCAGCGAGGCCTTAACGTATTCAGGATCTTTTCTGATCAGATTGATATCAAGCATATTCGTCTCTCCGTTTCAAGTGTTATTTACTGGTTTTGCAGCTTAGTCTTAAAACTCTTAATGAAGATTCCGCCAGGTCTAATGTGAGAGCTTATTTTGCGTCACTGCGCGAGGTGACCCTGTTCATCATGTCCTCCGCCACGCGCATCATGGTTTCGGTGTCCGTGAGTTCTTCAGCAGAGGGTGCGCTTGAAGTAACGTATACCAAAACGCAACGCTTACCTGTGACCTCTATATACGAGGCGAGAGATTTTGAGTAGTAATTGCCCTTGCTGTCAGGCATTTGATTCATAACAGAAGAGGTATATGCGTAATAGTTATATCCCTTAGCGGTTTTACCCTGAAACTCGTCGGTGCCTTCTACCATCTCTTTCGCCGATTTGTCTACGCTTGCAATATATACAAAGTTCAGATTGTTCTCTTCCGCCAGATCATATACCCATTCGGATCGGTTTGCATCGGACGAAATCCTGTAATCCGGCTTTTCGGCATAGTAATCCGGAGCATCGAACGTTCCGATAAAGTAATAGCGGGTATCGCTGCCGTCGGCTTCATGCGCCGCAACTATATCGCCGTCTTTTACATTCTGGGCTATGCCGCCTTTCACCCTGAGACGTCCAGTAGTGTATTTAAAGACGCCGTTATTGTTAAGTATCACGAGGCATAGCGTAATAAGCGCCAAGGCTGCCAGAGATATGCCGATAATTACCAATACCTTCTTTTGCTTTTCGCTTAAGTCTCCGAAGAAAGACTCGCTTTTCTGCTTTTTTAGAGTATGCGCGTGTGCAGTGTATTTTCTTTTAGCCATCAAGAAATACCTCCGTTTCTTTTGTTCCGAATTATACGCCTTTCAGTGTTATTATTCAAGTCACTTTGAGTATTTTGTTAAGGCAATATACTGATATCTCCGAGTCCCTTTGTTATACGTTTTATATACCAAGCGGGACGCTTGTATAGCTTCATGCGTTTGAGTATGTATGCATAGCTCTCGCGCGCCGCAGAAAGCGTTTTTTCTATTTTGGAAGCATCTGCGTAACTCAGCGCCTCTATAGCCGCCGAGAAGCTTATGAAGGCTTCTGAACATAATCCGGAATCGTACATCCGCCTTGCAAAATCCTGCGCTGTTTCTCCGTTTGAGTAGAAAGCGCCGGACGTATACAGCGCGTTCAGGCACGCCCTGTACCAGAGGGAAAGCTTATCCGCATTCGTCCTGCATTTCTTCTGTGCATAAACGGGATTAGTGAGCTTAAGGCGCCTGCTCACGATAAAAGCCAGTGCCGCGATCAAAAGCACAAGAAGCAAAACCGTCAATACTCGCCTTGAATTATCGTTGCCACTCCCTGCGTCGCTATTGTTCCGCTCGTTATCCTTATTCTCTTCCGGAATAGGATCAGTCGGCGTGGGCTCAGGGGTCGTATTGCTCTCCGTTTGTTCGTCGTCTGAACTGTCGTCAGTCGGCGCAGGGGTCGCAGCAGGACTGTTTTCCGGCTGATCAATTTCCAGCGCAGGTGTGGGAGTCGGTGTAGGCGCAGGTGTGGGCAGCGGCGTATTTTCAGGCGCAGGCGTGCTTTCCGTGCCGTTATCGTTATTGCCTGTGTTTTCGCCCTGCGTATTATCCGAACCCGAATTATCGTCTGTGGTTTGTATATCCGGAGGCGTAGCGTCAAACGTTACCCAGCCAAAGCCCTTGAAATACACTTCACACCAGGCGTGCGCATCCTCTCCGGTAAGCACGGCGCTTCCGCTGTCATCCGCATCGTAAAGATAACCCTCTACATACCTTGCGGGCAAACCAGCTATTCGTGCCATGAGAGCCATTGCAGACGCATAATAAATACAGTAGCCTCTCATGCTGTCAAGCACGAAATAGGAAACGAAATCTTTACCCTCGGGAGTATATTCCGGCGTGAGCGTATATGTGCCATTTGCGCGCAGGTAGTCGCAAATGCGGCACGCTATATCAAACGGCTCGTTTGTTCCGTATGTAAGGCTCTGAACGAGCGCGTATAGGCGCGTATCTATATTCTCCGGAAGGCCACGGTTTATCAGCATTGCTCCCGAATAAGCTTCGTCCTTTCTGTTTTTGCAGGCGACGACAGCTTGGCGCATTTCTTCTCTGTCGCCGCTGAATACATAAGACTCGAACGTGTATTCGTCTCCGGCCTTAAGCTGTCGCGAAACAAATAACTCGCCGATATTGTTGTAATACAGATTATAATCGCCGCTTTCGGAGATTTTCGTCAGACGATCCGGTGTATAAACGGCCCAATAGCTGTTGTCGTCAAGCATAGTGACGCGGGCGGTGTTTATATCGAAGTATTTAAGCGCGTAGTCCTTATCGGTATCAAACGCCTTCTCATATTCGTTTTTATATACGAAGCCTTCAAGCCCCGTCAGCATAAAGCGCTTTATCTTTCCGGCTTTTTCGGAATTGCCCTCGTCTACCCACGCGCGCCCGTTATAAGTATATCTTATGGAGCCGCGAAGATACAGGTCTTCCGAGCTCTCTACCTGCATTATTTCTCTTTTTAACGGGTATGCCGGTCCGCCGAAGGCGTCATATAAGCTGCGCCAGCCGTAGGTCGCCATATTAAAGGAGCGCCTTTGTTCAAGCTCGTCTTTGTCGAGATTGAAAAACTCGATTATTTCCCGTAAGGTATAATCAGCAGCATTGCGAACCTCCGGAACGATTATCGTCTTATCGTTCGGCACGAGTACTGCAGCCGCTATAGCTGCCGCAAGCGAGAGCGACAGAAGCGCCTTCAGATTATTCTGTTTAAGGCGCGCATTATTCACATACAGCGCAGATAGCGCGAGTATCAGGCAGAATGAATACTTTAAAACTATACTGAAGCCTGAAAACCACGCTGCGGCTGCGGCTATAAGCGTGAGAAATCCAAGCAAATATGCACTGTGCGGCTCGTCGCTTATCAAAAAAGAAACCAACGTCAACAGTATAGCGCCTACGCAGGCAAACTCGTTAATGCTTCCGGAAATATCTCCGGCACTGAGCGCATTATACATGCTCTCAAACAGCATTAAAGGTTTTAAGCCGGACAGCACAGATGCCGCGGCGGCAGCTTCGATTGCCAAAACCGTAACTATGCGTACCGCGCCGCCGCTGGCCAAAAGTATGAACAGAAGCGCGGACGTAAACGCCGAAGCAAATACATATGCACTGTTCGGATTAGCTTCTCCTGCATGCACGAACATCGTTATTATACCTACGGCATACAGCGCAGAAGCTATTCCGTTTCCAAGATGTTTAGTAAGGTTTTTAAGTATAACGTTCATTTTTCTTCGGGTTTCTGATAAATAGTATGTATACGTACCGGTATGTCGCTGGCTTCAAGCTTTGAGGTCAGCGCGCTTACCTCGCTGCGCAGCGTATCGGCGACATATATCGCCGTTACACTTAGCGCCGAATAATTCTTAAGTCTTATAAGCATATCGGCTATGCGCGCGTTTAAGCGCGTAGTTACAAATACCACCGCGCTCGTAAGCTCAATTCGCCGCATAGCCTCGGTTACGAGGTCTGCAAAATCGCTTTCTTCAGAGAAATCAGCCGCAGCAAGCGCAGAGGCGAAAACCCCCGCGTCGGATTCCTGAGCGCCGTATACTTCACTGCCTTCCAGATGCCGCAGCACAAGCCGGACAGGCTCGTGTTCGTCAAGCAGCAGTTTAGCGACTGAATAAGCGCAGTCGCATATTCCGTCCCTCAGCGAACGCGCTCGTTCATCGATTGCGTCTATCTGTGACAAATCAGGTATTATAAGCGTTTCAGGACGTGTTTGTTCGTCGTACGTTTTTACAAACGGTTTCATTTCCGTATCGTGCGGGTTATATATCTTCATAGTAAGCTTCCAGTGTATCCGCCTTAACAGATCTCCTTCGACCCACTGCCGCACGCCGGAAGGCTGTGAAGCGTCGTCCTGCATTCTGACCTTGCCGGCTCCGCTGTCGACGAGCGTCATATTCGGCTTATCGGTTTCAAAGCTTACAGGCAGCACGGTTATACTGCCTCTGAACTCAGACAAACGCTTCTTAAGCACAAATAATCCGAAAACGTCCGTTATATATACTGTACCGCCGGAATTTTTATAAATCCCTACATGCGGATACTTTATCCTGCGCACTATATCCGCATTTCTGAACGGCAGTACGTCTGCATAAAAGGTTTCACCCTTGTCAGTTTTGAGCGCGATATTGCCTACAGGCAGCGGAAAAGCGTATCTTATTCTGACCGAAAAAGGCTTTATACTGCCTCTTTCAAGCACGAAATCAGCTTCCTGCGTGCCTACCTTTAGCGTAGCGTATGCCCCGATGACCGAGATCAGAGCAAGTACAGCCATTGCCGCCATGCAAACTGCGGCTTTGAGCAATAATGCAGAGCCTACGGTAACCGCGATCAAAGCCAGCAGCGCAGTTATGAATAAGAAATTGTATGTCTTTTGTTTCACTTGACTCTTACAGGCACCTGCAAGCCCGATATCAGACGCGTTATCACCTTTTCATCGGTGATCCCGCGGGTGCTCATTCGCGCTTCGGGGCTCAGCACTATTCTGTGCGCAAGGACGGGACACGCCATTTTTTTCACGTCTTCCGGCATAACGTAATCGCGCCCGTTCAGGAGCGCGCAGGCCTGTGATGCGCGCATAAGCGCGATCGCGCCGCGGGTCGAAATGCCGCGCGTAAACAGCTTGCTCGTACGCGAGGCCTGCGCGATCGAGGTTATATAATACCGCATTTCCTTGGATACGCGCACCTCTGTCACGAGCTGCTTAAGCTCGATAATATCTCCGGCGCTGCATACTGGCTCCAGATCGTCCACAAGCCTATCGTTCGTGCTGTACATATCAAGCACGCGTATTTCTTCTTCTTTCGAAGGATAGCCTATAGATACGCGCATGAAAAACCTGTCCAGTTGAGCTTCAGGCAAAGGGTATGTTCCGACAAAATCAACGGGATTCTGCGTCGCAAGCACTATAAACGGCTCGGGAAGCAAATGCGTTTGACCGTCTATCGTGACCTGCCCCTCCTGCATCACCTCAAGCAGGCTCGACTGCGTTTTCGGCGAGGTACGGTTTATTTCATCTGCTAAAACGAGCTGTGCAAATACCGCGCCTTCTCTGAACTGCATCGTATTCGTCGAAAAGTCTATGCTGGTATAACCAGTAACGTCACTGGGCGTTACGTCCGGCGTAAACTGTATGCGTTTAAAAGACAGCGCAAGCGATTTTGCAAATGCGGATGCCAGCGTAGTTTTGCCCACTCCCGGCACGTCCTCAATAAGCACGTGTCCGCCGCAGAGTATCGCGTTCAATATAAGCTCTATACTGTCGCTTTTGCCGACGATCGCCCTTCCGATATTTGTATTTAATCGCTGTAACAGCTTTTGTGCGGGCTGCATTACATTTCCTCCGAAAGATTAATAAAAGCGGCGCATTTCCACGCGCCGCTCATGGGGTTAGTTGGGCTCGAACCAATGACCTTCACGATGTCAACGTGACGCTCTAACCAACTGAGCTATAACCCCGAACTTTTGGTATTATATCCGCGTGTAGGATGGATGTCAATAGTCGCCTAAATTCTTAACATTTTGCACATCCTCTGTTAATGTATAATCCGGATAGAGCTCCCTGTCAAGCGGCAGAGACGCAGCAAGCGAGCTGACGGCTTTTCCCTCCACGAAGAACCATACGCAGCTGGCGGAGGTATTGAAGCACACGCTGTTTACCATACCGTAGATAAGCTTTCGTTCCTCGTCCGCCGAAAACGCCTGACTTGCATTATAGAACGCCTCCGTCATATCGATATATGCGCAGCCGTTTTCTATATATCCTCCGTTCAGATCGCCCTGCGCTATTCCTCTGCAGCATTTATATATGATCGACACCGGATCGTTCGCATCGGCAGCATTTATCAGCTTGGAAGCCGCTATGCCGCCGCTGTATTCAGTCAGGATGCTCCCGATATACGCGCTTAGCGTATTTCTTCTTACTTTTCCGTCTGCAAGCACTATCGTTCTGCCGTCCGAACCGGTCAGCACCTGTACGGGTCTACCGTCTATAATCAGCTTCGCATACCGTACGTCCGCTTCGCAGGTAAACGCTGTCATGGCATACGCAAAAAAAGACGTACATAAAAGCCGCGAATCCGCCTGATTGTATTCAGCAAGCCTGATTTCGAGATTTCGTGCGCCGCTGTCGTCGATCGTATATGCGAAATCCGCTCCGTAAAAGGCGTCGCTTACGTATTCGGGATGCAAAAGCGCATCAAACTCCTGAGCCGTTTCATACAATTGAATAAGCCTGTTCTGAGGCTTTGCCAGCACAGGTACGATGTAAGCTCCGCTTTCATCGGGACAATACAGAGTATACATACGTGTTTGATATGCATTTTGCGCAAGCGACGCAAAATCGAGCTTATCGTCAGTTACTGCGCTCAGGGTATTTAGCGAATACCCGTTCCACGATGTGCATACGCCGTTTATAAACACGTTTACGCCCTTGAACCCGAGATTGTGCTGCAGCGTCCGCCAAACGGCAAAAACGCAGAGCGCTTTATCGCGCGCATCGGTTACCGTTTGTGTTTCGATATTCACATTCACGATACCGCACGCGGTTTCGGAATACGTCAGAAACGCCCCTTCACCCGCGGCAGGCAATGCTCCGTCGTATCCCGGGTCAAGCAGCATGTTTACCAGCGCTCTCTCAGGCGCCTCCGTTACGCCTCGACTGACTGTCGCCTGAAAGCGTATAAGTCCGCTTTTATCTGCAGACGGGCAGAACAGCTCATATTCAGTGCTGACCGTTTCATTGACGTTATATATCGCCTCTCCAAGGGCAGATGTAAATACTGCGGCAGCAATCAGCAGCGCTGTTATAAGTACTCTGTATTTCATGCCCCGGTGCCTGCCGGTTTACTGTGCAGCGGCAGCTGTACTGTAAACACCGAACCGTTGTCTACCTTTGAAGTCACGTTTATCGTACCGCCATGTGCAAGTATTATTTGTTTGACTATCGAAAGCCCTAACCCTGTACCGCCGGTTTCGCGGCTGCGCGCTTTGTCTACGCGATAGAATCGGTCGAATATGTGCTTTAAGTCGCTTTCCGGTATTCCGATTCCGTTATCTTTGACTCGCACAACGGCATTTTTGTTCATTCTCAGAACTTCCACTTTAACGCCCTCGCCGCGCGGCGTGTACTTTATCGCGTTGTCGATAAGGTTATAGAACACCTGGCTGAGCTTCGTTGCATCGCCAGAAACCGTGACCTCGTCACGCAGGTTAAGCTCGAGCTCTATTCCGCGTTCACGCGCGAGAGGCGATAAACGCTTGACCTCTTCGCGTACAAGCGATGACAGGCTCATTTCAGCTACGTTCAGTTTTGTTTCTCCGCTGTCCATGCCGACCAGCGTAAGCAAATCAACTACCACCGCGTTCAGACGATCGATTTCCTTGTCTACGTCTCCAAGAAACTCTTTCGACATGCCTTCATCGTAGGTCTCCGAATACAGAAGAGATTCTACAAGGATTTTAATAGTCGCAAGCGGCGTTTTAAGCTCGTGCGAAGCGTTTGAGACGAATTGGTTCCTGCTTCTGTCAAGCGTTTCCATGCGTCCCGTCATTTCGTTGAAGGCGTGCGCAAGATCAGTGAATTCGTCGTTTCCGTCTTCTCTGACCCGAACGCTGAAATCTCCCTGTGAGAGCGTGGCGATAGCTTCGCCAAGCTCGTTTACGGGTCTTGTAAACTTACGCGTTATCAACAGTCCCAGCACGATCGCGCACGCCATTACGCTGAGCGTTATATACAAAAGCCGTACGCAGACTTTGTATACGTCGTTCATCGCGTCGTCCGCAGAATATATGCAGACTACGCTCAGGTATTCATTTGTATAAACGCACATGAATATGTATTCCGAATCGGAATAACTATATGCCGGATACTTATCCGCGCGGAATGTATCGGAAGCAAATCCGCCTATTTTGATCGGAACGTCAAGCTCGCTGCCTGTAAGAGCTGAGTACGTATCGACACGAATGCGCCGGTCCGAGTCTGCAAAAATGACCCTGCAGTTATAGTTATCGGCAAATTCGCGCGCAGAAATATACATATTGTATGTATCTTCAGATTGAGCAGCCGAATCGAATTTATCTGATTGGGCTCTGAGAAGAGCAAGCTTCTCGCCTTCGGTTCGCTTAAGCACATTAGCGCCTACCAGCTGTATCACTGCGAAATCCACTGCCGTAAAGGCAATAATCATGATCAGCAGGTAGGCGAGAATGAATTTAAAGCGTATGGACCTGAAGGCGTTTTTAATCCTTGTCCGTAAAGTAATAGCCCACACCCCATTTTGTAAATATGAATTCAGGCTGCGCCGGATTCTTTTCGATCTTTTCCCTCAGACGTCTGATGTGTACGTCCACGGTGCGCAGATCGCCCAGATAATCATACTTCCATATGGTCTCGAGCAGGTTTTCACGGCTGAAGACCTTGCCGCGATTGGATACGAAGAGCTGCAGAAGGTCGAACTCCTTCGCTGTAAGATTAACCTCCTTCTGTCCTATCGTGACAGAACGGTTGTTCAGATTGATGCGCATATCCCTGACGCTAAGCACGGACTGTGTATTTTCCTTTGCAAGCATAGCAGTGCGGCGGAAAATAGTCTTTATGCGCGCCTTTACCTCAAGGGTATTAAATGGCTTGGTCATATAATCGTCAGCACCGTATTCAAGGCCGAGTATCTTATCCATATCCTCGCCCTTAGCCGTAAGCATGATTATCGGTACGGTGGATTTCTCGCGTATACGCTGACAGACCTCAATGCCGTCAAGCTTCGGCAGCATTACATCCAGCAGTATCAGATCATAGCGTCCGGAGAAAAACTTGTCGAGCGCCTCCTCGCCGTCAGCTGCAAAATCAGTTTCGTATCCGTCCTGCTCCAGTGAATATTTAAGCCCCTTCAAAATAAGAGGTTCGTCATCTACTATAAGTATTCGGCGCGCCATCGCGTATCCCCCAATCAAGTGTGTTCAGGGCAGACTCATACTTTACCCATACTATGTTGTAATTATTATATACCGTTTGCCAAATTTATGCAATAGGTATTTTTAATATTCGAAATATTTTTTACACAAACTCTGTTCAAATTGTGTTTTTTGTGATATTATATAGTTACTATCAGCAAGAGGAGCTTCGAATGAAACGTATTGCCGCGCTTATAGTATTAACCGTCTGCATACTAATTACATATGCCGATGCCGACACGCCGTTTTTGTCTGCGGACGAATTGGTAAGCGCTTCGTGTATACTTGTCGACGCCGATACAGGCGAGGTTTTGTTTGAAAAGGAAGCCGATACGCGCCGCTATCCCGCTTCGACCACGAAGATCATGACGCTGCTTGTTTCAATCGAAAAGTGCGACGGCAGAAAGATAATAACCGTGCCGAAGTGCGCGGGCGACATTTCGCAGGATTCGTCCCGCGTGCCCGTATATTACGGAGAGCAGATGCCGCTCAGGGATTTGTGGTACGGTCTGATTTTTAACAGCGGCAACGACGCAGCAAACGCCATAGCATATCTTACGAGCGGTTCGATCGACGCGTTTGTAAAAGATATGAATAAAAAAGCCGCCGAGCTGGGCATGACGAATACGCACTACGCCAACGCACACGGTCTGCATAACGCCGACCATTACACCACCGCGCGCGACATGGCTTTGCTTACACGCGAATGTCTGCAAAGCGATCTCTTTCGAAAGATCACCTTTTCTTATACTTATACAATGGCGCCGACTGCGCTGCGCGACGAAATGGTTATCTATCACGACTATGCGATACTTGATTTCTCTTCCTCGTATTATTATAAATACGCCCGCGGCATCAAGACCGGCTATACTTCACAAGCGGGTCAATGCTTCGTAGGCGCAGCAGACAAGGACGGACACGAGCTGATAGCCGTTATTCTGCGCTGCGGCGGTGCGAAGACGGACAAATGGAAGGACGCCAAAAAGCTTTTCGAATACGGCTTTGCCGTACTTGAAAATAGACTAACCCAGGCCGCAGACGAAGCTTCAACGCTCACGCTACCGCAATTCGATTAAAGAATACTTCACCTGTATTTGCTGTTATCGCATGAAATTCATGGTATAATATAAACTTGTTATCATTTTCGGAGGTAATACGGAATTGTTTTCAAAGCTTAAATCATATATAGCATTTACCATACTGCTGTCAATGCTGCTTGCTTGCTTTTCACAGGCAGAAACGCCCAACGATTTCAACCTCGCAAATCCCGACCTCAATAATCCCACCGTACTTCTGCCGGGACATCTGTACGGGCGCAGCTGTATACTTATAAACGCCGATAACGGCGAAGTGCTGTTTGAAAAGGACGCAGATACGCGCCGCTATCCGGCGTCGACGACGAAAATAATGACCTGTATACTCGCTCTGGAATACGGGCCTGAGCTTGACGAAACGATAACCATCCCGGCAGGTATCGGCGTAGACAGCGAATCCTCAAAAATGGGGATAACCGCGGGCGACCGCATGTCCTTCGGCGATCTGCTCTACGGCATGATGCTCGCATCCGGAAATGACGCCGCGATCGCGGTCGCCATACTGATAAGCGGCACGGAAGCAGCGTTTGTCCAGCTCATGAACAATAAGGCTGTCGAGCTCGGCCTGTCTCAGAACTCCACGCATTTCAACAACGTCCACGGTCTTCACCACGCAAATCACTATACGACTGCGAGAGATTTAGCTGTTATTTCAGCCTACGCGATGCGAAACTCTGATTTTCGCGATATCGTAGGCTGCCTCGAGCACACTGTATATTCCAACAACTGGCCTGACGGCAAAGTATTCAAGACTAAATACGACATAATGGTACCCGGCACCACCCACTATTATCAGTACTGTATCGGAATAAAAACCGGTTATACCAATCAGGCCGGACGCAGCTTTGTCGGCGCCGCAAAAAAAGACAGCCTGACTTTGATCGCAGTTTCGCTTCTCCCGGATAAAATCGACAGCTCGGATAAGACCTATACAGAGGCGTTTCAGGACAACAAGCGCATGTTCATGTACGGGTTCCAGCTGTATCAGAAGCTGAGCTTTTCCGAACTGTGCGCGCTGTGCGACAGCAGTCTGCTCTCTTATAAGGTAGAAAACGCTGCCACCGACGACGGCGGCAACGGCAGTGTCGAGGTCAGTATTGGTATCGGCTCAGAATATTCGGAAAGCTATCTGAAAAGCGAAATTAACGATCCTCTAAAGTCCGATAACATAAGCCGCAGTTTTGTAAACAGGCTTCAGATCACGCTTAACGACGACGTCACGGACGAATTAGGCAGACTTAAAGCCCCGCTTACCAAAAATCAGGTAATAGGCACTGCGCGTTTTGAAGGACTCGACGGCCGTATTTACAATTGCGACGTGGTATCCTCACGAGACATAAGTGAACGCCCGATATCTATTGAGGAACAGATGGATTCCTGCATAAAAGCAAGCCCTGTACTTCGCACCCTCTCGCCGAAGTACACACCCGTCATATGGCTTTTATACGTGCTGTTGGTTGCGCTTATCGTTATTCTGATATATGCCGCTCACGGCAAACAGCGCAGGCGCAACAAAGCCCGCCGCGCAGCTTACGAGCAGAAAAAGCGCGAGTATTTGCGCCGTATGCAGCAGCAGAATTATAATCGCCGCACAGTGTCCAGAAGCGTTCCAGAGCGTTCTGGCGCTGTACGCAGCGCCTCCTCAGCAGCAAAACGCACGCCGTCCGCTCACCCGGACAAACGTGCGTCAGGTACAAAAAGCAAATAAAGCCCGCACAATTGCGAAACGGTTTTCTTATTCCCCGTATTCCTGCCTGAACTTTTCCGGATCGAAGGCTGCGCGGCGGTTGGGACAGTTTTGCATCGAGCAAAGCGAGCACGAAGTAAAGTGCTTCTCAGAAGTATAATAAATGCCCGATGAAGACTTGACCGGCCGCATAAGAAAGCTTTTTTCAAGGAAAATACCGGTTTTTTCCGTAACTCCGCCCAGCAGCTCGAACAACGGGACCTGCTGCGATATCGGCCAGTCTATAACCGAGCCCGGGTTAAGCGAGCGTATCTTTTCACTGTTCATATATTTGCGTACGAATGCGTTGAACGAGACCATGCAGCTGCGCAGCGCAAACTCGCAAAGCATGTTTGCCCAATACTCAAACAGCGGATCGTTCCTGAGCGAGCATGCGTATTCATAGGCTGCTCTGCCGCTTGTGCATACGTACGGATAAACTGTGCGGTTGTTTTGCAGATTCACGCAGACGACTCTGCTGGTAAAGCTGACATCGCCTATAGTAATCGTGTGGCCGTCATTTGAGACGATGTCTTCCTTGCCTATATAGGCCACTGGCTGTATAAGCTGTACAGTTTTATCGTATATCTCTCTAAAATCTTCTTCGTCGTCTTCGATAACATGCAGCTTTTTAAGCGCAAGCTCATATTCAACGCTCCAATCGAGTTTTGTAAGCAATTGCCTGTCGCCCAAGGTATCGCCTCCCCGATGCTTATGCGTATACTATATCACAAATCACACTTCGATACAAGCTTAATCTGCTTCCATTTGAGCTGTTTCGGGTCTCTTTTGGTTTAAAGATTATTTAACACCTTTACGTGTTTACAAAACGCCGCTGATGTAGTATAATAGTTTTGTTACGGGGCATTAGCGCAGTTGGTAGCGCACCACAATGGCATTGTGGGGGTCAGGAGTTCGAATCCCCTATGCTCCATAAAGGATACCGTAAGGTATCCTTTTTTGATATAATCGGAGGGATCGTCGATGCAGAAGCTATGGGAAAATACGAAGACTGTGCTTGTCCGGGCAGGAACCTGTGTTGTAAAATATACAAAGCTTCTCTGGGGCTTTATAATCAAATACGCGCCCGTCGTCTGGAAAAAGCTTTGCAGCGCTGTTCAAAAGCTCTGGAGCTTTCTTATGAAGTATACAGCGAAGCTGCTCCATTTGAGTGAAGAAACGGATACGCGCCCGGTAACTATCTGTCTGTGTTCTTTTATAGTCAATATAGTGCTTCTGCTCATTATAATACTTTGATAATAGCCGGCTTAAGATAGGCTTGATTCAGGTACATAATACAGATCATAACTCCCGCAAGGCTTTTGCCTCGCGGGATTCCTTTTAGCTGTTATGAAGGAGGCGAAGCCAACGCTCCGCCTCCCCGTGCCGCAGTCTGTTTTACTCAGGCTTCTTTGGTAATTCTTCCATGATATACTTATATGTTCTTTCGTCTATCGGATAGTAATCACCAGTACCGCCGTTTTTCCTGAAGTATCCGTCCTTGTCCATTACAGGCTGCATAGCCGGATCCTCTGCAAACTGCTGAACCTCATATATAGCCGCATATGTGAGGTCGCCCAATACGCCATATTCGTTATTTGCAACGAGCACGTCCTTGTCCAGCCATTTCCTGCTGATGAGCTTATCCTGGAATTCTTTTATTTTGTCCACGTCGTAAATCCAGTTCTCATCATAAGACGGCTCTGGCGTAGGTTCCGGAGTAGGCTCGGGTGTAGGCTCCGGCGTAGGCTCGGGCGTGGGTTCGGGAGTAGGCTCGGGAGTCGGTTCCGGAGTGGGCTCGGGCGTAGGCTCGGGCGTCGGTTCCGGAGTAGGCTCGGGAGTCGGTTCCGGAGTGGGCTCGGGCGTCGGTTCCGGAGTGGGCTCGGGCGTCGGTTCCGGAGTAGGCTCGGGCGTCGGTTCCGGCGTAGGCTCGGGCGTCGGTTCCGGAGTAGGCTCGGGAGTCGGTTCCGGAGTGGGCTCGGGC
>JAFYFC010000002.1 GCA_017543905.1 Clostridia bacterium
GAGGAGAATCAACCGGGATGTCATGAATGAGCTTGCCACCTGCAGGTATATGGCTGAGAATCGGAACATCGGTCTGCAGGGATACACCAGCTCCGGAAAGACTTATCTGGGATGCGCTCTCGGAAAGGAGGCCTGCCGCCAACACTACAAAACCCGGTATATCCGACTGCCGGACCTGCTGGACGAAGTCAAGGAAAAAGCTACTGAAGTCTACGGCCGGAACAAGCTGCTGAAGAAATTTGCGGCGTATGACGTGCTCATTCTGGATGAATGGCTCATGGCCGATCTAAAAAAGGATGACGTAGCATACCTCTTTGAGCTTTCGGAACGGCGGTTCGACCGGGCATCCACCATCTTCTGTACGCTGTACAAGAAGGAAGAATGGATTCCGCGGCTTGGGAAAGGGACATTTGCTGAATCTATTTACGAACGGTTCGCTGCGCATGATTCCATTGTCATTGATACCGGCGACATGAACATGCGAGAGATTTTTAAGACCGGCACCAAGAGAGACGTAACTTAATCGGCTGGCATAGGGGTTGGAACCCTCCGGCTCCGTCTTCGCCGCTCAGCCGCTCTCCAGGGGGAAGGACTTTCCCTCCTTCCCCCTTGCCGCGGGGGCAGACCCCCTTCTTCCCGGTAGCGCTAACAATCTGCAAACGAAAAAATGATCCGCAAGCGGATCTAAACGGCGGAAAGGTGGACTCAATCGATGGAAAGGTTGCTCTCAACGGTCACAGGAACCGGGTCTCACGACCCGGAATAATCAGTTGGATTATACTACATATCGGGCCCGCGTTGATACAAATTCAATTTATCTAGAAGAAAGCAGGATCATGGATAAAAACGGCACTGTTTTTGTTTTGCGCGCAGTCCCTCAATTTCTGTATGACTACTATGATAACAGTTTTTGGAGAAGAAACGCGAATCTTAAGTATTTTCATTATGATCGTTGTCCAAAGCATCAAGTAAATTGAAAGCAAAACAATTTGGATACTGGAAGATTTTGCGATTAACAAAGCAAGATGCTGCACTGTTTTCACCTGTAATAACTTTGGCATTGACATAAAACCATAAATAAGTAAAAAATACAAAACGAAGTTAAGAAAGGAGAAAACAGACTGTGGAATACCTAAGGCGAGTTCTGGGGATAAAGACTGAAGGCTCTTTTTCATTAACTGACTGCCCGATCACTTTTTGGTGTACCTTTGCTACAATTCTATTTTATCGCAAGCAGGTTATGTACAACGTATCGTCTTGTCTTGTGAACCATTCGTTATAAGATTCTTTAAAATGCACGCTTGAAAAATGCTGAAACGAAAAAGCAGAGCAAAAGGTGTTGATAATCTAATATTAAAAGAGTATAATACAATCATGAAATCCCTACTTTCCTACTTATAAGGAGGCTAAAGTACATGTCACAAACTGCTATGATCAAAGATGCCGAAGTGATGGCAAAAGGACAAGTGACGATTCCAAAGGACGTGCGCGCTGCGTAAGGTGTTGATACAGGAGACAGGGTAACGTTCATTGTAGATGGAAATAGTATACGTGTTATCAATTCAGCTGTATATGCTCTTTTGCGATTCCAAGAACATATGAAAGGCGAAGCGGAAAAAGTTGGATTGATTACTGAGGAAGATATTGAAGAGTGGATTTCACGTTCTCGCAGAGAGGAAGCAACGGAATGAGGATAATGCTGGATACGAATATCATCATATCCGCTGCGCTATTTCCGAACGGAAGGGCAACTGAGGCTTTACTTAAGGCCTTGGCATTCACATTTGAAACGATGCTTCCTGCATGGTGGCAGAAAAGCGTAAGCTACAATACGCGGAACGGAATATTCTCTCTGAATACCGGGCAAAGAAAGGAATGCAGAAGAATGATCAGTGTAATCGTGCCGGTTTATAAGGTGGAAAAATACCTGAGAAAATGCGTAGACAGTATTCTCAATCAAACCTACGCTGATTTTGAACTGCTGCTGGTTGACGATGGCTCGCCGGATAATTGCCCGCAGATCTGCGATGATTATGCCAAACGAGATTCCCGTGTGCGAGTGATACATAAACCTAACGGCGGGTTAATATCAGCCCGGAACGCGGGAATTCTCGCCGCTCAGGGAAGCTATATTTGTATTCTGGACGGGGATGACCAGGCACTGGGAGATATGCTGCAATTTATTCATGATACAGTGTCAGAGTCATCAGAACCCCTTGATATGGTGCTTTTCGCGGCTCATAACGTGTATGAGGACCATGTGGAAGAAACCCTCAACTATGTTCCGGAAGGATACTACAACAGGGAGCGCCTGGAAAACGAGGTTTTTCCGTATCTGCTAACTGATACACGCAATGGGCTTCAGGCGGGAGTGATCCAGGCGCATACTTGGGATAAAGCATTCAGACGGGAACTGCTGATCGAGCATTATACAAGAGAAGAGCGGATTCGCGTCTTCACTGATGTTCCTATGACATACGAATGCCTTCTGTACTGCCAGAACGTTTATATATGCAATAAGCCCTTGTATCTATATAATAAAACCAACGAAGACTCCATTCGCGCGAAAAGCCGGGAGAACCTTCTGACAAAGAGCTTCTCCTACCTGATCGCGTATATGCGTGAACACATGAGCGGCCTAGAGCCGGTCATAGATCGTCAGCTCAATGAATATGCGGCCATGCTGATTATTCGCACAGGAAAGTGGCGTGCCGGAACGGATCCTTCTTTGCGGGAAGCCGCGCGGCATATAAAGGAGGGACTCCAAGAATCGGAAATGCTGTCGTATGTATCCGTCAAAGGACTTCCGCCAAAGGTAGCCGCTGTTATATGGCTGCTCAAAAAGGGTATGTATAAATCAGCTATGCTGCTGTGCGCCGCCAGGGTCAAGCAGCAAGAACAGCAAACGGTGCGGCCGGGATAAGCGTATGATGAATCATGAGAGGGGCTGCAATTATGCCGACCGCTACCAGCTGCGCACACACCCATGCACACACCCATGCACACCCCGTGTGCAAAAGTTCATGCACACCCCGTGTGCATGCAGGAAAATGCACACAGGGCGCTGAACTAATATGCTGAGAAGTCCCGAAAAATAAGGCGTTTCAGGCAGATGAGCGTTCTATCAAAAAGTTGGATATTCTTACCACATGGGTAGAGCATCGTGTTCACATCGCGGGGGTCACTGCTTCCCTTGCGTTTGGCAGCATTATAGGTTATAATATCATTTATCTTAGCTGGAGGAAACATTTTATGCCACTCTATCAGTATCGCTGTACAAAATGCGGATATGATTTCGAACTGCTTACGACCATCGACAAGCGCAATGAAGTCTGCTGTCCAAAGTGCGGAGAAAATGCCAAACAGGAATGGAGAGGGAAAGGTGCGTTCGGGCCGATGAAGTATACGGGTGAAAGTCATAAATGCGAAGATTGCCCGCACCAATGCCCGATGCATAGATAACAGAATACGGAGCTGGTTTTCGCCAGCCCCGGTCTCAATGGTTAGTCTTCTGTCTTGATCGTCTGCTTGCAATAACGAATAGCTTAAGCGGCCTGTCCAAGGAATTGTACGATAGAAATGCAGAACTTGACGTGGATTTTATGATTTGGGAATACTTCAACCCGCTCAATGAGCCTTGTGACGATCATATGCTTTGTCAATGGTGGTTACAGCGGTAGATTTTCTTTTTTTGCTAATTACAGGTGTGCAAAAACTATACTCTTCAACTACCTGTGTGCATTTTACGATGTAACTCCGCTGCAGGCAGCCTAAGAAAAAATTCAACAAAGCGTGAGTGAGCCGTTATCTATAATGATCACCAGCGGTTTAAACTGAGAACTTCTCGCTGCGCCGCCATTCAGCTTTCACTGCATATTCCTTTCTGGCTTAGAGCTGATTTTGGCTAAAATTCGCGCCGCCGGCATCCATATTCCAATGAATGCCGGCGGCGATCCGTTATGAAGACATGAGGCCTGCCTGCTGTCCTTCTATGGTTTTTCTTCCGCGTTCATGGCTACGGCACTATATCTAAACCGCTGATCTTATTCCGGCGCTTTGGCTTAGAAGGATGCAGCGTGAATATCAGGCATCGATGCTGTAAATGCTTATCTCCCCCATTTCGCCGAGCATTATCAGAGGAATGAAGGCCATGGCGCCGCTTATAACGTCAATTTCCAAAGGACGCTCTGACCTGAGAAAGGAACCTTTCCGCCACGGGCGTGAAGGCCTGATATTTATTCCAGACCAGATAGAGTTTCGTTTCGAGTCTGGGGTACAGGGGGCGGAAAACCAGTCCGCTGGCTGGTGACGTATCAACCAGATGCGCAAACGTCAGCTGCAGGCCAAGTCCCTCGCGAACAAACACGGAGGCGTTATAGGACAGGCGAAAGGAGCCCTCCAGCGTCAGCTCGCGTATGCGTTCGCCGCACCAGGCGGATATATCGTTTTTCCAGCTCTGTTCGGAGGTGAACAGCCGCTGCCCCACAAGATCGTCCACAGTGATCGTTTCTCTTTGGGCAAGCGGCGAGTCCGAGGGCATGACCGCGCCCCATACGTCCGGCTCGGGAAACGCTATGGCTGCGTATTTACGGGCATCCGGCGTTTCACACAGCACGGCAAAATCCAACAGGCCCTTGTCCAGCTTCTCCGTAACCTGCTCCGTGTCGCCGCTGGTGATGTGATAGCGCAGGGACGGAACCTTCTCCTTCAGGGCATGGATTTCCCTGGCCAGATAGCGGATCTGCCGGGATTCCGCGAGACCCAGATACAGCTCTCCGCCGGAAATATCGTCCAGCGAAAGGAATTCCTTTTCGATCTTGTCCGCCATCGTGATCAGGTCCTCCGCCCGATCCCGCAGGAGCACGCCCTCTTCTGTCAGGGCAATACTGAAGCTGTGGCGCGTGAACAGCTTTTTGCCAAGCTCGTCCTCCAGCGCCTTCAGCGCCTTGGAGAGCGTGGGCTGCGTCACGTGCAGCATATCCGCCGCACGGGTCATGTTTTCCTCACGCGCCACTGCCAGAAAATAGCGCAGCGTCCGTATTTCCATGAGGTCTCCTCCTTCAGTGATATTCCGTAATTGAATATCATGATATTCATTATAACCATTAGCGTGATTCATTGCAAGGTGCTATACTTGATTTGCAGCAAAAAAAGTGCAAGTTCGGAGGATGCAATGCGATGCAGCATGAGGAGATCGTCTCCTGTCTGAAGGAAATCGGGTGTCCGCAGTCAGCGATCGACCGGGCCGAGGCGCTTGTTCAGGCAGGAGACGGCGAGGCTTTGATCAGATGCCTGCGCCGCTGCCGCTGCGATCTGATGGACGATCTGCACGAGAGCCAGAAGAGGGTGGACAGAATGGACTACCTGATCCGCCAGACAGAAAAAACTACCGTTCGATAACGAAGGGAGAATTACGTCATGATCAATAAAGAAGAACTGCGTTTGACGCAGGAATGGGACAAGACCTTCCCCAAGAGCGAGAAAGCAGACCACTGCAAGGTGAGCTTTGTGAACCGCTACGGCATCACGCTGGCGGCAGATATGTATATCCCGAAGAACGCGCAGGGAAAGCTCCCGGCCATCGCGGTATGCGGACCCTTCGGCGCGGTCAAGGAGCAGTGCGCCGGGCTGTATGCCCAGACCATGGCTGAGCGGGGCTTTCTCGCGCTGGCCTTCGATCCGTCCTTCACCGGCGAAAGCGGCGGGAACGTGCGCTACATGGCGTCTCCGGACATAAACACCGAGGACTTCATGGCGGCGGTCGATTTCCTGTCTCTGTGCGACAGGGTTGACGCAAGCCGCATCGGCATAATCGGCATCTGCGGCTGGGGCGGGATGGCCGTCAACACCGCGGCGCTGGACACCCGCGTCAAAGCGACCGCGGCCATGACCATGTACGACATGACCCGCGTAAACACCAAGGGCTATTTTGACTCAGAGGACAGCGAGGAAGCACGGTATCAGAAACGCGTCGCCATGTGCGCACAGCGTCTTGCCGATCTCCGCGCAGGCGAATACAAGCCTGGCGGCGGCGTGGTCGACCCCCTGCCGGAGGACGCGCCCTTCTTCGTGAAGGATTACTACGACTACTACAAGACCGGACGCGGCTACCACCCCCGTTCTCTGAACTCCAACGGCGGCTGGAACGTGATCGGCTGCGAGAGCTTCGTAAACCAGCCCATATTGCAGTATTCAAATGAAATCCGCTCCGCCGTGCTGATCGTTCACGGAGAAAAGGCTCACTCCTGCTATTTCAGCCGTGACGCCTATGCCGCCATGCTGAAGGACAGCAAATATACCGTGAACAAGGAACTGATGATCATTCCCGGCGCGGTGCATACAGACTTGTACGACGGCGGCGGAAAGGACGCGATCCCCTTCGACAAGCTTGAGAGCTTCTTTCGGGCGTATCTGAAGTAACGCATCAGGCAGGGGTAAAAGAATATGATAAGATGGCTTGCCGTATTGTTCGCAGTGCTGATGACCGCCGCCTGTCTTCCGAGCAGCGCTCAGGCTGAAGGCTCGCAGACGCGGATTCTGGTTGCGTATTTTTCAGCCACCTGCACCACCGCGCCGCTGGCCAGATACGCGGCGGATATCCTGAACGCCGATCTGTATGAAATAGTCCCTGAACAGCCCTACACTGCGGCGGACCTGGCCTATTACACCGGCGGACGCTGTGACCGGGAACAGAACGATCCTACCGTCCGCCCTGCCATCGCCGGCAGGGTCGAAAACATGGATAAGTACGACGTGGTGATCATCGGCCACCCCATCTGGCACGGGCAGGCGCCGCGCATAATCAGCACCTTTCTGGAGAGCTACGACTTCAGCGAAAAAACGCTGGTGACCTTCTGCACCTCTCATTCCAGCGGACTGGGCTCCAGCGCGAGAAACCTGTACCCGCTTGTGCCGGACACGGTCACCTGGCTGGAAAGCAGGCGTTTTCCCGGCGACGCTTCCAGAGAGGACTTGCAATCGTGGCTGGACAGCATCGGACTTGAAGCAGAGGAAACGCAGGTGGGAGAGTTCAATTTCAGGACGAAAACAGTGCTGCTGAACAGCGGATACGAGATGCCGATACTGGGTCTGGGCACGTACGCGCTGGATTATGACACCTGCGTAAGCTCCGTGAAGGCGCTCCTGGCCAGCGGAGGCCGCCTGATCGACACTGCGTACATGTACGGAAACGAGGATGCCGTGGGCGAAGGCGTGCGGCAGGCGATGGCGGAATACGGCATCCCCCGTGAGGATATCTTCGTCATAACGAAAATCTATCCCAGCCAGTTCGGCAATCCTGAAGCGGCGATCGAGACGGCGCTTAAGAAGCTGGATATCGGCTACATCGACATGATGCTCCTGCACCATCCGGGCAGAAATGATATAGAAGCTTACCACGCCATGGAGAAGTATGCTGTGCAAGGCAAAATCCGCTCCCTCGGCCTTTCCAACTGGTATATCGAAGAGCTGACGGAATTCCTTCCGCAGACCGACGTCATGCCCGCGCTGGTGCAAAACGAGATACACCCCTATTATCAGGAGCAGGACGTGGTTCCGTTCATACAGGAAAAGGGCATCGTGGTGCAGTGCTGGTACCCGCTGGGCGGCAGGGGTTATACGAGGGAGCTGCTGACCGACCGAACGATACTGGACATCGCAAACGCCCACGGCGTGTCAGCTGCGCAGGTGGTACTGCGCTGGGACCTGCAGCGCGGCATCGTGGTCATCCCCGGATCCTCCAATCCGGAGCATATCCGCGAGAACCTCGATCTGTTCGGATTTAATCTGACGGACGCAGAAATGAGCGCGATAAACGCGCTCGACCGCGGCGAAAAACACGACTGGTATTGAGTTGCGAACTCTTTGGCGTGCAGCTGCGATCGTTAAACGGCTTATCGCAGTGTTCTCCTTGGAAATGCTATTGATGCTCATTTTGATGTTTGCGATAACCGTATTTTTGCTTGACAAGTCCGCCTGTCAGTGGTATCATAGCCTAAACCGATGACGCGGAAGAGTAATACGCAAACGTGTGCACAGCGAATCGCGGGCAGTGGGAGCGCGAACACGGCGGGTGTACGAATGGGCCGCAGAGGGCGGCGGAAGGGCTTGCGCCCCTACGCAGGACGGAGGCAGCGCTCCGTTAACAAACGCGCAAGAGGGCGCACGAAATGCGCCAATTCGGGTGGCACCGCAGAAGATAATTTTGTCCCGGGAGCATAACGCTTCCGGGATTTTCATATGAAAACGGAGGTTATATATGGAACAGCAGACCGCATCCAAAAAACGCATTTTTTCGGGCATACAGCCCACCGGCAACCTGACGCTGGGCAACTACATAGGCGCGCTCCGGAATTTCGGAGTGCTGCAGAACGAATACGACTGTCTGTATTCGATAGTGGACATGCACGCGATCACGGTAAGGCAGGATCCCGCAGAGCTCAGGCGCGCGTGCCTGCGCACGATGGCGATATTCCTCGCCAGCGGACTTGACCCGGAAAAGAATATCATCTATTTCCAGAGTCAGGTTTCTCAGCACGCGGAGCTCGGCTGGATATTAGACTGCTTCACTTATATGGGCGAGCTGCAGCGCATGACGCAGTTCAAGGACAAATCTGCAAAGCACGCGGACAACATAAACGCGGGTCTGTTCACGTATCCCGTGCTGATGGCGGCGGACATACTGCTGTACATGACCGATCTCGTGCCGATAGGCGCGGATCAGAAGCAGCATCTCGAGCTTGCGCGCGATATCGCGCTGCGCTTTAACGCCGTGTACGGGGACGTGTTCACGGTGCCGGAGGGCTATTTCCCGAAGGTCGGCGCGCGCGTTATGAGCCTGCAGGAGCCTACCCGCAAAATGAGCAAATCCGATCCCGAGGAGACGTACATAGCCATACTCGACAAGCCGGACGTCATACGCAAAAAGCTGCGCCGCGCGGTAACCGACAGCGATACGCACGTGGTTTTCGATCCTGAGAACAAGCCGGGCGTAAGCAATCTTATGGCGATAATGAGCGCGCTGACCGGCAGGAGCCTTGACGTAATAAGCGCAGAATACGACGGCAGGGGCTACGGCGTGTTCAAGGACGCAGTCGCGGACAGCATCGTCGCCGCGCTCGAGCCGATACAAAACGAATACGACAGAATCAGCGCAGACAAGGCGTATCTTGAAAGCGTGATGGTGAGCGGACGCGAAAGAGCCGCTTCCATCGCCTACCGCACGATGCTCAAGGTGCGCAAAAAAGTGGGATTGGCGGCGCTCAAGCTGTAATAATGAATAGATTTGTCACGGCAAAACAAGCCGAAACCTGGATTAACGGAGAACGCTGGAAGGGTGAAAAGCGCGGACTTGAAAACACGCGCGCGCTGCTTGAAATACTCGGTCATCCCGAAACGCGCATGGGCCGGATACTGCACGTAGCCGGAACCAACGGCAAGGGCAGCACCTGCGCGTATCTGTCCGGCGCTCTGACCGCCTGCGGCTATAAGACGGGGCTGTTTACTTCGCCGTATCTGAGACGCTTTAACGAACGCATCAGCTTAAACGGGCAGCCTATACCGGACGAAGCGCTTGCAGACGTCGCCTCCCGCGTCGCGGACGCCGCCGAGGAGGCGGCGCGCAGCGGCATATTCGCAACCACGTTCGAGCTGCTGACCGTATGCGCGTGCGAATACTACGCGCGCGAGCATACCGATTTCGCGGTGATGGAGGTCGGCATGGGCGGACGGCTGGATTCCACGAACGTGCTGCCCTCGAGCGTTTCGCTTATCGCCGCGATCGGCTTCGACCATATGGCGCGGCTCGGAAACACTCTGCCCGAGATCGCCGCGGAGAAAGCGGGCATATTCAAAAGCGGCGTGCCCGCCGTGGTGATGCAAAACCCCGACAGCGTGATGCGTGTGTTTGCGGAAAGCGCGCAAAACGCAGGCGCAGAGCTTTATATAGCCGATAAGCCGCGCCTGCTCGAATACACAAAGGACGGCAGCACGTTCGAATGCACGCTGCCCGTCAGCGGAAGGATCCTGCAGAGCATACGCGTGCGCGGCGCGCATCAGGCGGACAACGCGTGTCTTGCGCTGTCCGCGCTGGACCTGCTCGGCATAGACATGGAAGCTGCCCGCCGCGGCGTCGCGCGCGCGTACTGGCCGGGGCGGCTGGATCTGATCGGCAATATACTTATAGACTGTGCGCACAACCCGCAGGGCGCGTATACGCTCAAGGAATACGTCGATACCTTCTTCAGCGCGCACAGAAAGGTGCTGCTTACGGGCATGATGCAGGACAAGCAGATAGATAAATGCGCAGAAATATTCGCGTCCTTCGCGGACGAAACCGTAACCACGGCGGTATCCTGGCCCAGAGCGATCAGCGCGTGCGAGCTCGCGAAGTTTTATCCAGATGCGCACGCTGTAGAAAACGAAGAGGCCGCACTCGCCGCCGCCGTTAAACGCGCGGGCAGCGACGGACTCGTGATCTGCGCAGGCAGCGTTTATCTGGCAGGAGACGTACTGAATATACTCTCAAGCGCACGATAACATCAAATACATCCATTCCCCTCTTGATCGCAGGAGGGGATTTCTTATGACTTTTTCTCAGAATATTGACTTTTCACTGAAAAGCCGTATAATATTAATATCTAATTAATGTCCGCATCGGAGGTGATATCCGTTGGAGCTGTAAAGCGTTGCACTATAATACTACAGGACTTAAAAGGAGCTGTTATGAAAAAGCTGATTTCACTGTTGGTCGCCGCCTGCATACTGCTGACGTGCGCCTGTGTAGCCGACAATCCCAGCTTTATTATTCCCGCTAACGGAGGGTATGACCCGGATACGTATCCCCGCGCGGAGGTAGACGCTGCGTTCACCGCAGACAGCGTCGCCGTGGACGGCGTCAGGGACGCTGCTTACGACGCTTCCGCTACGGCAGACATAGTAAATATCAAGAACATAATCGACGAGTATCCTGAGGGGCTTGCGCCCGAAGGCAAGCTCTACACCCTGTGGGACGGCGCGCTTTTGTATCTGTTCATCGAGGTTAAGGATCTTACGCCTCAGACGGACGGCGGCGAGGGCGGCGCGAACGGCTCGAATCCCGCTTATCCGGCAGGTGCAGACAGCGTTACCATAGGCGTTGACTTCTACCACGATCAGGTCGTTTACGAAACCGATACTATAGGTACCTTCAGCGTAGACAGAGCCGGAACGCTCCATTTCTACAGAAATTCAGGCATTCCGTCGCTGGGCTCCGTGCTTGCTGATCCTATCCATCCCGAATACCTGAACCGCATCAATTCCTATGCCGCGGGCGTGCTTACGGACGCGGACGGAAACGAAGCCGGCTATACGATCGAAGCCGCTATACAGATAGAAGGTCTTGACGCCGCCAACGGCACTGTGCTCGGTCTTGAGGTGCAGATAAACGACGCCGCCTCCTACGAGCAGCTTGGACTCACGAAGCCTGAGCCCGCGCCCGCAGCGGAAGGGCAGCAGCCCGCCGAGGTGCCGGACGTGCGCATAATATCGAACGTATTCCTGAGCCACGCGCAGGACAGCGTATACGCGCGCATAAACGAATCCTCCCCGAGCTGCGTCGACTGGGCGGATCTGACCCTCACCGGCTGGGACGGCGAAGCGCCATACGCGCTGAGCACCTGGCGCATAACCAACATGACGCGCTATCTCGACTCCATATCCTTCCCGAAGGACGTGTATACAGCTGAGTCGCAGGCGGCGCTCGACACGGCGCGCGCTGATGCCGAAGCGGTGCTCGAGGCGACCGACATGGCAGTTATAAACGCCGCGGCGGACGCGCTGGAAGCAGCCGTGGCAAATCTGCGCTGGGCCGATACGAAGTATCCCGATCCGGACGAGCTGCCCGATCAGATGACGCTGCCCAATCCCTATAAGTTCTTCGGCAGCGACCGCGTCGTCGAAAGCAGCGAAGACTGGGCCGAAAGGCGCGCGGAGATACTGGATCTTGCGCAGTTCTACGAGTACGGCTACAAGCCCGGCGCCCCCGAGAAAGCTGAGATAACCGCTATAGAGCATTTCTCTGTGGGCGACGTACGCCACATACTCTTCTGGGGCTTCTGGCCGATGGACGTAACCATTACCTGCCCCACGGACGTAGTAACGCTGAGCGTGACCGACAACGGCGTGACCGCGACGCTCGAATACACCGTATACCTGCCCACCGAGGAGCAGCTTGCCGCATCAGGTCACACCGATGGCAAAATCCCCGCAGTGCTCAGCTATGACGGCGACAACGAGACCTTCAGAAACGCGGGCATCGCGGTCGTAAACATCCCCTCCGGCAGCGGCGGAGACGGCCGTACGAACGAATATGCCTGGGGACAGAGGACCGGCGCGTTCTATGAACTGTATCCCTATTCCAGAAACGGAGAAGGCGCGCTCAAGGAGGTTTCCAGCGAAATGGCGGCCGCATGGGCGGCGACGCGGGTAATCGATTCTCTGGAGACTATCGGCTCGTGTGAAATCGAGTACGCAGACGAGATCGCCGCGCTCGTAGACCCCACCAAGCTCGCGGTGACCGGCTTCTCGATAAACGGCAAATACGCTTTCGTGGCGGCGGTCTTTGACGAGCGCATAGGCGTATGCATCCCCGGTGCGGCGGGCGCGAGCGGCCCCAGCCCCTGGAGATATGTATATACCGGTCACGAATACGACTGGACCGGCACGCCCTTCGCACCTGCAGACGAGACTGCGGTATCTGCGAAGCAGTATTCGACCGGCACCGAGGTAATGGCCAACAGCGTGCGTCACAACCGCGTGCGCGAGACCGAGCTGTTCCGTCAGTTCCTTACTCCGTTTAACTTCTACAAGCGGCTTGAAGGCGCTTACGGCTTCGGCACGCGTTTGCCCTATGACCAGAACGACCTGATCGCGACCCTCGCGCCGCGCGCGATAGTGCTGCTGAACACCGTAAACGATTATAACGACGGCTGCGAAGCAGACTCGCTGGGACTTGAGGTCGCAAAGGCCGTATACCGCGCTCTGGGCTACGACGCGGATGATCTGGTCAAGTTCAACCAGCGCGGCGTCCAGCCGGGAGAACCCCATGGTTCCGAGGTCTCTCAGCACATACGCACCGCCGAATACCTGAACTACTACTTCTGCGGCGAAGATATGAGCGAAGAGACCGCCGTATGGCTGAACACCGACCCCTTCGCACTGCCCGTGTGCAACGGTCAGACCGAGTCGCCGTATGATTACTACTACGGCGGATACAACACCATAACCGGCGGCACGGAAGGCAAAACCGGTACCGACGGCTGGTACTATTACGAATTCCCGAATAAATAACGTCACGGCTGAGAGCATCCCGCCGCGCTCCAAATCACGGAGCGCGGCGCTTTTTGCTTTCAGCGGCAGGAGCTTGACAAAGCATCCGATTTTGGCATATCATATCCGCGTGTCATTATACAGTTTTACGAACAAGCAGGAGGCACAGATGAAGTATGGCTAACAGCTATTCTGGCAATCGAATAATCGTTATAGGCTGTCCCGGCAGCGGGAAGAGCACGCTGGCCATCCGTCTGCACGAGCGTACTGCGCTTCCGGTCGTACACCTCGACAACATCTGGTGGAAAGCTGACCGCACGCATATCACGCAGGAGGAGTTCGACCAAAAGCTTGCGGAAGCGCTTTACAAGGACAGGTGGATTATAGACGGGGATTACAGCAGAACGTATGAAATGCGCTTCCACTGCTGCGATACGGTCATATTCCTCGATTACAGCAAAGAAACCTGTATGAGTGGGATAACGGCGCGGGTTGGAAAACAGCGTCCGGATATCCCTTGGACGGAATCTGCGCTCGACACTGAGCTTGTAAAGCTGGTTCAAAGCTATCGTCAGGAGAACCGTCCTCAGATACTCAGGCTGATGGAAAAATACCCTCAGAAGCAATACTTTGTGTTTCACACACGCGAGGAAGCAGATATCTGGCTGGAAAGCCTGTAGACGTTCGCTGGTACGGCGCAGTCTGTCACGGACACGTAGCTTACTCGATAGTCCATGAACGACCAGCTGCCAATATACTCTTTCGCTCTATTCCATCAAGTAATAAGCCTATAAAGCCATAACTCGCACTTGCGAAAAACACTCTGTATCCATTCATCATCAGTTGCTTTGAATTTTACGTTTATTTTTCTTCGGCCGAGACACATAATAGTAACTTCCGATTTTCTCTTCAAGGACACGTTTCCGCTCCACGGCTTGCTTATAACAAATTCTCAATTCCTCAGGGGGCATCTCGGATCCAAATTGTCTCATCAATTCGCTACGCTTTATGTATCCATCCTCTGGTACAGCTTTCACAACTTTGTCAATCAGTAGCTTCTTTCTCTGTCCTTCCCCCTTCATTCCGTTAATATATGACTGATAATACTCTGCGAAAGCTCCTTCATCTTTTATCGTTGTCTCCGGGAGATCAAGCACAGAAGCCATGTAAGAAATGGCATGATCGTAAATGTCATTCTTGGCAGCATACTCGAGGATTTTTGTTCTGATCCGCACAAGATCTCGCTTTTTTGCGTCCCCGGAATCACATGTACTGAAATCCCAATGCGTTAATTCTTCCGCAGTACATTCCAGTGTACCTATGTCATTTTCGAATCTCTTGTCAAAATCATCATGCTTTTCATCCTCAATCTGCGTTTTGTAAGATTCTCGCGCATCGTTCATCATCTTGTCATAGAAGGATCGTTCATCATCAGGGATTGTATGGCCAGATTCCCACATTGCCGCTTCCATAATGTCCAGATGCTTTTTCATTCCAACTGAGGTGGTGCAGTTGTTCATCTTAGCTTCCTCATCCAGCAAAAGCTTATCCAGCGCGTAGAATTCAGAACCTCCTCGGACACTGGCTTTGGCGAGAAAGTTTCCCGTCGCACGGTGGGAAACAAGGTATGTTGTTTTGCCAACATGTACGAACTTTCCAGTATAAGTATTGTTCGAGCGTGTTCTGCCTGATGCTGAGCCAACTGCCGCTACAACCGCAATTACGGTTCCTAACACAATGAGTATAACAAGCCACATTTCAATTCACTGACTCCGTCATCAGAATTATTTCTGCTTACTGGACAAACTCTTTTGCTTTCCCAACCCAATGCATCTTTTGCAGCAATAATATGATCCTTTGCTTGACCTTCTGCATTGAAAACCACAACCGTGCCTTTGGTTAGGTTGCACTTCGTACATAAAAACCGACAAGTGTCAAGTATTGAGTATTATTGTTATAATACCCGTACAGCTATGTATCTTCAATGGCTCAACCTTTTTTAGCCCTTTTTTCTTCTCCTGCAAAGAGGCACTGCTCAGGCAGCGCCGTTATAATCATTCCTCCGCTTCGTCCGTTTCGTCTTCTGATTTACCGTCTTCCGCGAACATTTCTTCTTCGATCTCACGGGCTCTGTCAAGCAGGCTGTAGGGCACGAACACCATAACGCTTTCGAGCACCGGGCCTACGCTCATCGCGAGACCCGCGCCTAAACGTCCACGCGTAACGTTCGGTATGCCGTTGTTCGTGAGTGCCTCCGCGAGCATCGACGAATAAACCGCGCGTCGCTCGGTCAGCTTGCAGAAATCGTCGTCCTGCGGCTCTCTCCCCTTCCTGCTGCGGCATTTGGGGCATTTTGTCTGCTCGTACAGCAGCATGCAGTTTTCACAGTATTTGAGCATCGCAGTCACCTCCTGATGCAAATTTGTTTAGGTCATAAGTTTCACGGTATTCCGGCGGTCAGGCGGCGCCGGACGGCTTTGGCGGTCAAAGCGTTCGCCGCTGCCGCTTCATATACAGTATAGCACTTTACCGAACTTATTTCAATACACGCCGGATAAACCAAAAACTCAGCTGCGCCGACTGCGGCGGAGTGTTTTTTACTAATTTGTATCTGTGTAAAAAATACCGACGTCGGTATGTAATAGTTAATTAAGAGACTGTCGTCTGTTTTTTTTGAAATCGATACAGAATTGTAAATCTTGCGTTCTATAATATTAAACAAGTTTGAATGGTGGAGTGTTCGTTATGTCGGTACGCTACACAGGCAGAGGTGTCGAGCCCGGACGCGCGATGCGGGTAAACGCGCGTACGGCTGTGCGCAGACGCGCACGGCGCTCGTCGCGTTCGCTCGCGGTGCTGCTCCTGTTATGCGTATTTGCGGCGACCGCGTGCATAGGCACCCTTATCGCCGGCATAGGCAGCATACACGCGCGCAGCGAGCTGAACGCCTCGCGCGAGCGCACGGTGCAGCTTCACAACCGCATAAACACCGTTCAGTTCGAAATAAACCGCGCCACGAGAGCCGACGTGCTTTCATATACCGCGCGTGAGCATTTAGGTATGTACTATCCCGAGGAAGCCGCTGTTTCGGCGCGTTAAAATATATTCCATGCTTAACCGCTTATCCGTTTTCGGCCGCGTCACCGAAAACGGTTTTTGTTTATAAGCTTACATACGGAGGCGTTTTATGAGAGGCAGGCTCCCGAATATCGTATTTATATTATCCGACGATCAGGGCGCATGGGCGATGCACTGCGCGGGAGCGCGGGAGCTTGCAACGCCGAACCTCGACCGCCTCTCGCGCGAAGGACAGCGTTTTGAGAACTTCTTCTGCGTATCGCCCGTATGCTCGCCCGCCCGCGCGTCGATACTCACGGGCGCTATCCCGTCGCGGCACGGCGTACACGACTGGCTGCGCAGCGGAAACGTCGACCCGCACATATTTGCGCACGCCGCGCGCGAAAACCCGTACGGGCATTATGCCGACGAGGACGAGCCGGTTGAGTATCTCGCCGGGCAGCGCACGTATACGGACGTGCTGCACGATAAAGGCTACACGCTCGCGCTCTCCGGCAAATGGCATCTCGGCGACTCCGTGACCCCGCAGCACGGCTTTTCACGCTGGTTTACGCTGGGCGCGGGCGGCTGCATGTATTATCATCCCGACACAGTCGAAAACGGCAGCGTAAACGTATTGCACGGCGAATACGTAACGGACGTGATAACCGCGCGGGCGCTTGAGTTCATGGACGAGCTCGCAGCCCGCAAGACCCCGTTTTACCTCTCCGTGCACTATACCGCGCCTCATAATCCCTGGAGCGCCGACAATCATCCCCGCAGTCTTATCGATATGTACGACAGCTGCAGTTTCGCGGATATCCCGGACGAGCCCGACCATCCGGACAGTACGGTAAGCGACCCGCTGCGCTCCCCTATACACGGCAGCCGTCTCAGACACGAAAACCTGCGGGGTTATTACGCGGCGATCACGGCGATGGACGCGGGCGTCGGTCAGCTGCTTGACAGGCTGGACGCGCTTGGCATAGCGGACGATACGCTTGTGATATTCACCTCCGACAACGGCATGAGCATGGGACACCACGGCGTCTGGGGCAAGGGCAACGCGACCTTCCCCATGAACATGTACGATACGGCGGTAAAGGTACCGTTCGTCGCCCGCTTTCCCGGCAGGATAAGACCCGGCATAGTCAGGCACGAGCTTATCAGCGCGTACGACCTGTACCCCACCTTCTGCGAGCTTGCGGGCGAGACGTTCGAAAACAGCGCTTCTCTGCCCGGGCGGAGCTTTCTTGGGCTTCTGTACGGAGAAAAGGACGAAAGACCTGAGCGCGATATCGTCGTATACGACGAATACGGCCCGGTACGCATGCTGCGCACGCGTGATTACAAATACATACATCGCTATCCATACGGCCCGCATGAATTGTACGAGCTCGCGCGCGATCCGGACGAAAAGCACAATCTTATAAACGAGCCCGCGCAGGAAAGCCGCATAGCCGAAATGCGCGCGCGTCTGCAGGCGTGGTTTAGCCGTTACGCAGACCCCGCCGTCGACGGCATATACGAGGACGTTACAGGCAGCGGCCAGCTGACGCGCGCGGGCATATTTTCCGGCAAAAAGCTCAGATACATGCCCAATCCAGAGCGTGGACGCTAAGCGTGTTTTATTTGCGTTAAGCATTGAAGTGTAATACAAAACACGCTATAATTCACACAAAAGGGGGCGATGTCATGCGTGAACACTTTGCATATTACATTCATGCGCTTGAAGAGCACGCAAAGAACGCGCTGAAATGTCAGTGCAGGGACAAAATGTCACCATATTACGGCTGCTTCGGCTCAAGCGGCGGCTCCTACGGCGTATACAGCGGTTCAGACGGCGCCGCTCAGCTTATAAGCGCGTATTCCACTCCGGGCTGCGCGCTTGAAAACAGTACGGAGTGTCTTGAGGGTGCGCTGGCCGCGCTCAGGTTCGCGCTTAAATACGTGCACAGCGACGGCACGACCGACCTGCTTGTAACCAATTTTCACGACGCGAGCGAAAACGCGTTTATAGTTTCGCTGTTCGCGCCGGCTTATCTTAGGCTGCGGCTGCACGGCATACATACAAACGCGGAGCGTGAGCTTGACAGCCTGTGCTTCGATTTCACCGACAGACTCGCGCAGGGCATGCTCGCGGGCGGCTTTCATACGCCCAACCACCGCTGGATACAGTCCGCCGCGCTGGCGTTCTGCTACAAGCTCACCGGCCGGCGGGAATGCCTCGCCCGCATCGAGCAGTTTTTGTCCGAGGGCATAGACTGCGACGAAAACGGCGAATACACCGAGCGCAGCACAGGCGTTTACAACCACGTCTGCAACCGCGCGTTCATCGATCTTGCCTTCCTGCTGGACAGGCCGGAGTTTTTGGAATACGTAAGGCGCAACCTGAAGCACTCGCTTACGTTTTTTGAGCCTGACGACACGGTGAACACCATGAATTCCACGCGTCAGGATTTCGGTCAGAAGCCTGACACGGCTGTATATTACAGCGAGCTGCTGTACATGGCTATGCGCGACCGCGATGCCGAATTCGCGTGGGAAGCAAACCGTATGCTCGAACGCTTTATCGCAAAGGACAAGCTGTCTTACGCTCTGCCCTGCGCGCTGTACGGCTATTACACGTATAATCTGCTTAACGCCGAAACTGCCGACGCGCCCTGCATAACTGAACGCGAGACGGCTAAGTCGTATGAAAAGCTCTATGCGCCCAGCGGCATAATGCGCAAAAGGAACGGAGATTTCAGCCTGACGCTGGTTAAGGAGCACGCGGATTTCGCGAAGCTCATGTACAAAAACCACACCGTATACCTGCGTCTGGCGGCAAGCTTTTTCGCCAAGGGACAGTTCGCAGCTCAGACGCTCGAAAAGACGGAAGACGGCTATATTATGAGCTTTGAGCAGCTGTGGGGCTACAAGCAGCCCCTGGAGACCCCGCCTGCCACGAGCGACTGGCGCAGGATGGATCACTCGCTCAGAAAAGACGTGATGATGCAGCTGCTGCGCTACGAGGTATCGGTCAGGCCGCTCGAAACAGGCGTCGATTTGGTTATTAAAGCCTACGGCACGGACTTCGTGCCGCTGAAGTTAGAAATACTCACCCAGCCCGGAACATTCGTAAGCGAGAGCGTGCTTATGCATACGCGCGCGGGAGATTACATTTTCCTGAAGGGCGATACGGCAAAATGGATATACGCCGGGCGCGACGCGCTGCTTGTAAAGGGCGGTTTTCATTCCCATTACACCGGAGAAAGCATGCGCGGCACGTTGGGCGCGGACGGCGGCTGCTGCACGATAGCGCTGACGGGCGAAACACCGCTTGAAAAGCGTGTGACACTTGAATTCAGGGAGGCGGTATTTGTATGAACCTGCAGGAAATCCGCAGCGCGGAAGCGCAGCTTATAGGCGGCATAATCACCCGCGACAACGCGGACGTATTCACCGCGCGCGGCGGCGGACACTATATGGACGATTGGGACTGGTTTCAGGGCGTGGCGCTGTTCGCGCTGTACAAATACGCAAAAAAGACCGGGGACAGAACAGTATACTCATACCTTACAGACTGGTTCGACTCGCACATACGCGCGGGACTGCCCGCAAAGAACATAAACAGCATGTGCCCCCTGCTCACGCTTTCGTATCTGTACGAGGAAAGCGGCAGGCAGGAATACATGGATATATGCCGCGAATGGGCGGAGTACGCGATGCACTTTCTTCCGCGCACGCTCGAGGGCGGCTTTCAGCACGTGACCATCGATTCCGACAATTACATGCAGCTCTGGGACGATACGCTGTACATGACGGTGCTGTTCATAGGCCGCATGGGCACGCTGACCGGGCGCGACGAATACACGCAGGAAAGCATACGCCAGTTCCTCGTGCACCTTAAATATCTTACCGACCCGGTCACGGGACTGTTCTATCACGGCTTCAACTTCGACGGGCTGCACCACTACGCGGGCGCGCTGTGGGGACGCGGAAACGCATGGTACACCGCAGGTCTTGTGGATTATCTCGATATGACCGCGCTGCCCGGAGGCGTCAGGGCATTTCTGATTTCGTCCCTTGCAAGGCAGGCGGACGCGCTTGAGAAATACCGAGACGCCGAGGGCATGTGGCACACGCTTATAAACGATACGGAAGGCTCTTACGCCGAATCCTCCGCGAGCGCCGGCTTTGCGTACGGGCTTATGAAAGCGGCGCGCAAGGGTTATATAGACGGGCATTTCCGCGCGCTGGGACTTGAGAGCGCACAGGCGGTATTAAAGCGCATAGATGGGCGCGGCATACTGCAGGGCGTTTCCGCAGGCACCTGTCTTATGGATACGCTCGACGAATACAGGCAGGTCCGGCAGTGCGCCGAGCCTTACGGACAGTCCATGGCGCTGATGATGCTGCTGGAGGCAGAAGAAGACATAACGGAGACACGCAAATGAACGAGCGCAGATACAAAATTCTGGTAATAAATCCCGGCTCCACCTCGACTAAAATCAGCCTGTTCGAAAACGAAGACCTTATATTTGAGGAAAGCATATTTCACGACGCGCCGGAGCTGCTCAAGTACCCGCACGTAAACGACCAGCTGCCCTTCCGCGCGGAGGTGATTTTAGACATACTGCGCGAAAAGCGCGTCGCGCCCGAGGAAATCGACGTATTCGTCGGCCGCGGCGGCAGCGCGCACACGCAGACCGGCGGCGTTACCCGCATAAGCCGGCAGCTGTACGACGATACCGAAGCCGCGGTGGGCGGCAGCGAGCATCCCGCAAAGCTCGGCGTTATGCTGGCGTGGGAGTTCGCCATGAGGTTCGGAAAGCCCGCCTACACCATGAACCCCACGAACGTGGACGAATACTCCGAGCTTGCGCGGCTGACCGGCATCAAGGGCGTGTACCGCGTGTCGCATTCGCACGTGCTGAACCAGAAGGCGGTTGCCGAATATCACGCGAAAACACTTAATAAACGCTACGAGGACTGCAATTTCGTCGTCGCGCACATCGACGGCGGCATCACCGTGTCCGCGCACGAGCACGGGCGTATGGTCGACGGCAACATGGGCGCGGACGGCGAAGGCGCGTTTACCCCCACACGCATAGGCAGCATACCCGTGCTCTCGCTGCTTGATTATCTGGAGACGCACACTCTGATGGAAGCACGCCTGCTGTGCTCGCGCGCGGGCGGCTTCGTAAGCCTGTTCGGCACTGCCGATTCAAACAGAATCCACGCGCTCGTCGACGGCGGGGACCGCAAGGCCGCGCTTGTATGGAACGCGATGATATACCAGATATGCAAGATGATAGGCGAAATGAGCGCGGTGCTCTGCGGCAGGGTGGACGCGATACTTTTGACCGGGGGACTTATGCGCTTTGACGACATACGCACAGGCATCGAACAGCGCTGCGGCTGGATAGCTCCCATAAGCGTATATCCGGGAGAAATGGAGCAGGAGGCGCTGGCATACGGGGCGCTTAAGGTGCTGCGCGGAGAGGTGCAGGCGCTCGAATATACGGGACGTCCCGTTTGGGAGGGCTTCGGAGACATAGACCTGTAAGACGCGCTGAAAACGCGGAAAGGAATCGTTATGGGTATAATTGACAAAATCAGATTCAAAGCGGCGCTGAACCTTAAGCGCATCGTGCTGCCGGAGGGCGACGAAGCGCGCACTATACAGGCGGCGGCCACGGTAATGCGCGAAAAGCTGGCGCTGCCCATACTTTTGGGCGAGCCCGAAGCGATACACACCAAAGCAACCGCGCTCGGCGCGGACCTTGAGGGCATTGCCATAATAAACCCCCTGACCAGCGAATACGCGCCCCACTACGCGCAGGAATTGTACGCGCTGCGCAAAGCGAAGGGCGTGACGCCCGAGGACGCCGCAAGGCTCGTATCGGACAGCATGTATTACGGCATCATGATGGTAAAGTGCGGCGACGCCGACGGACTGGTGAGCGGCGCGGTGCATACCACGGGAGACATGCTGCGCCCCGCACTGCAGATCATCAAAACGAAGCCCGGCATCAGGACGGTTTCCTCCAGCTTTCTGATGGACTGCCCGAACAAGGCGCTGGGCGAGGACGGCCTGCTGGTGTACGCGGACTGCGTAGTCGTGCCCTGCCCCACCGCCGAGGAGCTGGCCGAAATCGCGGTCACGGCAGCGGAAACCGCCCGGAATCTGTGCGGCATACGCGAGCCCAGAGTCGCACTGCTCTCCTTCTCTACAAAAGGCAGCGCGAAGCACGAGCTGGTCGAGAAGGTGCAGAAGGCCGTGGAAATCGCACGCGCTCTGGCGCCGGATGTACTGCTTGACGGCGAAATGCAGCTCGACGCCGCGCTCGTGCCGGAAATAGGCGCCTCCAAGGCGCCGGGCAGTCCTGTGGCGGGCCGTGCAAACGTGCTGATATTCCCCGACCTGCAGGCAGGCAACATAGGCTACAAGCTCACCCAGCGCATAGGCGGCGCGGAATGCTTCGCCGTGCTGCAGGGGCTCGCGGCGCCCTGCAACGATCTGTCGCGCGGCTGTTCGGCGGAGGATATAGTAAATACGATCGCGATAACCGCAGTGCAGGCGCAGGCAGATTGATTCTTCATATCTGCCGCGGAAAGGAGTCAGGCTGTATGGCAAAGCGTTTACTTACATGTATTTGCCTTATACTTATCATGTTCGTTTGCTGCTCAGGCGTTTACGCGGAAACCGTCTCGCCTGAGAGCGAGCTTCAGGGAATAGACCTGTCAGCGTTAAGCTACGACGCACTGTTGCTGCTTGAGCAAAGCGTTCGCCTCGAGCTGATGGCGCGTCCTGAGGGCGGCGTGTTTTCACTGGAGGAAAACGCTTATCTGGTAGGAAAGGACATCCCGGAGGGCAGGTACCATTTTGTATTTAAGGGTGAAAGAACACGCTACAACAGCACCGACCACATGGGCTGGCTGCTGGTTTACGATACATATGCTCATTACCAGAACGCGTATTCATACAACAGCCGCAGAGGCAAGGGCGATATCGTCATACTGACCAATACCGACTCCGGCGAATGCGATCTGAACACCGGCAACGTGCTTATCGTCAGAGCGGGTCCCGTCGACGCGGAACGCATCGGATATATCGGAAAAAGCGAAGCCTATACTCCGCCCGCCGGAACCGTCATACCCGCAGGTTATTATATCGCAGGAGAGGAAATCCCGTCAGGCACATACACTGTCAGCTTCGGCGGCATCGATTCCGCAGTGCTGAGGACGTACGAAAATGAAAGCATATACTCAGCGCGCAGCGATTACCGCGACGACTATCTGACATATATAAGGCTTGACGACAGCAATACGCAGGGCACTGTGCATCTTAAGGAAGGCCAGGTCCTGTATATATCCGACGCGTCTGTAATCATGAACCGCTTCAAGGCCTTTACGTTCGACTGACAGAGTTTGACATTCTGCAATATGCAAACTGGGGCTGCTTGCGCAGCCCCTCGATCGAAATGAAGCAAAGCTTCATTTTCATCTGTTAGGTTTTCCGCAGCTGAATAAGATTCTTGGATAAAACGTTCAGCTCTTGAAAGGGCTGAGGCAGGTTTGCGGCTCCTCCAAACCTCCCCCGGCGCTTTTGTACTTCTGCCAACTCATTTTTGCAATACGAAAGGTTTTCCGGCAAATCTTAAAGGAGCGGAAACAGCGCTTCGTATTCAGCGGCGTATTCAGCGTAATGCTGCGTATCCACAGGAAAGAAGTTTTTGATTGCCCACGCCTCCGCGGCGCTGCCCGGAGCAGTAATGATTTTAAGCTTTTTAGCGCCTTCAAACGCCGTATCGTTTATATGCTTGACCGACGGCGGTATAATTACGGTTTCAAGCTTCGTGCAGCTTCTAACGCTCCAGTGGTCAAACTCCGGCGCGGCGCCCTCACGTACATAGATAAACTTAAGGTTATTCATGTTCTGAAAAGCGTCCGTATCGATTTTTACGTCCGAATTTACAACAACGCCGGCATATCCGTTTCCCGCGAAAGCCTGCGTGCCGACAGTACGGAGATTCGAAGGCAAATATAAAACTGTCCCATCACCAACGCTTTTCCCCTCTGTCCTCGCCCAGGCAAAGGCCAGATCGCCTATCTCGGTTATCGTATCCGGTAGAGACACAGACTCAAGCTGCGCGCCAAGAAAAGCGCTGTTGTATATCCGGGTTACAGGCGTACCGTTTATATCCTCCGGTATCACGACATGTGCGTCCGTGCCGGTATAATCGTTAATCCTGACCTCATACCCGTTTGAGGCATATACAAAATCAGACTCCGGCGATGAAAGCCTTTTTCCGATACGCTCCGCTGCTTCCAGCTGCAGCTTTGTCAAAAGCACATTCAGCTCATAATCTGTGCAGGCCGAGAAATCCATGCTCTCGGACGCAGCTGAAACGCAGACGCTCATAATTAACAGGACTGCCGTCAATATACAGAATATACGCTTCACAGGCTTTGCCTCCCTTAATCATTAAAACAGCAGCGAAGTCTGTCTGCTTCACTGCTGTTTTAAGCGTTTGAGCTTGCTGATCAGATAAGCTCCAGTATCACCATTTCGGCTGCGTCGCCGCGGCGGGGGCCCATCTTGACTATGCGGGTATAGCCGCCGCCCTGGCCCTTTTCGGCCGCGCGGGCCTTGTACTTGGGAGCGATTTCACGGAAAAGCTTCTCTACAACGGGATGCTTTATATCCTTTTTGCGCTGCTTGAAGTCTTCCTTCTCCTCGTCCTTGCCCTGCATTACGGGAATGTCGTACAGATACGCCATGATCCTGCGGCGGGCGGCAAGACGGGTGGGCAGGTCGTTTACGACGGTCTTCTCGACGGTCTGACCCTTATCGTTATTGGTTACCTTTTTAACTTCTACGGTATTATCGCACTCGCGCATGGCGATGGTAATAAGATGCTCGGCGATGGATCTTACTTCCTTGGCACGATACAGAGTGGTCTCGATTTTGCCGTACCAGATGAGATTGGTCACCTGATTGCGCAGCAAAGCCTTTCTCTGGTTCGTCGGACGTCCAAGCTTCCGATTGGCCATAATAAGTTCCTCCTTGACAGCCTTGTAACAGGCTCGTTTTTACTCTTCGGTATTCCTGAGCGAAAGTCCCAGGACCTGCAGCTTCTGCTCGACCTCTTCAAGAGACTTCTTGCCGAGGTTTCTGACCTTCATCATGTCTTCCTGATTCTTCTGCACAAGCTCGCCCACCGTGTTTATGGAGGCGCGCTTCAGGCAGTTGAACGCACGCACGGACAGGTCGAGCTCTTCGATGGTCATCTCGAGCACCTTGTCGCGATTGTCGTTCTCAGGCTCGTTGTAGTTTACGCTCACAACGTTCATGGTGAGGTCTGTAAACAGCTTCATGTTGCCCGCTATGATGGAAGCGGCGCTCGCCAGAGCTTCCTTGGGGAGTATGGTGCCGTTGGTCCATATCTCGATGGTAAGCTTGTCGAAGTCCGTTACCTGACCTACGCGTGTATCCTCTACGGAATAGCTGACCTTACGTATAGGCGTAAATATGGAATCCACGGGTATCACGCCTATGGGCATGGCGATCTTGCGCTCCAGCGCAAGCTGCTTGTTACGTTCGCCGGTCACGTATCCGCGTCCCTTTTCGACGGTGAGCTGCATCGAAAGATGCGCTCCCTCGGAAAGCGTTGCTATATGAAGCTCGGGATTTACGATTTCGACCTCGTCATCTGTCTTGATGTCTCCGGCCGTTAATTCGCAGGGACCGTACGCGTCAACGGAAACGGTCTTGATCTGGTCGGTATACATCTTGGCGCAGATGAGCTTGAGGTTCAGGATTATTTCGGCTACGTCTTCCCTTACGCCGGGTACGGTGGAGAATTCGTGCTGTATGCCGTCGATAAGCACGCTGGTCACCGCCGCGCCGGGCAGAGAGTTGAGCAGCACGCGTCTGAGCGCGTTTCCAAGCGTCTGTCCGAAGCCTCTTTCCAGAGGATTCACGACAAACTTGCCGTATTTATTTGGATCGCCGGCTTCCACCAGCTCGATTTTCGGTTTCTCAATTTGATCTATCACTCGGCTTATCCTCCTTCCGTCGCGAAGATTGCTTCTTCTGCGGTTGCCCCTGCAGCTGCGCTTATGCGCCTATGCTGCGAGGTTCATCAAACCAAGCTGATTTATCAGCGGGAGTAAAGCTCAACGATGAGATTTTCGGCAACCTCGTAATCGATGTCCTGACGGGACGGAAGAGCAACGATCTTGCCTTCAAAGGTATCGGCGGTCCTCTCTATCCAGGCGGGAACGGTCTTCTTGCCGTACTCCTCAAGCAGAGTCTTGAATCTGGGAGACTGCTGGGATTTCTGGCACACCGCGATCACGTCGCCGTCCTTTACCAGAGCCGAGGGGATATTGCAGCGCTTTCCGTTCAGGGTGAAGTGGCCGTGATTGACCAGCTGCCTCGCCTCGCGGCGGGTAGCCGCAAAGCCCATACGGAAAACGACGTTGTCGAGCCTGCGCTCAAGGAACTGCAGCATGATCTCGCCGGTTATGCCCTTGCTGCGCTCAGCCATTTCGTAATAACGCGCAAACTGCCTTTCGAGCACGCCGTAAATGAACTTTACCTTCTGCTTTTCCATAAGCTGACACCCGTATTCGGACTGCTTACGGCGGGTCTGCGCCTTGGGATTGCGGTTGGTTTCCTTGGAGTAACCAAGAACCGCAGGAGATAAGCCCAATGCCTTGCATCTTTTCAGAACGGGCTGTGTATTCTTTGCCATGTCCGGTTTCTCCTCTCAATTAAACTCTTCTGCGCTTGGGCGGGCGGCATCCGTTGTGAGGAATAGGCGTCACGTCCTTGATCATGGTGACCTCGAGGCCTGCGGTCTGCAGCGCGCGGATAGCGGATTCGCGGCCGGCTCCGGGTCCTCTTACGTAAACCTCAACGGTCTTGAGGCCGTACTCCATCGCGTTCTTTGCAGCGGTTTCCGCAGCAGACTGAGCGGCGAAGGGAGTGGACTTCTTGCTTCCGCGGAAGCCGAGGCCGCCGGCGGATGCCCACGCGAGGGCGTTACCGCTCAGGTCGGTAACGGTCACTATGGTGTTGTTGAAAGAAGAATGAATATGCGCCGCACCGCGCTCCACGATTTTCTTTTCGCGGCGTTTGCGGGTAGCCTTTTTAAGAGCCTTAGCCATAAATTATTTCCTCCATTTTCATCGACGCACAGAAACGTTACTTGGCCGCTTTCTTCTTGCCGGCGACCTGCTTCTTGGGTCCCTTGCGGGTACGCGCGTTTTGCTTGGTGTTCTGACCGCGCACGGGCAGGCCCTTGCGATGCCTGAGACCGCGGTAGCAGCCGATCTCCATCAGGCGCTTGATGTTCATGGAGACTTCGCGGCGAAGATCGCCTTCTACCTTGACGTTGTGGTCAATGTAGTCACGCAGCTTACCTATGTCTTCTTCGGTAAGATCCTTGACACGGGTGTCAGGGTTCACACCGGTCGCTTCGATGATGTCGTCAGCGATATTACGGCCGATACCGTAAATATACGTCAGGGCGATCTCGATTCTTTTTTCTCTGGGAAGATCGATACCTGCGATACGTGCCATCTGTGTAAAGCACCTCCAAATTATTGTGCCGTGTTAGGGCTCTGCCGTCCTTTGCGCATACGATTGGCGTCATATACGCTCCGAGGCGGTATATATAGAAAGGTGTTCGAAAACCGTTTACCGGTCAGCCGCATCGACACCGTTTCCTTGCGAAATAGTACCAGTTAAGCAGTATAACACACAGTTGGGGCGATTTCAACCCCTTAACAAAAAATTATTAAATGTTTCTCACAATTTCTTTAACTGCGGGACGAACGCGCATTTTTATGCTATAATTATTATGAGTAGTTATGTGCGCGCAGCGCGCTTATATTTTCATACAGTTTTATTTCGGAGGAAAAATGGCCCAGAACTATACCGCCAAGGATATTACCGTGCTGGACGGGCTGGATGCCGTACGCATGCGCCCGGGCATGTACATAGGCACCACCGGCCCGCGCGGGCTGCATCATTTAGTATGGGAGATCGTGGACAACGCGATCGACGAGGCCTCGAACGGCTATGCCGACGAGATCAGCGTAACGCTCAAAAAGGACGGCTCCTGCGAGGTCACCGACAACGGGCGCGGACTGCCCGTGGATATACACCCGAAGCTCGGCGTAAGCGCAGTGGAGGTCATCTACACTCAGCTGCACGCGGGCGGAAAATTCGACAACAAGAACTACGCCTACTCGGGCGGACTGCACGGCGTCGGCGCAAGCGTGGTAAACGCGCTGTCCGAATGGTGCACCGTGGACGTGTACCGCGATTTCACGCACTATCAAATGCGCTTTGAGAGCGTCGAGGACCCGAAGACGCACAAAATCACCTCCGGCCGTCCCTGCGCGCCGCTCGAAAAAGTGGGCAACACGCGTAAGCGCGGCACCGTCATATGCTTTAAGCCCGACTGGCGCGTATTCGAGGACACGGAGTTTTCCGCCGACACTGTGCGCCACCGCCTGCGCGAGCTCGCCTACCTTAATAAAGGCGTGCGCTTCATATTCACCGACGAGCGCATAAAGGACGAAAATCTGCGCCGCAGGGAATACCTTTACGACGGCGGGCTCATAGACTTCGTAGGCTATCTCAACAAGGACAAGACCGTGATCACGGAGCCGATGCTGTTTGAGGGCGACACAAGCGGCATGCGCGTGCGCGTATGCATACAGTATACCGACTCTTACACGGAAAGCCTGTTCTCGTTCGTGAACAACATACCCACGCCCGAGGGCGGCACGCACGAGACCGGCTTCAAAGCCGCGCTCACCAAAGCGTTCAACGACTACGCGCGCAAAAGCGGCGTTCTTAAAGAAAAAGACAACAACCTTGCGGGCGACGATTTCCGCGAGGGCATGACCGCCGTGCTGGCCGTAAACGTAAAAAACCCGCAGTTCGAGGGGCAGACCAAGGGCAGGCTCGGCAACACCGAGGTGCGCCCCATCGTCGAAAACTGGATGGGCGAACGCTTGGCCGTATATCTTGAGGATCTTAAAAATCAATCCGGTGCGAAGCTTATTCTGGACAAGGCCGTAAAGGCAGCCAAGGTACGCGAGGCCACGCGCAAGGCGCGCGACGTCGCAAGGCAGAAAAACGAGCTCGAGGCCGCGCCGCTGGTGGGCAAGCTCTCCTCCTGCACGGGCAGGGACGCTAAGCTCAACGAGCTGTTCATAGTCGAGGGCGACAGCGCGGGCGGCAGCGCGAAGCAGGGGCGCGACCGGCGCTTTCAGGCGATACTCCCGCTGCGCGGCAAGCCCCTGAACTCCGAAAAGAAACGGCTCGACCAGGTGCTTGCGAACGAGGAGATACGCTCCATGATCACCGCGCTCGGCACGGGCATAGGCGAGGATTTCGATATAAGCCGTCTGAAATACGACAAGGTCATAATACTCTCCGACGCCGACCAGGACGGAGCGCATATACGCGCGATACTGCTTACGTTCTTCTACCGCTATATGAAGCCACTCATAACCGAAGGGCACGTGTACATGGGAATGCCGCCGCTGTACAAGGTACAGAAGGGCGAAAAATCCGTTTACTGCTACGACGACAGGGAGCTGAACGAGGCGCTTAAGGGCATAGGCAAGGGCTATACGCTGCAAAGGTACAAGGGACTGGGCGAAATGAACCCAGAGCAGCTTTGGGAAACCACTATGAATCCCGAGGGCAGAAAGCTTACGCAGGTCTCCATAGAGGACGATACCGAGGCCGAGCGCATGGTGACGATACTCATGGGCGACAAGGTGGAGCCGCGCAAGGATTATATATTCATGTACGCCGACTTTAATAAAAAGGATAATTTCAAGCCCGTCACGGCGGAGGAGGTCAAAGCGTAAATGGCACGCAAGGCGTCCGTTGAGCCCATGAAGGGCGTAAAAACAGAAACCATCATGCAGAAAACCATGGAAAGCGTGATGCACACATCCATGATGCCGTATTCCGAGCACGTCATACTCGACCGCGCGCTCCCGCGCGTGGAGGACGGGCTTAAGCCCGTGCAGAGGCGCATACTGTTTACGATGCACGAGCTGGGTCTCTCCCCCGACAAGCCGCACAGAAAATGCGCGCGCATCGTGGGCGACTGTCTGGGCAAATACCATCCGCACGGCGATTCGTCCGTATATGGCGCGCTGGCGCGCATGGCGCAGGATTTCGCGCTAAGGGCGCCGCTCGTGGACGGGCACGGCAATTTCGGCTCTATAGACGGCGACGCGCCCGCCGCGATGAGGTACACCGAGGCGCGCATGACGCCTCTGGCCATGGAGATGCTCAAGGACATCGACAAGGACACGGTGGACTTTCATCTTAATTTCGACGACACTCAGAACGAACCGGATCTTTTGCCGGGCAGCTTTCCGAACATACTCGTAAACGGCGCGGACGGCATAGCGGTCGGTCTGGCCACGAACATTCCCCCGCACAATCTGGGCGAAACCATAGACGGCGTGATCGCGCTGATGGACGATCCGAACATAAGCACGCGGGAGCTTATGAAATACATCCCCGCGCCGGACTTCCCGACGGGCGGCGTGCTCGCGTGCACGGAAGAAATGTACACAGCCTACGAGACCGGACGCGGCAAGGTACAATTGCGCGCGAAGGTCGATATCGAAAAGGGCACGGGCGGCAAGACTCTCCTGGTCATCAGCGAGATGACCTACGGCAAAAACAAGGCGGCGGTGCTCGAACGCATACTCCGCCTGAGCGAAGAGAAAAAAGAGCTGTTTTCGGGCATAAACGACATACGCGACGAATCCGACCGCACAGGCATGCGCGCGGTCATAGAGCTTAAGCGCGACGCAGACCCCGAGCGCATGCTCGCGGCGCTGTACAAGTATTCAGAGCTTCAAGACACCGTGGGCGTGAACATGGTTTGCATAGCCGAGGGCAAGCCCATGCAGCTGGGGCTTAAGGCGATACTCGAATACTACATAAAGCACCGGAAAAACGTGGTGCTGCGCCGCACGAAATACGAGCTGGACAAGGCGAAGGCGCGCGCGCATATACTGGAGGGCCTGATAATCGCCGTCGACAATCTGGACGAGGTGATCCGCCTTATCCGCGCGAGCAAAACTCCAAAGGAAGCCAAGGAACGGCTGATGGAGCGCTTCAAGCTGACCGACGTTCAGGCGCAGGCGATACTCGATATGCGGCTGCAGCGGCTGACCAACCTTGAGATCGTTACACTCAGGCAGGAATACGCGGACGTACTAAAGCTTATCAAGCAGCTTGAAGCCATAATAAAAAGCGAAAAGAAGCTGCTTGAGGTAATAAAGGGCGAGCTCGTCGAGGTAAAGAAAAAATACGCCTCGCCCCGCCGCACGCGCCTCGTAAACACGTTCGAGGAAAAGGAGGTCGAGCCTCTGCCCCGCGAGGCTGACGACGCGCTGGTATACCTAAGCCGCGCAGGCTTCGTAAAGCGCGTATCTCCCAGCCTGTACGAAAAGGCGCTCGCAGCGGGCGAAGTGACAGACAGAAGCGACTGCGTGTTCGCGTGCGACACGGATACGCGCCTTCTGTTTTTCACGGACAGAGGCAACTGCTTCCCGCTTACGGTCGACAGGCTGCCCGAGTGCCGTATAAAGGACAGAGGCACGGCGCAGGGCGCGCTGCTTGCGGGGCTTGAAAATGACGAAAAGACCGTGAGCGTGCTTGCGGTAAAAGGCGCGTTCGAGGGCGAGCTGCTGTTCGTCACTGGCGGCGGCATCGTGAAGCGCACGGAATTCAAGGAGTACGACATAAACCGCGCGCGCTTTCAGGCGACGGGTCTTAAAAGCGGCGACCGTGTGGTCAGCGTTATAAAGCTGAACGGCGAAAAGAACCTGCTGCTGACGACGCGCGGCGGCATGAGCATACACTTCCGCACGGAAGAGGTGTCGCTGATCGGCAGGTCCGCCGCGGGCGTTAAGGGCATGAGCATAGCTCAGGGCGACGAGGTCACCTTCGCGCTGCCCAACGACGAAGAGGGCGAGGTGCTGCTTGTAAGCGAGAAGGGCTATATGAAGCGCTGTCTGCTTATAGACTTCGACCTGCAGGCGCGCGGCGGCAAGGGCGTGAAATGCTTCACATTCCTTAAAAACGGCGCAAACGGCACGTATATCGCGCACGCCGCGCACGTCACGAGCCCCTACGACTTCGTGTGCGTGCAGAAGGACGGCAGCGAAACCCAGATGAACACCGACAGCGTGCGCATCGAACGGCGTGAAAGCATGGGCACGATGTACGCGCTGTGCGTGCTCGACGACGTGATAACCGGCGTGCGGCGGAAATAAACGCATTTCCAATCGTTTTCCAATGAAGTTCAAATTTTGTTCAAATATTCACGCGCTACACTAAGCCACATAAAAGGAGGAAACACAATGGATTACGGCATTCAGATGTACTCGGTACGGGACATAACCGGCGCCGATCTGCGCGGTGCGCTTAAAAAAATCGCGGACATAGGCTACAAATATATCGAATTCGCGGGTTTTTTCGGTCACACTGCGCAGGAAGTGAAGTCCTGGCTGGACGAATACGGTCTTAAGATTTCCGGTACGCATACAGGGCTCAGAGAGCTCGAAAACGATTTTGAAGGCACGCTCGCGTATCATAAGGCGATCGGCAACCCCGCCTTCATAATCCCCGGGCACGATCTGAGCAGCCAGAAGAAGCTGGACGAGTTTGTGGAAAAGATCAATTTCTACGCTCCGAAGCTTGAAAAAGAGGGCATACGGATAGGCTATCACAACCATTCGCACGAATTCAGGCCTAACGCTGACGGCTCTGTGATACACGAGCAGCTCGTGTACCGCACGAATCTTATGTTCGAAATAGACACCTTCTGGTACTATAACGCGACGGGCGCGTCCGCAGTGCCGCTGCTTGAGCGTCTCGGAGACCGTATCATCGGCTGCATACATATAAAGGACGGCTTCAGGGGCGGCGAGGGCATGCCGCTCGGCTGCGGCCAGGCGCCCGTACGCGAGGTATACGACTACTGCCGCAGTAAGGGCATACTCATGGTGGTGGAGAGCGAAAGCCTGCGCCCCGACGGTATCACCGAAGCCAAGATTTGCTACGATTATCTGCGCGCGCAGGAATAAAGCGCAGGAACAAACGGAGGACAATATGCTTGAAAGCAGAAACCTGACCAAGAAATACGTGTCCGTTACCGCCGTAAACGACGTGAGCATGACGCTCGAGGACGGACAGATCTACGCCATGCTGGGCCCGAACGGCTCCGGCAAGACCACATGGATGAAGATGGCGGCAGGGCTCGTAAAGCCCACAGCCGGCAGCGTGCTGCTGAACGGAGAGCCGATAAATATCGCCTCGCGCAGCAAAATCGCCTACATGTCCACCGAGCCCTACTTTTACAACTGGATGAGCGCGAAGGACGCGGGCAGATACTACGCGGATTTCTTCGCGGACTTCTCATTTGAGAAGTACGCTTCCACGCTCAAGGACATGGACCTTGACATAAACGGCAAAATCCGCTCGTTTTCGAGCGGCATGACCGCCAAGCTCAAAATCGCGCTCACGCTCGCCCGTGACGCGCAGGTTTACATGCTGGACGAGCCGTTCAACGGCATAGACCTGCTCGCAAGAGACGAGATACGCACGAGCATACTAAGCGCCGCCAAGAACGACAAAATACTGCTGATGTCCAGCCATCTGGTGGAAGAGATGGAGGCTATCGCGACCAGCGCGGTGTTTATCCGCAAGGGAAATCTGATCGAGTTCGTCTCCCTTAACGACCTCAGGGAAAAGCAGGGCGTCTCGATGGCGGACAAGTACCGTGAAATATTCGGACATGCGGAGGTGAGCGCGTAATGGGAAAGCTGCTTAAATACGAGCTGCGCAAAACCGGGTTCAGCAAGCTTATAATGCTTATAATCACCATGCTCGCGCAGGCGGTATTCATGGTCGGGATCTCTTCACACAAGGAAGGCACCGTATTGACCGGCGCGCTGCTGTTGTTCTTTATCGCGCTGGGCGGAATACTCGTGATGGGTCTGCAGAGCATGCTTACGCTGCACAGGGACATGAATACGAAGCAGGGCTACATGCTGTTTATGACCCCGCACTCCTCATACTCTATACTCGGCGCAAAGGCGATCGAATGCACGGTGTCAGTGCTGCTTGCGGGAGTATTCTATTTCGTGCTGGGAATAATAGACATACGCATGCTTTTCAAGGGGTTCGGCTCGCTTGAGGACTTCCGTGAGGCTATGGATTTCTTAACGAACATGTTCTTCGGCGTCACGCTGTTCGACCGTTCGCTTTTGACGGCGTTCATATTCAATATGATCACCGCGTGGATATCCACGATCATGCTCGCCTGCTTTGCGGACATCGTGATATCCGCGCTGCTTAACGGCAGAAAGTACACGATACTTCTGGGCATCGCGCTGTTCGTAGTGCTCAGCGTCAGTATAAACCGGCTGATCAACCTGGTACCCGCGAGCATCGGAGAAATAAGTCAGGAAACGCTCGACACGATGAATTACAACCCGTATTCCTTCGATCTCTCGCAGCTGAGCGTCGACGTGGATCTGAGCGGCTTCATACGCGGAACGGTAATCCGGGGCTGCCTGCATCTGCTGTGCGCGGCAGGGCTCTACGCCGCCTCCGCGTGGATAATGGAGAAATACCTGAGCGTATAATATTCCGAATTGTCATAAGTATATGGGCTTTAGCGAAGCGCACAAGCCCAAGGGGCGGCTTGGAGGGGCTTGCCCCTCCAAATTTATTCCGCAGCGGCGGCATGCACGGCGCGAGGACGCGATTTTTGCGCAGGGAGCGAAGCGAAGCGAAGACGACCGGAGCAAATAATCGCTTCATTACAATTTTTGCGCCCGGAAATCTCCGCAGAGATTTCAGCAAAAAATGCAAAACCTGCCCTAGCCCTTCCAAAAGCCGAACGTTTTGAACCAAACACCTTAATCGGCTGCAGAAAACTCCCCCGATTGAAATGAAGCGCAGCTTCATTTCAATCGTCACGCAGCGAAGACGACCGGAGCAAATAATCGCTACCGCTCAGTTTTTGCGCCCGGAAATCTCCGCAGAGATTTCAGCAAAAAATGCAAAACCTGCTCCAGCCCTTCCAAAAGCCGAACGTTTTATCCAAGAAACTTATTCAGCTGCAGAAAACCAAGCCGTTCAAAATGAATCAAAGATTCATTTCGATCGAAGTTTTTCTGCGAATTCCTCTATCTCGCCTAAATCCCACAAAAACGAAGCGGAAAGATACTTGTCCCTTATGTCGCGCGCGCACAGAAACGCGTCTAGCGTGTCCTGTCTGTTTATGCCTATGTCTGCGGGAGTCATGGGCATGCCGAGCACGCGCATCTTTTCAAACAGCCACTCTCTGTCCGGCAGCTCCGCGCGGATTATGTCCTGTATGACGTCCCAGTTTTCAATCAGCGCGTTTAAGCGCTTTGCGTGCTTCAGCGGGTCGTTTTTTCCGGCAGTCTCTTCTATCGCGAGCACCTGCGGCGCGGTTTTGCCGAATACACGACGTATGTTCGCCTCCCACGCGGCAGTGTCGAACTCACGCATGTGCTTTTCGGCCTTGGCGCGGCTCGGCTTAAGCGTTTTTATGTCCTCGTAAATGTTCATCGTGAGCACCGTGCCCACGCCCACCTGTATGCCGTGCAGGTCGGCTTCGCGCCCGCGCTCGAGCGCGAGCATGTCCCACATATGGCTGAAATAGTGCTCAAGCCCACTCGCGGGTCGCGACACTTTCGCAAAGCTCATCGCAAAGCCCGACAGCACGAGCCCCTCCGCGACCGCGCCTACGCTGTCCGGATCGCGTTTCGCGAGACCATCCGCGCTGTCCATGATTTTTTTTAGCGCGTTGCGCATGAGCGCCGCCACGTGCTCGCAGTAGTATTCCCCGTTCACCACGTGGCTTATACGCCATTCGCACACGGATATGTATTTGGCGATCATGTCGCCGAAGCCGGCCTGCAGCATGCGCATGGGCGCCTGCGCCATTATTTCGGTATCCAGCACTATGCCCGCGGGACAGCGGTTGTAGAGCGTGGATTTCACGTTGTCCACGACCATCGAGGACGAATTCGACGCAAAGCCGTCCATCGAGGGCGCAGTGCCGAGTATTATCTGAGGCAGGTTAGATACGAAGGCAAGTATTTTGCTCAGGTCGTTTATTACGCCGCCGCCGACCGCGATTATTATGTCGCAGGACGTATCGAAGCGCATCGCGAGCGAGCCCAGCGAATACTCGTCCGGCTCGACCTTCGGATATCCGTGCTCAGAGAGCATGAACAGCGTGCTTTCGATACCGGCGCGCGCAAGCACGCGCAGCGCCCTCTCGCCCGCCGCGGCGTAGGTGTTTTTGTCGCACACGACGAACGCCTTGCGTCCTCCGCACGCGCGCACCGCCTCAGGCAGCAGCTCTATCGCGCCGCGCGCAATCTTAAGATACTTGCAGCTTACCGCGTGATGCACGCCGCATTCGCAGTCGAAGCCCTCCGGACGCATCAGCTTCTCAATAGGCATAAGTTCAAACGCTTCCATATAACATTACCCCTTTTCGGTTTTTGCAAGGTATTCGTTAAGCGCCGCGTGTATCTGCTCGCGGCGCGTATAGCCGTTTACGCCTGCACGCAGCGACGCGCTCGACGGCAGTCCCTGCGTGTACCACGCGATAAACTTGCGCATTTCCGCTATGCCGTATTCCTCTCCGCGCGAGAGTATCTGCATATCTGTATGCCTGAGCGCGGTTCGTATCCTGTCCCCGGGCGAGGGCGGCGTAAACGTCCCGCCCGTGAGCGCGCACAGGATTTCGGCGAATATCCAGATATTTCCCTGCGCCGCGCGCGCGACCATGACCGCGTCGCAGCCGGTTTGTGTGAGCATATTTACGGCGTCGCCGCCGCTTCGTATATCGCCGTTGCCTATCACGGGAATGCGGACGGACTGCTTAACATCCGCGATAATGTCCCACGCCGCGTGTCCGGAATAGAACATGTCCCGCGTCCTGGGGTGCACGGTAACGGCTGACGCGCCGCTCAGCTCCACTACGCGCGCTATTTCGCGCGCGTTTATATGCTCCGCGTCCCAGCCCGCGCGAATCTTGACCGTGACAGGCTTTGCGCTCGCCTTTACCATCGCTTCGATCAGCCTGCCCGCCTTGGCGGGTTCGCGCATCAGCGCGCAGCCCTCGCCGTTTGTTACTATCTTGTGCGCGGGACAGCCCATGTTGAAGTCGAAAAACTCGAAGGCGCTTTCGTTAAGCAGCTTTACCGCTTCCGTAAGCATATGCTGCTCGCTGCCGAACAGCTGCAGCCCGGTCATGCCCTCGCGCGGGTCCTTGTGTGTGATTTCCTTATGCACGCGCCGTTCGGGCGCATACACGTAGCCCTTGGCTGAGAGCATTTCGCTGACCGCCCACGCGCTGCCCTGCTCGCGGCACAATACTCGCATATTCGCGTCCGTGACGCCGGCCATAGGCGCAAGTGCCGCTCCGGCGGGCAATTCGATATCGCCTATGCGCATCAGGACTCCACGTCCTTATAGCTGTAGTCCTGCTGAAGAGAGCTTATCTTCCAGCGTCCGTCGGTTTTCTGCAAAGTAACTATATAGCGTCCGCTCGACCAGCTCGGCACGCTGCCCGAAACGCTCGAAGCGTACGCCGCCTTGACGCTGCCGCTTATGGCGGTTACGTATTCGGTCGCGGTGCAGGTGACACAGTTTTTGCGCGGCGACCAGCGCAGCGAGGAGAGCTTTATGTCGTAATCGTAGGATTTGATCTCAAACGGATAATACGGGGAAGCCTCCGACACCGCCGCCGCGAGCACGGGATCGTTATTCAGGTATTCCACGGTGAAATAGTCGTTCAGCGACACGTAATCGTCGCGCGTGAGGCACACGTCCACGCGCTTCTCCATGCCCTCGCTCACGATGATGTACGCGTTTGCGATATTGAAGCACAGATAGAACGCGTATATCAGCAGGGACGCGCCCAGCGTGAACAGTACCAGCTTTTTGGCGGCGAACACCGCGAACCTGCGCAAATACTTCATTTGTATAATCCGCTTTCTCAGTTATTGTTTATTATCTGCTTGTAGGAATTTACGGTGTCCTCGTCACGCAGGGAGAATTTTATCTCCACGCGCCGCGACGCCTCCTGATTCTCGTTATCCCAATCGTCCTTGATCAGCGCGGAATACGAGCGTCCGGACGCGCTGATCAGCGTGAGGAAGTCCTCCGCTTCACGCCCGGTCAGGCGCAGGTGAGTACGCATATAATCTTCGTCGAGTATGTAATTCGCCACGGACAGCGCTCTTTCCTGTGAGAGTCTGAGATTATTAAGATACTTTCCGGTCGAATCCGTATGGCCCTCGATTATGATTTCGGCTACGTAGGGGCGAAATTCGCTTGACAGCAGCACGCTCAGATACACCGGCAGCATCCTGTCCAGCGCGTTCATGCCCATAAGCTTAAGCTCCGATTTGCCCAGATCGAACAGCATGGAGCTGGGCAGCGTGATCGCGCCGGTCTGCTTGTCCACGTCAAGCTCTATGCCGTTTGCGCGGAATTCGGTGGAGAGCCTTTCAATTATCTTCGCTTTTATGCCCAGCATCTGGTCGAGCTGCGCCTGCGCCTTGTCAAGCTGCGTTTTATACGCGCTTATCTGCGTGTTGTACTGCGCGGCGAGACTGTCGTACTGCGCGCGCTTTTCGGATATCTCCTGCTGAAGGAGCGCGATCTTATTGTCAAGCTCGCTCGCGTTTGCGTTCAGCATCGCGATATCGCTGAGCAGGGAGCTGTTCTGGCTGCTGAGAGAAGCGTTTTCGTTCTGCAGATTTATTATCACGGTCTGATCGGAATTCACCTTTTCCGTGAGCAGCGCCGTCTGCGTCTTCGCTTCATCGAGCTCCGCCTGCGCGCTCGCAAGCGCGTTTTCGGTGTTTCCGAGGATTATCACGAGCTGCTCGTTTTCCGCCTGCGTGGCGTCGAAGCGAATCTTGGCGGCCTCGTATTCCGCGCGCGTGACCTCAAGCTGCTTTTCGTGCTCGTTCAGTGTATGCAGCATCGCGAATATAACGAATATGAATATGAGCACCAGCACGCTCATCATGTCTGAAAAGCTGAGCCAGAAGCTGCCGTTTTCGCCCGAAGCGCGTCTGCGTCCGCGCCGTACGGCTCCTGTCACGCTCATGCCGCGCCTCCGCCCGCATGCGAGGCGGCGTTCAGGGCCTTGGACGCCTTTTCGACGCGCTTTATTATCTGCGTCATGCAGCCCTCGAAGTACGACAGCGATTCGTCGATATCCCGTTCAAGCAGCGCATGGGAGTCGCGCGTGCATTTGGCGATTGCCTCGCCGCTTTTTACAAGCGTGTCCGCCGCGCTTTCGATCGCCTTTACGCCGCCCTGCGAGAGCGCGGCGCTGCTTTGCGCCAGCGACTGCGCGGTCTCGTTTGCCGCGCGCGCCTGCAGACGCATTTCGTCCGCCAGCTCGCTTATGGTTTCCAGCGTGGTCGACTCGGAATCGAGTATGCGCTTAAACTCCGCGTTGGCTTCCGCAGTCGCCTCGACGGAGGAACGCAGGTTCATCACGAACTGCCCGCATTTGTCAATGAGCGCGAAGGTATCCTGCTTCATGCGCGTGAGCGCTTCGGAGGTCTTCGTGATTTCGCTCAGAGTCGACGTCACGCTTTTAAGCGTCTTTTCCTGATAATCGGCGGTTTTTTCGATGACCTGCGAGAACCTTTCCATTTGTCCGCCGAACATCGCGTTCATGCGATCTATATACGCTTCCGCGACGCCGTCCATAAGCTCGCGCTGCTTTTCGCTTGTAAAATCCGCAGCTCCTGTCACGGTTTCGATCATCGCCTGCACGTTTTCAGGCGAGAGCACGGCTTTCATTTCCTTCAGAAGTCCGGTTTGCTCCTGCTGATAGATCGCGACCTGAGTGAGCGGGTCTACCGATAAAACGCCCGCGTGCTTCGACATCGCGTTATAAAACTCGGTCAGGGTGTTTTCCGCCTTGCTGGTTACGCCGCGGAGTATGAGGTTAAACGCGATAGACGCCACGACGCCGAATATGGACGTCAAAAACGCGTATTTCATGGAGGAGAGAAGCGTATCCATGGAGGCGGAAATGTTGCTCGCGTCCATGCGGTTCATTTCTCCCAGCGCGAGGCTCAGTCCCAGCAGCGTGCCCAGAAAGCCCAGCGACACCAGTATGCCCGGCAGCGCCTCGCCCAGCTTCGCCTTTCCGGGACCGTCTATCACCGTGTCCTCGTTTATATAGTCCTCCACGTTCGCGGGATTATGGTATTCCCCGTCCGCGAAAAACAGGTTGTTCAGATATTCGCTCCAGTGCGGCATCAGACTGCCGCGGCCGAGAAACCTGTCCTCCTGCCACGAGCGGCGCGCCTTGTCGCCCTGCTTTATCTGCGAAATCGCGCTTTTCAGGCGCTTTCTGTTATGCGAGACGGGTACCACGCAGCGGAATATGCCCAGTAAAAACAGCGCGATGATCGCCGCGTATACGAGCACGGAAAACCCGCTGCCCACCCAGCCTGTAAGCTTTTGCCAGAATTCCATAAATACCTCCGTATGCCTTCAGAGCGCATTATATCACGAGCGCACAGTATGTTGCAAATATATGACAGAAAAAATTACAAAAATGTTCCTTATATGAACAAAGTTTTTATATTGGTTTTATATTGTCTCTGAAGGCGCATGCAAAAGCGCGGCCCGTTCAGGCCGCGCCAGGCTTTGGAGCAAATACTATTTTTCAGGCTCCAGCAGACCGTAATCACCGTCCCTGCGCACGTACAATACGCAAACCTTGCCGTTCTCGGCGTTGTCGAACATATAGAAGGAGTGGCCGAGCTGCTCGAGCTGCGTGATCGCGTCCTCCACGCTCATGGGCTTCACCGGGAAGCGCTTGACCCTGACCAGCTTCCTCTCGACCTCCTCGATCTGCACCGGCTCCTGCTCGATGAACTCAGGAGCGGGATTCGGCGCGGGCGAACGGTATTTTTTGTCCAGCTTAGTGCGGTGGCGGCGGATCTGACCGGAGATTTTATCGACCGCGGAATCTATCGAAGCGTACATGTCCGTCGACGATTCCTCCGCGCGGAACAGAAGTCCCCTTTGATTTATAGTGATTTCGGCGATGTTCCGGCCGCCCTTCTCCAGCGCGAACTTCACCTGAGCCTCCGCTTCGGGGCCGAAAAACCAGTCAAGCTTGCTTATCTTTTTCTCGGCGTAGCTCTTCAGGCTGTCCGTCACATCCATAAATCTGCCGTAATACTTAATGATCATAAACGTACCATCCTTTCATGAGAGGCTTGGGGCTAAAGCGCCCCGTTGCTTTCTTATTCTACGCGGCATGTTAATTCTCCTGCATCGCCGTAAATATTTTTATAACACAGCCGCACGCTTAACGCAGGCGGTGTATCATATGCATGAGGTGATTGTAAAATGAAGCCAAAGCTTGTGATATTCGATCTGGACGGCACTGTACTGGACACGCTTGAGGACCTGCTGGACGCGCTCAACCATTCGCTCGGCGAAAACGGCTATGCGCCGCATACTCTAAGCGAAATGCGCACCTTCGTCGGCAGCGGACTGTACATGATGGCGCTGCGCGCGCTGCCGCTTTACACGCGCAAGGAAACCGTGGACAAGGTGTTCGACGGCTTCAAAAGCTATTACGCCGCGCATCTGAACATAAAAACCCGCCCCTTCCCCGGCATCTGCGATATGCTGGGGCGTCTTAAGGCGCAGGGCATACGCACGGGCATAGTTTCAAACAAGTTCGAAGCGGGCGCCAAGGCGCTCACGGACGCACATTTCGGCGAGCTCGTCGATATGACCGTGGGCGAGCGCGAGGGCATGGGCAAAAAGCCCGATCCCGCCGGCACGAAGCTCATAATGCAAAAAATCGGCGCTTCCGAAAGCGAGACGCTGTATGTGGGCGACAGCGACGTGGACGTGAAAACCGCGCACAACGCCGGTCTCAAATGCATATGCGTTTCCTGGGGCTCGCGCAGCGTAAAGCAGCTCACGGACGCCGGCGCAGATAAAATCGTGTATACGGTAAATGAGCTGGAAGCCGCATTTTGCATTGACTAAGCCGCGCAATTAGGTTATAATAATATATGTTGTTTACCGGCTACGGGAATACGCGCGTTTGCGCCTGAGTATCCTTGCAGCCAAACGGTTTTATTCTACCCATGTAAGGGGGCAATGCCTTAAATGACCACTTCAAGCAGCAGTAAACGCGCTCTGCCCTGCTTTATAGCGCTTATGATAATAACGCTGGCGAGCGGGCTCGTGCTGGGCGCGACATATCTTCTGACCGAAAGCCGCATAAGCGCGCAGGCCGCCGCCGCGGCGGAAAGCTCGCGCGCGGGCGTGCTTCCTGAGGCGGCGCGTTTCGAAAGCGCGGACGATTCCGAGTGGCTGAGCGAAAACGCGCTGGACTGGCTGTATCTGGGCTATGACGAAAACGGCGCGTTAGTCGGCGCAGCGGCGCAGAAGACAGTTAACGGCTACGGAGGGCGCGTGGAGATAATCGCGGGCATACGCACAGACGGCACGATAAGCGGCGTAAGCGTAGGCGGCAGCGAGTTTTCCGAGACCGCGGGACTGGGCGCTAAAAGCAAGGAGCCCGCGTTCACCGATCAGTTTTCCGGCAAGGTATACGGCATAAACGCCGTAAAGCGGGGCGACGACAAGGGCGAAAACGACGTGGATGCAATTACCAGCGCCACTATAACCTCCAGAGCGGTGACCGGCGGCATAAACGAAATATGCAAAGCGGTGACGGAGTATCTGCATGCAGCTCCCGCACAGGAAGGAGGCGCGGCATGAAGGTAACCTTCAAACGCGGCGTGCATTTGTCCTACGCCAATAAAAACGCGACCAAAAGCCTGCCGGTGCGCGATTTCGTATCAGACGAGGTGCGTATAATAATGAACATGCACATAGGCGCGCCCAGCGTCCCGTGCGTCAAAAAGGGCGATCACGTGCTGCTCGGGCAGGTAATCGCCGAGCCTGTGGGCTTTCTGGGCATACCCGTGCACGCTTCCGTATCCGGCGAGGTTACGGACGTAGGCACGATACCGTATCTCGGAGAGACGCCCGTTCAGTGCGTCACCATAAAAAACGATTTCAAGGACGAATGGGCGCCGCTCACGCCGCTTGGAGACGTGGAAACAGTCGATCCCGCGCTTATCGTTCCTGCAATCAAAAACGCGGGCATCTGCGGTATGGGCGGCGCGTCCTTCCCCACGCACGTAAAGCTGTCGCCCAAGCCTGAGCAAAAATGCGAGCTCGTTATAGTGAACGGCGCGGAATGCGAAACTCACCTGACCTGCGACCACCGTCTGATGCTCGAGGAGGGCGAACGGATAGTGGACGGTCTGCGCGCGGTGATGCGCGCGCTGAGCGTGGAGAGAGGCGTGATCTGCATAGAGGACAACAAGCCGGACGCGATAGAGAATATGCGCCGTCTGTGCGCGACGCGCAGCGGAGTGAGCGTGCAGGTGCTTAAAACCAAATACCCGCAGGGCGGCGAAAAACAGCTTATCGAGGCGGTGACAGGCCGGCAGGTGCCGGTGGGCAAGCTGCCCATCGACGTGGGCGCAGTGGTATGCAACGTAGGCACCTGCGCCGCGATTTCCGACGCGATACGGCTGGGCAGGCCGCTCATATCCCGCATAACCACGGTTACCGGCTGCGTGAAGGAGCCCGCGAACCTGCGCGTGCGCATCGGCACGGTCGCGGAGGACATGATAGGCGCGTGCGGGGGCTTTTCCGAGGAAGCGGGCAAGGTAGCCTTCGGAGGCGGCATGACAGGGCTGTGCATCCCGAATACGGACATCCCTACCGCGAAATCCACTAACGGCATCGTGGTATATAACGAGAAGGACGCCAAATCGATAGACGAGGGCCCCTGCATACGCTGCGGAAAATGCGTGGCGGCGTGTCCGATAGGCCTTAATCCCTACCTTATAAAGCGCGCCGCCGACGCGGACAGGCTGGACGAGGCCGCGCGCCTCAGCGTAAACGACTGCATACTCTGCGGCTGCTGCTCGTACGAATGTCCTTCGCGCAGGTGGCTGACCGCTTCCTTCAAGATAGTAAAGCAAAAGCTCGCCGCACAGGCAAAGGCGAAGGGAGGCAAAGCATAATGAGCCTGAGACTTTCGACCGCGCCTCACATTCGCTCTCCCCGCTCATCGACGCGGCTTATGCTGAATGTGATAATCGCCCTTATGCCCGCCGCGTTCTTCGGCGTGTACAATTACGGCGTCAAGGCGCTCATGGTAATACTCGTATCGATGGCCACGGCGGTACTGAGCGAATTTTCGTGGCAGAAGATCACCCAGAGACCCGTGCGCATACGCGACTGCTCCGCGCTCGTTACGGGGCTTATACTCGCGCTCGTGGTCACGCCCGAAACGCCGTGGTGGATGATAATGATCGGCAGCGCGTTTGCGATAATCGTGGTAAAGGAGCTCTTCGGCGGCATAGGCGACAATTTCCTGAACCCCGCGCTCGCGGCGCGCGCGATGCTGCTTGCAAGCTGGCCGAGCGTGCTTACCACGCATACCGCCATCGTAAGCAAGTTCGGCGAGGTGGACGCAGTCGCGATGGCGACGCCTCTTGCCTCCAACCTTGAGGAGCTGGGCATAAAGTTCAGCTACATGGACCTGCTTATCGGCCGCATACCGGGCGTTATAGGCGAAACCTGCAAGCTTGCGATAATCGTCGGCTTCGTTTACCTGATACTGAGCCGCACGGTGACCTGGCGCATACCTGCGTTCACAGTGCTTTCCGCCTTCGTGTTCGCCTGGATATTCGGGCTCGACCCGCTGTACACGATACTCTCGGGCGGGCTGATATTCGCGGCGGCGTTCATGGCGAACGACTACACCACCAGCCCGATGTCCTCCTACGCGCAGATAGTATATGCGTGCGGTATCGGTCTCATAACGGTAATAATACGCAAATGGGGCTCTTATCCGGAGGGCGCGACGTATGCGGTCTTGTTTATGAACCTGCTTACGCCGCTGCTTGACCGCTACATACCGCATAAGGTATACGGACATAAAAAGACCGGGGAGGTGAAGGCGCAATGAGTGAAAAGACCAGACTCGGCAAGATATTTGCAAACGGCGTCATAAGCGAAAATCCGACCTTCCGCCTCGTGCTGGGTACCTGTCCCACAATGGCGGTGACGACCAGCGCGCTAAACGGCATAGGCATGGGCGCGGCGGCCACGTTCGTGCTGATAGGCTCGAACATAGTGGTGTCGCTGCTGCGCAGGTTCATACCCGACCGCGTGCGCATTCCCGCCTTTATCGTAATAATCTGCACGTTCGTCACCATGATACAGCTGCTCATGCAGGCGTTTTTGCCGTCACTGTACGAATCCCTCGGCATATTCATACCGCTTATCGTGGTCAACTGCATTATACTCGCGCGCGCCGAAGCGTTCGCGAGCAAAAAACCGGTGCTCGCATCCGCGGTGGACGGTCTCGGCATGGGCATAGGCTTTACGCTCGCGCTTACGCTGATCGGAATAGTACGCGAGTTGCTGGGCAACGGCTCCGTATTCGGCGTGAACGTGCTGGGCGCGTCATACGATCCGATGATACTGATGATACTGCCGGCGGGCGGCTTTCTGACGTTCGGGCTGCTGCTGGGCGCGTTCAACGCGATAATCAAAAAGCTCGACAGGAAACGCATGAAGGAGGCGGCGGAATGAACAATATGAACATACTGCTGTTCTTTGTGGACTGCGTGATCTGCAACAACTTTATTTTCTCGCGCTTTCTGGGCTGCTGCCCGTTTTTGGGCGTGTCCAGCAAGGTGGAGACCGCCGTTTCGATGGGCATAGCAGTCACGTTCGTAATGACCATCGCGTCGCTGTTCACGTGGATGGTGAATACCTGGGTGCTGGTGCCGCTCAATCTGAGGTTCATGGAAACGGTGTCGTTCATACTCGTGATCGCGGCGCTGGTACAGTTCATAGAAATGTTCCTTAAGAAGTCCTCCCCCTCGCTGTACAGGGCGCTGGGTATATATCTGCCGCTCATCACCACCAACTGCGCGGTATTGGGCGTGGCCACGCTGAACGTAAAAAACGCGTACAACCTTTTGTACAGCGTACTTAACGGCTGCTTCGGCGGGATAGGCTTTCTGCTCGCGATCGCGCTCATGGCGGGCGTACGCGAACGCCTCGAAAGCTCGAAGATACCCGAGAGCATGAAGGGCTTCCCGATAACGCTGGTCACGGCAGGGCTTATGGCGCTCGCGTTCATGGGCTTCAAGGGACTTGTATAAGGAGGCGGAGGTATGACGGTATTTTACGCCTGCGCCGTACTGGGCGCGCTGGGGCTTATATTCGGGCTTGCGCTGAATTATGCCGGCAAGAAGTTCGCCGTGGAGACTGACGAACGCGTGAGCCGCGTGCGCGAATGTCTGGGCGGAGCAAACTGCGGCGCCTGCGGCTATGCCGGCTGCGACGCATTTGCCGAGGCCGTGGTCAAGGGAGAAGCGAAGGTAAACGGCTGCGCGCCCGCAGGAGAAAAGGGCGCGAAGGCCATAGCGGAAATAATGGGCGTCGAGACGGCCGCAAGCGAACGCTTGGTCGCGCGGGTACTGTGTCAGGGCGCAAACGGCGTCGCAAAGGAAAGATACGTTTACGACGGCTACAAATCCTGCGCGGTCGCCGCCGGTATAGCGGGCGGCCCCAAGGAATGCCGCTTCGCGTGCATCGGCCTGGGCGACTGCATGGCGCACTGCTCCTTCGGCGCGATAAAAATGCAGGACGGTCTGTGCGTGATAGACGAGGACGTCTGCCGCGGCTGCGGAACCTGCGTGGCGAACTGCCCCAGGGGCGTGATCAAGCTGCTGCCCGCAAGCCAGAAGGTCATGGTGAAGTGCAGAAACAGCGACGTGGCGCGCGAGGCGCGCAGAGTCTGCATGCACGCGTGCATCGGCTGCGGGCTGTGCAGAAAGAACTGTCCCTCCGACGCGATCACCGTCGAAAACGGCTTTGCGCGCATAGACCCCGAAAAATGCATAAACTGCGGCAAGTGCGCAAGCGTGTGCCCCTGCCAGGCGATAGAGAACCTGAGCGCTTCCGATGCAGACAGATAAGACCGTTATCGCGCTGGGCACGTTCGACGGGCTGCATCCCGGGCACAGAGCAGTAATATCTGCATGCATAACGCTGGCGCGGGAAACGCGCGCGCGCAGCATGGTTTATACCTTCATAGAAAACCCGAAGAGCCTGTTCGGGCCTGCGCCCCTTGAGCTTATGACGCCCGAGGAAAAGATACGCGCGATCCGCGCAATGGGCGTCGATACCGTGGAAGCGGTGCATTTTACGCGCGAGCTTGCGGATCTGTCGCCCGAGGCGTTCATAGATATGCTTGCCGAAGGCTACGATCCGTCGGCGTTCGTCGCGGGCGAGGATTACAGCTTCGGGCGCGGGGGCAGCGGCACCAGCGAAACGCTCGTTCGCCTTGCGTCCGAAAAAGGCATATATACGAAAATAGTATCGACGGTCAATATAAAAACCAAAGCCGGCTGTTCCTCCGAGAAGGTATCCTCTACCCTCATACGCGAGGCGCTCGCGCGCGGCGACACTGAAACCGCGCGCAGACTCATACAGGGGGAAGCAGTATAACCGCGCTCAGCATATGCAATTAATAAAATCACTGATAAAGCGTATAATATCGCTTGACGGCATACAAAAGCAGGATAACTTTCCCAGCGAAGAAAGCATGTATTCACGCGCGTTTTCGATAGCGTGGCCCGCCGCGCTCGAAGGCGCGCTGCTTTCGATTATAGGCACGGTGGACACGGTCATGGTGAAGCGTGTGGACAGATACGCGATCGCCGCCGTAAACCTGACCTCGCAGCCCCGCATGATACTGCTTATTCTGGCGCAGGCGCTGTGCGTAGGCACGACCGCGCTCGTATCCAGACGCAAGGGCGAAAACGACCGTGCCGGCGCAAACGACGTGCTGTCGCTGTCCATGCTGCTGGTGACCGCGGTGGGCATACTGATTTCGCTGCTGGGGTATTTTCTGGCCGCGCCTATTATCGATCTGGCCGGCGGCGACGCGGACACGGCCAAGCTCGCGGTGAATTATTTCAAAATCATATCGCTGGGGCTGATATTCAGCTGCTGGAATCTGTGTTTATGCGCCGCGCTGCGTGCTACGGGCGATACGCGCATCACCATGGTCACGAACGTCGCGGCGAACCTTGTAAACGTGTTCATGAACTACTGTCTGATCGGAGGGCGTCTGGGCTTTCCCGCGCTGGGCGAAAGGGGCGCGGCGCTCGCCACCGTTATCGGCACGTTCGTGGGCTTCTGCATATCGCTGTGGATGGTCTTATTCAAAAAAGGACGTTACCTCTCGCTGCGCATACGTCTGCGGGGCTACGACAGGCGCACGGTGACCGGTCTCATTAAAATCGGCGCGTCCTCGATCGCCGAGAGCGCCGCGCTGCGCATCGGCTTTTTCATAAACAACAGGATAATCGCGGGCGTGAATGCCGACGCCCTCACGTCCAACACTATCGTATCGCAGATAACGAGCCTGTCGTTCTGCCTCGGCGACGGCGTGGCTACCGCGGGCGCCACGCTGGTAGGCACGTCGCTGGGCGAGGGGCGGCGCGACAAGTCGCAGGGCTACGTAAAGGTGTGCATACGAATGGGATACGTGGTGAGCCTGTTTCTGATGCTGCTGTTGTATTTCGGCAGAAGCGGTTTCGTACAGCTTTTCACCGACCAGAAGGATATTATAGCGGGCGGATCGCTGGCGTTCGTAGTGCTGCTCGCGGGCATGTTCCCGCAAAACGTGAGAGTCATATACTCCGGCTGTCTGCGCGGTGCGGGCGACGTAAGATATGTCGCGGCGTGCTCGCTCATCTCGGTCACGCTCGTGCGCCCGCTGTTTACGTATATTATGTGCTATAAGCTTAACCCGCTGCTGCCCGGGCTGTACCTTGCGTATACCGGCCCGTGGATCGCGTTCGTTATCGACGCCTGGATACGCGCCGGTCTCCTCGCAAAGCGGGTAAAAAACGGGAAATATCTGTACATTAAACTGTAATATTTCCGACATCAGTCTTTTATTTCACAGACTTCGGTTTGTGTTAATTTTTTTCATTTGTGCATATTTATAAATCTGTATGTTTATTTTCACGCCACAGATGTTTCGTTTGTCTGACACAAGTGCTTGATTTATTAAGAAAGTATGTGATATAATCTTATTATTCCGTAAAACTTTTGAAACAGGAGATGAATATCATGTCTGGCAAACGTATGCTCGTGTTCGTGCTTGCGCTTTTGCTTATACTTACCGATATCGCCGCGCTGGCCGAAATACAGTATTACGCCAAGCTCAAGGAAACCGCGACCGTATATAAAAAAGCCGACAAAGCCTCCGACAGTCTTGGCAAGGTCAAGGCCGACACGTTCGTGCTGATGAGCGACGCCGGCAATGGCTGGGCCAAAATTCAGCTGGACGGCAAAACCGGCTACGTCAAGACCGGACAGCTTACGAAAAGAGCAAAGGCGCTGTACGTGACCGCAGGCTCGGTAGTCATGTACAAAAAAGCCGATACGGGCTCCACGAAGCTTGCGACCATCCCCTACGGCGCAAAGGTGAGCGCGTATTATACCCAGAACGGCTGGACGAATATGATATACGGCTCCAGCGAGGGCTGGTGCAAAAGCTCTGCGCTCTCGTTAAAGGATCCAAATACGCTGAATAAAACCGTCTATATACAGGCCGAAAGCGGCAAAGTATACGAAACGCCTTCCACCTCAGCCGCCTCCGCTTCCGTTTCCGGAACGACGGCGCTTACCTGCACTGCGCTTTACAACAACGAATGGTATCGCGTGACATATAAGAGCAAGGTCGGGTTTGTTAAGAAGAGCGCCGTGGGAGCAAGCAAATACGCCGCGAGCTCAACCGCAAAGAGTTCGTCGTCCTCATCTTCTTCCGCCTCCTCTTCCAAATCGGCCTCTTCGGCCTCCGCCACGATGTACGTATCCGCCGCAAGCATGGCCGTATACAAGAGCGCGGATTCGAATTCCACCAAGCTCGCGACGCTCGCATACGGCGCGAAGGTCACGACCAACGGTTCCGAAAACGGCTGGACGAAGGTAAAGAGCGGCTCGCAGACCGGCTACTGCAAGTCCGCCTCGCTCACGAGCACCAATCCAAACACCCTTAACAAAACGGTATATCCTCAAAAGAACAAGATAACCGTATATTCGACGCCCAACGAATCCTCCACCACAAAAACCGTTTCATACACCACTAAGCTCACCTGCACCGCCTCCTACGGCGATTTCTATCGCGTGACCAACAGCGGCAACGTAGGCTTTGTGAAAAAGAGCGACGTGGACACCAAAAAGTACGACGGTTACTCCACCTCTTCCCCGGCCGCAGGGCATTCCAAGAGCGCCGACTGGTTTACCAGCAACATAAACTACATTTTCTATCGCGGCGCGGTCGCGACCGTCACTGACGTAAAAACCGGCATATCCTGGAAGGTGAAGCGCAAGGGCGGATACAACCACGCAGACGTCGAGCCGCTGACTGCCGCCGATACCGCCGCGATGAAAAAAGCGTGCGGAAGCGACTTCCAGACCTGGCACCGCCGCGCGATCTGGGTATCGATAAACGGCGTCAAATACGCCGCGTCGATGAACTGCATGAATCACGGCGAATGCAACATTAAAAACAACAATTTTGACGGACACCACTGCATACACTTCACAAACTCGCGCACACACTCGTCAGATAAGCTGGACGACGATCATCAGGCGTGCATCAAACGCGCACTGGCCGCGGGCTGAAACGGGGCTGTCTGCGCTTTTCCACGTTCCAAATGAATCGTCGATTCGTTGCAATCGGTCAGGTTTTCTGCTCGTATGAGCAAGCTTTATCTAAACAGCGACCTGTAAAAACCAAACAGCAGGACGGGCAAAGCCCGTCCTGCTGTATATAATCGGAGGGGTGCGTCCCCCTTAATCATCCTTGGGCTTTTGCGCTTGTGCAAGAGCCCTCTTTTGCAGTATGCTTTAAGCTTCGGCAAGCTCGGTTTTCGGACTGCCGATTTCCGCGTTCAGCTTTTTTATCGTGGAGCGCAGGAACACCGTGCTGAGCGTGCAGGAGACGATTTCCGCTATCGGGAACGCAAACCACACATAGTCCACGTTGCCCAGCCGGCTAAGCAGCCACGTAGCCGGCAGCAGCACCAGCAGCTGACGGCAGATCGACGTGAGCATGCTGTGGTTTGGATCGCCCACCGCCTGGAATACGGAGCCCATGATAATGCAGTACGCCGCTATCGGGAAGTGCACGCCGATTATTCTGAGTCCATGCCTGCCCATGGCCGTAAGCTCGCCGCTGGCATGGAACAGCTTCATCAGCGTTTCCGGCATCAGCTCAAATACCAGACAGCCCAGCGACATGATCGTAATCGCCACAGCAAGCGACAGCTTGACCGTTTTCCAGAGCCGCTCAGGCTGTCTTGCGCCGTAATTGTATGAGATTATCGGCACCATCCCGTTGTTCAGGCCGAACACAGGCATGAATACGAAGCTCTGCAGCTTGTAATACACGCCGAAAAACGCCGTCGCCGTATCCGTAAACGTGATCAGGATAAGATTCATGCAGTAGTTCATTACCGAGCCTACACACTGCATGATTATCGAGGGCAGCCCGATTTTGTATATCATTTTGACAGTCGCGGTGTGCCAGCGTATCTCGCGCACGCGTATCCTTACCTCGCGCACCTTCGTCAGCACGAATATCATCGCAAGTCCGCCCGCGACAAACTGGCCGATCACAGTCGCGATCGCGGCGCCCTTTACCTCAAAGGCGGGTATCGTAAGTATGTGCGCGCCGAATATGCTGATTTCTTTTCCGAATATGAACACAGGGTCGAGCACGATATTCGTAAGCGCGCCGCACACCTGACAGATCATCGCAAGATGGCTGCGGTTCGTGGCGGTGAGCATACGCTCGAACGTCGCCTGCAGGAAAAAGCCCATCGAGAAGCTGAGGCACACCGTGCAGTATGCCGTACCGTAGTCCACTATGCTCTGTACGCGTGCGATTTCCGCCGCGCGTTCCAGTTCGTCCCCGATAAGCTCTGCGGATCTGAAGGACGCGCTGTTTATGGATTTAAAATACACTCCCGAAAACGCTATGCCTATGAGCGCGAAGACGAGACTGGTCGCAATCGACAAAAGCAGCCCGGTATTTGCGCTTCTCTCCGCAAGGTCAGTCCGTTTTTCGCCTAAGTGTCTTGACAAAAGCGCGTTCGTGCCCACCGCCGTGCCGATACCCACGCCTATCATGAGCGTCTGCAGCGGGAACGCCATCGAAACGGCGTTCAGCGCCTCCTGGCTCACGCGCGACACGTACAGGCTGTCCACCACGTTGTACAGCGCCTGCACGAGCATCGATATCATCATCGGTACCGCGGTGACCGCAAGCAGTCTGCCTACCGGCATCGTGCCCATTCTGTCTCTTTTGTTTCCGGCGTTCATAGCGTCCTCCGCACACAAATAATGTAGAATAATACTACTTCCATTGGTTTTGGGAGTATAGATAAGATTAAGCTTGCGTGTATTCGGTTATTCTTAATAATCCGAAAAAGCGCGTCAATACTGTGGGTGCAGCAAAACGGGGCGGCGCGTGTGCGCCGCCCCGTAAGCAGAGCGTGATTATTTCTCTTCTTTTTTCTCGTTTGTCAAGCCGGGTACGGCGCTTGCGAGACCCGCGCCGAGTCTGATGCCGGTGCCGTCGGCCATCGCCTTCAGGAAGCCGTTCATCGCCTGAGTTATCTTGCCTATGTATTCGCTGTTCGCGTCGGTGCCGTACATCGTAAGATTGTCCACGCCGTTCAGGCTGGAGGCCAGCGCACGCGCTACGTCCGGCAGCACATTGTACATCATTTCAAGCTTGGAAGCGTCGCCCATCAGCTGCTGCGCGGTGGCTTTCTTTTCGATACCCTCTGCCTCCGCAAGCGCCTTCGCGCGTATCGCCTCGGCCTCCGCTTCGCCCTTTGCGCGGATACCCTCTGCCTCCTGCTCAGCCGCAAAGCGCGCTGCCTCTGCTGCGGCCTTCTTTGCGTCGGCGCGCTTCTGGGTTTCGTACAGCTCGGCGTCCGCCTCGTTCTGGCGGCGTATGCGGTCTGCTGCCGCGAGCGCCTCCGCCTCGTACTTCTGCGCGTCCGCGCTCGCGTTGGCGGCGTATTTGTCCGCGTCCGCCTTCTCGCGCACCTCTGCGGTCAGGCGTCTCTTCTGTACCTCAACTTCTCTGTCGGTGCGGATTATCGCCTTTTCCTGCGCGGCTATGTCCGCGTCCGCCTGACGCTCGCGCAGCGTTTTCTCCTGGATCTGCGCCTGTATCTTACCGGCGGCCTCCGCATCCACGGCAGCCTTGTCGGCTTCGGCCTTCAGAGCGGATTTCCTGAGTGCAAGCTTGTTGTTGTTTTCAGCTATGGCCGTCTCTGCGGAAACCTGGCCTTCGTTCGCTTCCTGCGAGGCCTTAGCCTTGGCGAGGGTTATGTCTCTTGAAGCGTCGGCTCTTGCGATCTCGGCGGCCTTCTTTACCTCCATCTCGCGCTGTACGCCGATCGCCTCCACTACGCCGTGCGTGTTGCCGCAGCCGTCCTGCGCGTCCTGTATGTCCTGAATGTTGAAGGTGATTACCTCAAGGCCTACCTTGGCAAGGTCGGGCCGCGCGTTTTCGATAACGCGCGTGGCGAACTCCTTGCGCTTCGTGAGCAGCTCGTCCACCGTCATTTCCGACACGATCTCGCGCAGGTTGCCCTGCAGCACGTCGTTGACCTTCGCGTCTATCTGCGCTTCGTTCATGCCCAGAAAGTTCGAAATCGCGGCAAGCTGGCGCACCTTGATGTATTCGTCCTTCGACTTGCAGCCCAGCTGCTCTATCTCGCCCTCCGTGAGCGTAGAGGTGTTCGAATACACCTGTACGGTTACCACGCTGTCCATCCACAACGGCACGCCTTCGCTGGTCTTTACGCCCGTGGCGGGGGTCTTTACGTCCAGCTTCATCATGCGCATGGTAAGCCGGTCAGCCCGCTGAAGTATGGGCAGCACGATCACGCCGCGGCCGGATACGACCTTGGGGTCCCTGTGTCCCGCGCCGGTCACGACTATCGCCTCGTTCGGCGGAGCCTTGCGGTAGCACGAGAGCACGATTATCACCAGAACGATCGCGATCAGAATAATAACGACGTATATTCCTTCCATCTGTATGCCTCCTTGTGTCAAGTCGATTCGGGTCGTTAAGCCGCCGTGCCGCGCGCCGCACCTGAGCACCTCCTCCCCGAAGGTATCAAAAAGACCTTCACCACAACGCCGCAGCCCGTAATGAAAGTCTCATCTGCTTTATGTATGAAAGCCGGCATCTCCGGATGTATAACACCGTCCTGACGAAGATGCCCGGCGGCGCGCCGCCGATTACTCCCTTTCGAATGTCATATTACCACAGCTTTTACATTCTGTCAATATACACCCGAAAATTTACCTTCGCATAACATTATTTGCTTTCCGGCCCGTCATCTGCCTCTGCGGGACGAGCTTCCGGACAAGCGCATATTCTCCAGCATGTTCTCGTAAACCTGCGCCGGCAGCGACCAGTCCGAATCCGGCCACGACCCGCTCATCATGCTTATCCACGCCTTGCGCACGAAGCCCGCACGCCCGTCTGGCGCGGCGACAAGCGCGTACACCTCGTCGCAGTAGTAGTCTATCACTCTTAAGAAGGTGCCGTTTTCGTATCTGCCCAGCTTTACGCCCGAAGCGCCCGCGCTGCCGTACATGTACAGAAAGCGTTTTCCGCCCTCGTCGTATTCGCTCGTTACCATAAACAGCGGATAGAACTCGTCCTCATACTCGCACACTCTGTCCAGACAGTCGATATTCACGTAGCCTTCGCGCCCGTCGGGCCCTATCGCGCGGCAGTAGCGGCTGTTTTTGCGCATCGCCGTGACATGCAGAAGCGTGCCCGTTTTATAAGACGCGATCGGTCTTCCGGACGCTGACGCGTCTGCATACATGTTGAGCGCAGAATCCGAAACCGCCGCGTTTACCGTAAACGCGGGATACACGCCCGCGTACGGGTCAGTCGCAGCAAAACCTGCGCACTCCGTCAGCACAAGCACGCAAATGAGTACACACAAGCATATCCGTGCCTTCAACGCAACCGCCTCATATTATCAACTGTACATTAGTCGTATGATAATCAGCGTTTGTTCAAAGCTTTATGTAAAATTATCGTCTGTTTTAAACAATGCGCTGCGCCTGTACAGCACCACGAGCAGCACCGAGCACAGCAGCCATCCCATCGGATACGCTAAAGCGATCACCAGATCGCCCCCGTGCAGCAGCTGCGAAAACACGAACAGGTACAACTGCCTGAACGCCACGAAGCTCAGAAGCATCGCCACTGTAGGCGCGGTCGCGTTGCCTATTCCGCGCAGCGCGCCCGCGTAAACCTGCGTAAAGCAGATCGTGAAATAGAACGGCGAAATGACCCGCACGAAATATCGTCCCTTTTCGAGCACATTTTCGTCCCTTGTGAAGATTTTTAGAAGCGGCGTCGCAAACGCCACAAACAGCAGCGCAAGCCCTACGGTAACGCTGATGCTCAGAAGCATCGTCTGCTTTACGCCCTCGCGCGCGCGGCGTTTGAGATTCGCGCCCCAGCACTGGCCCACGAAGGTGGTGGACGCCATCGCGATCGCCTGCACCGGCAAAACCAGAAACGCGTCCAGCTTGTTGTACGCCGTCCAGCCCGCCATGCCGTAAGTGCCGAGGCTGTTTATATACTTTTGTACGAATACGTTTGAAAACGCGGTCACGGCGTTCTGGATCGCGGAGGGCAAGCCTATGCGCACTATCCTGCCCAGGACGTCCCCGGAGATACGCAGCTTTTTAAGCCTGAGGCCGTATGCGGCGGTGCTGCGCATAAGCGCGATCATGACCAGCACCGCGCTTATAAACTGCGCGATTATCGTAGCCAGCGCGACGCCCGCCACGCCCCACTTAAACAGCGCCACGAACAGAAGGTCGAGCACCGTGTTTATAAGAGCCGAGATTATCAGGTAATATACGGGACGCGTAGAATCTCCCACCGCGCGGAGTATACCCGTGCCCATGTTGTATATAAGCACGCCCGACACTCCCGCAAAGAATATCATCAGGTACGTCTCCGCAAGCTCGAACACCTTGTCGATGTCCTCCGGATCGTCCTCATCGTCCTGCGCCAAGGCCGCCTCCGCCTGATCTGCAAGGTCTGAGTCGTATTCCGCAAAGGTTTCCGTTTCGGCGGAAACGTCAGAAGCCGTGTCTGCGGCATTTACGTCCGAGTATTCCTCCGGCGCGCCCTCTGTGAGTGCCTCAGGTGTCTGCGCCGCTTCAGCGTCCGCCAGCGCTTCTGCAGCCGTCTCCGAAGGCTTGGTGAGCTTTAAAAGCGGACGCGCTGTCAACAGGCCTATGCCCGTTGCAAGTATGCAGAGAATCAGCGTAACAGCCATCGTGGTGTGTACCGCTTTGGAGAGCCTTTCGTCGTCGTGCGCGCCGTAAGCCTGCGAAATAACGACAGTCGCGCCGGTGGACAAGCCGACAAACGAACCCACCACCGTGTTTATTATACTGGAATTACAGCCCACGGCCGCCAGTGCCTGCGCACCCACGAACTGCCCCACGACCAGCGTATCCACAGTATTGTAAAGCTGCTGAAACAGCAGCCCCAGCATCATCGGAAGCGCAAATGAGAGCAGCTGCTTAACTATGCTGCCCTGCGTCATGTCGGTATCGCGCCTGAATTTCATATGCCCGCCTGTCAAAATATAATCGCTTATGTTATAAACTATATTCGGAATTATTCAACGTACACAGCGTAAAATAGTATGTAAATATATAGCGAAGAGCCTCCGGGCGGAGGCTCTTCGCATCTTGCTGTCTTTTACTTAAGCGTGATAATTACCCTTCTGTAAGGTTCCTCGCCCTCGGAATGAGTCTGCACGTAGGGGTTGTCCTGCAGCGCGCTATGCAGCACGCGTCTTTCGTAGGGATTCATCGGCTCGAGCACCACGCGGCGTCCGCTCTTGCGTGCGCGGGCGGCCATGCGGGCAGCCAACTTTCTGAGCGTTTCCTCCCGCTTGGCGCGGTAATGCTCTACGTCTATCGTGACGCGGGTGTATTCCGGCTTGTCACGGTTTACCGTCAGGCTGGTAAGATACTGGATCGCATCCAGCGTCTCGCCGCGGCGGCCGATGAGCACGCCCAGCGTGTCGCCGTTGATATCCACGAGTATCTGGTTTTCCTCTTCTATCATGCGGATATCGACGTCCACGTCCATAAGGCGGGTAATGTTCGAAAGGAATTCGTACGCCTTTTTGCCGTCTTCGCTGAGCGCGTTTACGTCCAGCTCCGGAAATTCGCGCGCGGGCTGAACGGGTATGTCCTTTACTTCCTCGTTTTCCGCGGTCTGCTCGCTTTGCGCGGGCTTTTCCTTGCGGGAACGGCTGCGGCGCGATTTGCCGCTTTTGGGTGCGGCGCCGTCCTTTGCCGCTTCGGTCTGAGGCGCCTCGGCGTCTGCGTGTCCGTCTTCAGCAGTCTCGGCTTTGGCTTCCTTCACAGGTTCGGCGTTTGCGCGCGCAGGCTTCTCTGCCTCGGAGGGCGCGGAACGCTTTGCTTTGTCCGGTCTGGGCTCTTTCTTTTCTTTCTTGTCTTTCTTAGCGGCGTCTTTTGCGGGTTTCTCGGGCGAGAGCTTCAATTCCGGCAGTTCAAAATCGATTTCCGGTGCGGGTTCCGGCTCGTTCACCGTTATTTTCACCTTCGCGAGCCGTCCGAACATGCCGAACAGCCCGGGACTTCCGCGGTCTATGACCTCGTGCGTAACCTGACTTAAATCACAGCCAAGCTGCGTCAGACCGTTTTTCAGTGCTTCCTCTACGGTCTTTCCGCTGGCTTCTATGCTTCTCAAGGCTGAAGTGCCTCCTTCTTTTGTGTCGTGTCGTCGTCCTGTATAAGACCGGACTTCTTCTCTCTGAATTCAAGATACTTGTTGATGCCGAAGCTGGTGGCAATAGTCCATACGTTTACGAACACCCAGTAGATGGCGAACGCGGCGGTGGAGCTTAAGCAGATCCATACCGAGAAAATCGGGAAGAACCACTTCATGAACTTGCCTGTGCCGCCCTTCTGATTATTGGCACTGGGCGTGTCCGCCGGCGTGGGCTGCAGCTTAGTTGAGAGTATCTGGCTTGCGCCCGCGAGTATCGGCAGCACGTAGTAACCGTTTACGTAGCCCCAGTTCGTCGGTATCTTGAGGGAAACGATGTTGAATATGATCGGGATCGTCCTGTAGCTGCAGTAGCTGCTTATCGCGCCGTCTACCGCATTTGCAAGCTCCGTGTTGTCAAGATAGGCCTTGAGCAGCGCCTGTACGCTCGCATCCAGACCGACCTTGTTTATGTACTGATTGTACGTCGTGGTAAACTCGCTGAGCGTGGGTATGATGGCTTTGCTTATGTTGTCCGCCTGAAATACGCTCTTTACCCACAGCCAGGGCTGCGTATCGCCAAAGCTCATCGTGCCCGCGCGAAGCTGCTCGAGCACGGCGGCGACCGCTTCGCTGTCGTATGCGAGCAGCGCTTCACCGGCCTGGTTCTCGGTAAGGTTAAGCTTGATCCACTCGTACATCTGCATCATCTGCATGCGCGCAGCCACATTTCTCATCGCGGCGAACATTATGTAGAGTATGGGCAGCTGTATGAGCATAGGCAGGCAGCCTGCAAGCGGATTGACCTTGTTCTTCTTGTACAGCTCCTGCGTTTTGCGGTTAAGCTTTTCCTGGTCGTTTTTATAACGCTCCTTCAGCTTTTCGAGCTGCGGATTGAGAGCGCTCATCGCGCGCATCGAGCGGCGGCTCTTTACATCCAGCGGCAGCAGGCAGACCTTTACTATTACAGTAAACACGACCACTGCCCAGCCGTAATTGCCTACCCAGCTGAAAACCCAGTCGAGTATGCTGACAAACCAATTAGTCATCGTATTCCTCCGCGAGTGGGATCTGGGACGGGGTCGTACCCGCCCTTGCAAAAGGGGTTGCAGCGAAGCACTCGTTTCGCGGCCATTACGCCTCCACTGCACGCGCCGAAGCGCTGTATAGCCTGCGCGGCATACTCGGAGCAGGTGGGCGTAAAGCGGCATGCGCCCGGCAGATACGGGCTCACAGCGCCTTTGTAAAACCTTATAAGCGAAAGCGCCGAACGGGCGGGCAGCTGTTTAAGCTTCATTGCCGTCCGTTCCGCCGCTCATGCGCCTGAACAAATCCGCGCGCTTCAACAGCCCGCGCATGTCGGCGGTAAGCGTTTCGTGCGGCGTATCCTTCGCCTGATTTCTGGCTACGAAAACGTACTTGCCTTCCTTAAGTGAAGGTCTGAGCATGCGGAAATCCTCACGGAAAAACCTGCGCAGGCGGGAACGCACGACCGCGTTTCCGACCTTGGAGGAAACTGAATAGCCTACACGCGTCTCACGCGCAGGCAGATAAATCAAAACCATACACCGCGAGGGATAGCTCTTGCCCTTGCGGTATACATATTGATAATTCCTGTTTTTTCCCAGAGAATACTCACGCCTGCCGAGACGGTAGGGATGGCGCGTGCTTATCACACGGTCAGGCGCTTGCGTCCGCGGTCACGGCGTCTTTCAAGCACGTTGCGGCCGGCCTTGGTCTTCATGCGCGAGCGGAAGCCGTGCACCTTGGACCTCTGGCGTTTCTTGGGCTGGAATGTTCTTTTGGACATGAGTATGCTTCCTTTCTTTTGATTTCGCCCTGTGGGCGCTGCGGCAAATATGCCTCTTGCCGCACTCCGGCTGTGTGTAACCGGTTATATTTGTATCATCCGCAGAAACCCGCATTGTCTGCGGACGGGCATTTCTCGTAAGCGCAACTATATTAGTATACTTTTATCTTTTAATTATGTCAAGGCGTGTGCGCACGTTCGGCATAATTTTACGATTGCTGCGAATTCGCGTTATCTTGCCCAGATATGCGCGTAATCGTTTATGATTATAAGCGCCGCGAGCAGCAGCAGATACAGCGAAAACCATTTGAGCCTGGCCTTTTTTATAAGGTGCAGCATCAGCTTGATCGCAAGCAGTCCCGCTATAAACGCAGCCGCGACGCCCGCGATCAGCATCGGCGCCTTGCCCGCGAAAACGCTTGTGAGCTCGGCGTTTTTGAGTATATCGTGACCGTCCAGCACCGCCGCGCCGAGTATCGCGGGGATAGACATCAGAAATGAGAAATCCGCGGTGCTTTTCTGATTAAGGCCGCTTGCAAGCCCGCCGGTGATCGTAGAGCCGCTGCGCGACACTCCGGCGAACGTACCTACGCACTGCATGAGCCCCATGCACAGCGCGTCTTTGAATGTAACGTGCTTGTGCGTGGCTTTGGCGAGCCTGCGGTTTCTCGCTATGCCGTCCGCAAGCAGCAACAGCACCGCTGTCAGCAAAAATGCCCACGGCAGCAGCGTACGCGCGCAGGAGTCGATAAGCTCGTCCCAGCCCGTCGCCTTCAGCACGAGCGCGTATGCGACCGTAGGCAGCGTCGCGACGATCAGCCATTTGAGGTCGCCCTTTACGGGATGCGCAAGCATTTGTATGAGCTGCCTGATATAAACTATGCATACCGCCAAAAGCGTGCCCAGATGCAGCATCACCGTAAACGCGCCCAGCGCCTCGCCCTCGAGCTCCAGGCCGAAAATCTCGCTCAGCAGCATTATATGACCGGACGACGATACGGGCAGAAACTCCGTAAGCCCCTGAAATATGCCTATGAGTATCGATTTGATATAGCTTAATCCTTCCACTGGCTAACTCCTCCCGCAAAAAACCGGCGCGGTATGCTCCCGCGCCGGGAAAGCCTTAGATCACTATATTCAGCAGTCTGCCCGGTACGTACACCATGCGCTTTACTTCATGTCCTTCAAGCAGCCTTTGCACCTCGTCGCAGGCAGAAAAATACTCGCCTGCGCCGTCCCTGGTAAGCTCGGAGGGCACGTTTATGCGCGCGCGCACCTTGCCGTTTATCTGCACCGCGATCTCCACCGTGTCGAGCACGAGCGCCTTTTCGTCCGCCACAGGCCAGGGTCTGCGCACGAGCTCGCCGCCCAGAGCGCACATTTCGTTTATCTCCTCGGTTATATGCGGCGCTACGGGATTGAGCAGCTGCACCAGCACGCTGAGCTCCGCCTTGCTCACGCTGCCCTTGGCGTACATCTTGTTGACCAGCGTCATCATGGCGGCGATGGCCGTGTTGTACTTCATCTGCTCGTAATCCTCGGACACCTTCTTTATGCAGGTATTGACCTCGTAGGCCATGTCCTTCGATATGCCCTGTCCGTCGTTCAGCATGTCCGCAAGCTTCCACACGCGGTCCAAAAAGCGGCGGCAGCCGCGCGCGCCGTCCGTCTGCCACGGGATGGCCTGATCGAACGCGCCCATGAACATTTCGTACATGCGGAACGCGTCCGCGCCCAGCTCGTCCACCACGTCGTCGGGATTTACCACGTTTCCGCGGGATTTGCTCATTTTTTCGCCGTTCGAGCCGAGTATCATGCCGTGGCTCGTGCGCTTCATATACGGCTCCTTAGTGGGCACCACGCCTATGTCGTACAGGAAACGGTGCCAGAAGCGGCTGTAGAGCAGGTGCAGCGTGGTATGCTCCATACCGCCGTTGTACCAGTCCACGGGCAGCCAGTATTTAAGCTCCTCAGCGGAAGCGAGCTCCTTGTCGTTGTGCGGGTCTATGTAGCGCAGGAAATACCAGCTCGAGCCCGCCCACTGCGGCATCGTGTCGGTCTCACGCTTTGCGGGGCCTCCGCACTTGGGGCATTTGGTATTCACCCAGTCGGTCATCAGCGCGAGCGGGCTTTCACCGTCGTCTGTGGGCTCGTAGTTTTCGACCTCCGGAAGCTTGAGCGGCAGCTCCTCGTAAGGCAGCGGCACCCAGCCACAGCAGGGGCAGTTCACCATGGGAATAGGCTCGCCCCAGTACCTCTGGCGGGAGAATACCCAGTCGCGCAGCTTGAAGTTCACCTTGCGCTCGCCGAGCCCCTTTTCGCTGAGATAATCTATTATCGCCTTTTTCGCGTCCTTTACGGACAGGCCGTTCAAAAAGCCGGAGTTGACCAGCGTGCCGGTCTGTATGTCGGTGAACGCGGCCTCCTGCACGTCGCCGCCCGCAACCACCTCTATGATCGGCAGGCCGAACTTTTTCGCGAACTCCCAGTCGCGCTCGTCGTGCGCGGGCACGGCCATTATCGCGCCGGTTCCGTAACCCATCAGCACGTAATCGCTTATCCAGACCGGAATCTGCGTGCCGGTGAGCGGATTTACCGCCTTTATGCCTTTAAGCTCTACGCCGGTTTTGTCCTTGTTGAGCTCCGTGCGCTCAAAATCGCTCTTGCGCGCGGCGGCTTCACGGTACGCGGAGACCTCGGCATAGTTCGCGATTATGTCCTTATGCTTTTCGACCAGCGGATGCTCGGGCGATATGACCATGTAGGTCGCGCCGAAAAGCGTGTCCGGCCGGGTAGTGTATACGCGCAGCTTGTCGCCGGTGGAGAGCGTGAAGTCGACCTCCGCGCCTTCGCTGCGGCCTATCCAGTTTCTTTGCTGGGTCGCGACCTTTTCTATGAAGTTCACCTCGTCGAGGCCGTCGATCAGCTTCTGGGCGTATGCGGTGATTTTGAGCATCCACTGGCTCTTTACCTTGCGCACCACGTCGCCGCCGCACCTTTCGCACTTGCCGCCCACTACCTCTTCGTTGGCAAGACCGACCTTGCAGGAGGTGCACCAGTTTATGGGCATTTCGCTCTTGTACGCAAGTCCCTTCTCCCACAGCTTCAGGAATATCCACTGCGTCCACTTGTAATAGGACGGATCGGTCGTGTTGACCTCGCGGCTGTAATCAAAGGAAAAGCCCAGACGCTTGAGCTGCGTGCGGAAATGATCCACGTTCTGCTTCGTGACCGCGGCGGGATGTATCTTATTCTTAATCGCGTAGTTTTCCGTGGGCAGGCCGAACGCGTCGTAGCCTATCGGGAACAATACGTTATAGCCTTCCATGCGGCGCTTGCGCGCGATTATGTCCATAGCCGTGTTCGAGCGCGGATGTCCGACGTGCAGACCCTGCCCGCTGGGATAAGGAAACTCTATCAGCGGATAGAACTTTGGCTTGTCATGGGAGCTTTCGGCGTTGAGCACGCCGGTCTCCTCCCAATGCTTCTGCCATTTCTTCTCGATTTCCGCCGGATTGTACTGCTTGAAATTGCCCATATTCGCATTCTCCTATCTGTAAATAAAAAAGAATCCGACATACGAAGAGACGCGGATTCGCCGCGCGGTACCACTCTTCCTGATTCCTGTCAGAATCCCCTCAAACGCATTCTAACGGCTGCCGCCGCCCGTATGGGACGCTCCGAAACGAGTTCGTCCGCCTGCGCCGCCTGCTCACACCCGCCGCAGGCTCTCTGAAGGCGCGCAGCAAAACTACTGCTTTTCATCAACGCCCATCTATTATATCATTTTTTCGTAAAAATGCAAGAATTTTGCCGAATATTCACATTAAGAAGTGGTCAAAAGCCGCTAAACGGCCTGCCGCGCAGCGTTTAGCGGCTTTTTCGTATGTATACTTCGGTGCTGTCTCATTGTCGTGAGTATGCCCGTTACTCTGTCGAAGTCGTCGTAGGTATACTTTACCTTCCCGTAGTTCCCGTACTGCACTTCCTCCAGCTGCTTCTTCACCAGGTATAATCAGTAGACATGGTTAATCGACTCGCCGTTGCTGTTATATGATAATATACACCCGTAACACCAGAATCACGGAATGACATTTCGATTTCATATTCTCCTTGATATTTCACATCATCACTTTTCTTAAGCCATGCTTGTTTTTCATATACTGATTCAATCAATGCGACATACTCCCGGTATTTTTCTTTAACCTTCTCAAAATCGTCCATCTCCATCATCATATAAACTTCAGCTAATTGATTACCGCCAAGAAAGTAAAAGGATATGGTGCTTTTGACACCAAGTATATCTGTTTCAACTTGGTAGTATGTTTCATTCTGCTCTTCCAGCTCGCGCGGAGTACCTAAATTCAAATGCATTTTTCTGCTGACGACAAACGGGCAGTCCCTAAAGTGAATATTATAACCGTTAATGAGGGCGATTGTTGGCCCTCTCCTTATCATATAGCATCCGCAAACTGCCGATATGAGCAGTATCAAGCACGAAAAACAGGCAATAATGCGTTTCAAGTTGCTGCTCAAGATTTTCACCTACTTCTGAAGAAAGATTGGTTAAACATCATCTTAAAAATCTCATTCCATATTGAACGGGGGCTGCACCGCAGCCCCCGCCCCGTTTATTTCGGCTGTTTGCCAATTGATGCGAGTATGCCGCCGTCCACATAGAGCACATGACCGTTTACGAAATTGCTCGCGTCGGAAGCGAGGAATACCGCCGGGCCCATAAGATCGTTCGTGGTGCCCCAGCGCGCGGCGGGCGTCTTGCCGATAATGAAGTTGTTGAACGGATGCCCCTCGACTCTGAGCGGCGCGGTCTGCGGGGTCTCGATGTAGCCCGGGCCGATGCCGTTGCACTGTATGTTGTATTCGCCGTATTCCGCGCAGATATTGCGGGTCAGCATTTTAAGCCCGCCCTTCGCGCTCGCATACGCGCTCACGGTCTCGCGTCCGAGCTCGCTCATCATTGAGCAGATGTTTATTATCTTGCCGTGTCCCTTCTTTATCATGCTTGGTATGACCGCTTTGGAGCAGATAAACGGCGCGTTCAGGTCTACGTCTATGACCTTTCTGAATTCCGCCGCGCTCATCTCGCACATCGGTATGCGGCGGATGATGCCCGCGTTGTTCACGAGTATGTCTATCACGCCGACCTCCGCCTCGATCCTTTTTACCAGCGCGAGCACCGCGTCCTCGTCCGTGACGTCGCACACGTAGCCGTGCGCGGGTATGCCCGCTTCCTCGTAGGCGGCCAGTCCCTTGTTCACGAGCTCCTGATTGATGTCGTTAAATACGATAGTCGCGCCCGCCTGATGGTACGCAGTCGCGATGGCAAAGCCTATGCCGTAGGACGCGCCGGTTATCCACGCGATTTTCCCCTTGAGCGAAAAGGTATCAAGTATCATGTAATGTCCCTCCTGTCGGTATTTGTGATTATTGTAGCGCATAAACGTGGATTTGGCAAGCAGTTTTTGTGTTTATACGGTTATTTCGTCCAGAACCTGTCCGACCTTGCCGCGTATCACCAGCGACGCCCGTCTGTCGGCAGGCGTGGGATCGCGGTTTATGAGCACGAGCTCGCGCCCGCGGAAATAGTCCAAAAACCCCGCTGCCGGGTAAACCGTAAGAGAGGTGCCGGCCACTATCATAACGTCGGCGTTCGAGATTTCCCTGAGCGCGCCTCTCACCGTGGCGTCGTCAAGTCCCTCCTCGTACAGCACCACGTCGGGCTTTATTATCCCCCCGCATTCGCAGCGCGGCACGTCTTTGGAAGCGAGTATATACTCTGCCGGATAAAATTTGCCGCACTCCATGCAGTAGTTGCGGTGCACGCTGCCGTGCAGCTCGAACACGCTTTTTGAGCCTGCCTTCTGGTGCAGCCCGTCGATATTCTGAGTGACGACCGCGGCAAGTATGCCCTTTTTCTCGAGCTCCGCCAGCTTTTTGTGGGCCTTGTTGGGTTTGGCGTCAAGACAGAGCATTTTGTCCCTGTAAAAGCGGAAAAACTCTTTGGGATGCATTTCAAAAAACGAATGCGAGAGTATCGTTTCGGGCGGATAGGCGTAGGTTTGATTGTACAGCCCGTCCGTGCTCCTGAAATCCGGTATCCCACTCTCTGTGGACACGCCCGCTCCTCCGAAAAACACAAGCCGTTTCGCGCCTGAAACTATTTCCTGCAAAGTCTTCATAGCACTGCTCCTCCGATAAGCTTATGCACATATTATATCCATTTATCGCACGTTGTCAAACACAAACTTAACTTTATCTGATGCAGGCATAGGTTTATGCGTGCGCCGTTTATGTGGTATAATCGGGCATACAGAAGTTGCGGGGGCGATCTTACGCTCGATTACAGAACATGCACGGAATTCCTGCGCGGCAGGCGCGTACTCTGCGCGGTGAGCGGAGGCGCGGACAGCACCGCGCTTTTGCACATACTGTGCAGGGCGCGTGACGCCGGTCTGCTTACGCTGTGCGCCGCGCATTTCGAGCACGGCATACGCGGCGATGAGTCCGCCCGCGATATGGAGTTCGTGCGCCGGCTCTGCGCGGAATTGAACGTGCCGCTGCAAATCGGGCGCGCGGACGTACCGTCCGAAGCGGCGGCAAACGGCGAAGGGCTGGAAAGCTGCGCGCGCCGTCTGCGTCACGCGTTTCTCGAGGACGCGCGCGTCAAAGCCGGCGCAGACGTGATCGCGCTTGCGCATCATCTGCGCGATCGCGCCGAAACGGTGCTGATGCATATACTGCGCGGCGGCGGCATCTCCGGCGCGGCGGCGATGCCCCGCGCAAGCGGGCATATCGTGCGTCCGTTCATAGACGTCGCCCCGCAGGACATACGCGCTTTCCTCACGCAAAACGGCCTTGCATGGCGCGAGGACGCCACCAACTTCGTTCCGGACAGCCCGCGCAACGCCCTGCGGCTGAACGTGTTCCCGGCGCTCGGGCAGATCTATCCCGGGTTCGAGCGGGCACTTTCGCGCTTTTCGGAGATCGCGGCGGAGGACGACGCGTACCTCGAAGCCTGCACCGACGCATACTGCGCGCGCTTTATGCAGCAGGAATGGGGCATATACATACTGCCGAAGCAGGACGAAGCAGCGCTCGTCCGCCGCGCTTTAAGGCGCGTGATCCCGGAAGCGGATCACCAAAAAATCATGTCGGCGCTGCGCGCGCGGGGCTTTTGCGATCTCGGAGGCGGCTGCCGTGCCTACGGCGAAGGCGAAAAGGTATACGTGCTCCCGCCCGAACGTGCTTTAGGATCTGTAGGTCTGAACGTCCGCGGCTGTACGCGTTTTTACGATATATGTGAGATTTCCGCCGAGGAATGCGCCGCAGAGCCGATAAAAATAAACGCTTATATACAGACGCTGAACGCAGACGCGCTTTCAGGCGCGTGCGTGCGGCTTAAACAGGACGGCGACTTTATCGCGCCCTTCGGAATGAACGGCAAACGCAAATCGCTGGGCGACTATCTGACCGACCGCAAATATCCCCGTCCCCTGCGCGAAAGGCTGCCGCTCGTCGCAAAGGGCAGCGAAATACTCTGGGTGCCGGGCATAGGCATAAGCGAGCGCGCAAGAGTCGTGCCTGACGCGCCCGCGCTCAGGCTTACGCTTAAGCCGTACTGACATATCGCAAACAGCTTTAATACAGGAGGAGCTTCGACGATGAAAGAAGACATGGCGTACATACTGCTCACACGCGAGCAGTTGGCCGCGCGCGTGCGCGAGCTCGGACAGCAGATCACTCGCGACTATTCGGGAGAAAAGCCGCTGTTCATATGCGTGCTGAAGGGCTCGGTGATATTTTACGCGGACCTCGTGCGCGCGGTGGAATTGCCCGTTCAGCTCGAATTCATGACCGCGTCCTCCTACGGCTCCGCTACCGTATCCAGCGGAAAGGTGCACGTGGTAAGCGAACTGGACGATAAGATAAAGGACAGACACGTGATACTCGTCGAGGACATAATCGATTCCGGCCGTACGATCGCTTTCGTGAAAAGCGACATGCTGCAAAAGGGGGTAAAATCGCTGAAGGTTTGCTCGCTGCTGGATAAGCCCTCACGCCGCGTGGCGGACGTGACGCCCGATTACGTGGGCTTCGAGGTGCCGGACGAATTCGTGGTGGGCTACGGCCTTGATTTCAATCAGGACTACCGCAACTTCCCTGACATAGGTGTGCTTAAGCCCGAAAAGTATCAGTAAAGGACAGTCAAACGGGGCCGTGCGGCAGCCCCGTTTTTCACATAAGCGTAATTTGATGCTTTAGATTTGGCACTCGCTTCCGGTGTTTTTACATGTCTTCTATGCTTATGCGTATTTCGAAGCGCAGCGCGACGTGCGTGCCGCGCACTGCGTAATCGCTCAGGCGACCGTTTGCTATGGAGACGGTCGCGTGATCCGCGCGGCCTCCGGGCGTGCGCAGCCACCAGGTGCAGGTGCCGTAGGTTTCGTCGAGGTAAACGCCGCGCGCCTCCGCATACGCGGTCGGGTAGCCCCGCAGCTCGTCGTCGCCGTGCCAGTACCAGTAATACTTATAATCCACGCCGTAATGGTCGCAGATCTCCTCCGTGCTCGGCAAAAACACCTTGTCTACCGTAGGCGCACCGCCGCGCGAGCCCCAGATGGGGTTTGCGGGCGTTTCGAGGCTCGTTTCAAGCAGCAGCGCCTTTTCCTCTTCCGTGAACGCGGAGTCGTAAAACTCTCCGTTCATCCATCTGCGCAGCGAGCATTTGTCCCATGAAATATTCGTGTATACGTCGCTGAACACCATGCATTCGAGGCAGTATTTGCTCAGAAGCAGCGCGCTGCCGTCGTCGTGGATTTCGAATACTATCCACTCGATAGGCTCCGGTCCGTCAGAAAAATCGTTGTTCTGCTCGTACACGCCCAGCAGGATCACGTCGCCTTCCCGCAGACCGGCGTCCTCGGAAAGGCACGTGCAGCACATGAAAACGAGCACGAACGCCGCGCACAAGAGTCTGATCAGCTTCATACAAATCCTCCGGTCAATTCTAAACTGATTTTAACACTCAGAAGCGGCGCTGTCAACGCTTTTGCGCGCTTCTCAGAAGATTTCTTCCTCGTCCGCCTGCGCAGAGGAGTCCACCTCGGCCTCCGGCAGCTTTTCCATCTCGCCGAGCTTACGGTTGAGCGTGCGGGTCCTGCTGCTAACGCTGTCCAGTTCGCCCGCCGCCTGCTCCAGCCGCGCACGCGCTTTTTGAATGGTGTCCGCGTAAGAGGCAAATTCGCGGCGCACGTCGCCGAGCATATTCATTATCTCGCCCGAGCGCTTTTCCACCGCGAGCGTTCTGAAGCCCATCTGCAGGCAGGACAGCAGCGCGGACAGGTTTGACGGTCCTACCGGCAGCACGTGATAAACGCTCTGCAGTCTCTCCGTAAGCCCCTCGACCGAAAGCAGCTCCGCGTACAGGCCCTCCGTGGGCAGGAACATGAGCGCGAAATCCGTAGTAAGCGGCGGGTTTATGTATTTAAGCGATATGCGCTTTGCCTGTTCGGAAAACGCGGCCTCAAGCGCCTTTTGGGATTTTTTTATCTCGTCCGCCGCGCCTTTTTCGCGCGCGGAAATCAGCCGCTGATGATCCTCGGCGGGAAATTTGCTGTCGATCGGCAGCAGCACCGGGTTTTCCGCGTCCTTGCCCGGCATGCGCACCGCAATCTCCACTCTTTCCTGACTGCCGGGCTTCACGCACGCGTTTTCCAGCCAGCTCCCGCGCGGCAGATCGCTTTCGAGCAGGCTTTTAAGCCGTATCTCGCCCCACACGCCGCGGGTTTTCACGTTTGTGAGCACACGCTTTAAATCTCCCACGTCGTGCGCGAGCAGGCGCATCTCGCCCAGCCCCTTGTAAACGCTTTCAAGCTGTCCGCTCACCAGACGGAACGATTCGCCTATGCGGGTCTCAAGCGCCTGCTGCATATCGCTGCCGAGCTTGCCCGTCATTTCGTCAAGCCGTCTCTCAGTGGTCTGCCTGAGCGCATCCAGCTTTGAGTCCATATCGCGGCGCATGCGCTCCTGCCGCGCTTCCATGCTGTCGGACACGGACGTCAGGCTGTTCGCCGCGCCGTTCATCGCCGTGAACACCGTGCGCATACCGCTTTTAAAGCTGCCGTCCGCCTGCGAAAGCCTTTGTTCCATCCGTCGCAGATACGATACGCTGCGCCTGTTCTGCGCTTTAAGCGCCCTTAAAACGAACCAGCCGAGCACTGCCGTGCACACGCACGCACAAAGCGCTGCCGTAAGCGCGGGATGCGCGTCAAAAAAGCTCATGCCTGACCTCCGGCGTTTACAGCGTCCGCCAGCGCCTGCGCGCATCTTATGCCGTCCACCGCCGCGGAGCTTATTCCGCCCGCGTAGCCCGCGCCCTCACCCGCCGGATATATACCCGCGATACTCGACTGCAGCGTGTCCGCGCTTCTGAGTATGCGCACAGGCGACGACGAGCGCGTCTCGATGCCAGTAAGCACAGCGTCCTTTGCGTCAAAGCCCTTTATGCGCTTTGCAAATTCGCCTATCGCGTAGCGTATGTCCCTGTACGCAAATTCAGGCAGACACGCGCTAAGGCTCCCCCACGTTACGCCCGGACGGTATGTGGGAGAAATATCGCCGCAGGCGCTGCTTTTTACGCCCTGCATGAAATCCCCCAGCAGCTGTGCGGGCGCTTTGTGCCCTCCGCCGCCCGCCTTGAACGCCTGCTGTTCCCAGTATCTTTGAAAATACATGCCCGCGAGCACGCCCGCGCTTTCCGGAAAATCCTCCGTACGCACGTCCGCGAGCACGGCGCTGTTGCAGTTTAAACCGTCCCGCGCGTACTTGCTCATGCCGTTCGTGACGACGCAGCCTTGCTCGCCCGACGCGGCGATCACGTAACCGCCCGGGCACATGCAGAACGTGTACACGCCGCGTCCGTCCGGCGCCTTCGTGTTAAGCTTGTAATCAGCCTGTCCCAGCGCCGGATGTCCCGCGAACCTGCCGTACTGCGCAGCGTTCAGCCACGCCTGAGAATGCTCCAGCCGCGCGCCTATCGAAAAAGGCTTTCTTTCCATGAGCGCGCCGCGCAGATTAAGCATTTCAAATGTGTCCCGCGCGCTGTGACCGGGCGCGAGGATTATGCCGCAGGTCTCTGTTTCGCCCCTGTCCGTCAAAGCGGCGCGCACACGCCCGTTCTCAGAAATAAAGCCGGTGAGAGTCGTTTCGAAGCGCACGTCCCCGCCGAGACGGATAATTTCCCTTCTGATGCCGGCTACAGCCTTGGCGAGCCTGTCCGTGCCCACGTGCGGCTTAGCCTGATAGAGGATTTCCTCCGGAGCGCCGAACGCGGCGAGCGTCTCAAGCACATACCTGAGCCTCGTATCCTTTGTGCCGGTCGTGAGCTTTCCGTCCGAGAAAGCGCCCGCGCCGCCCTCTCCGAACAGCGCGTTCGAGCAGGGATCGAGCCTGCCCGTTTCAAAAAACGCCTCCACGTCCCGCGCGCGCTCCTCTATCGCCCTGCCGCGTTCAAGCACCACGGGCTTAAGCCCGCGCTTTGCCAGCGTGAGCGCCGCGAACAGCCCGCAGGGCCCAAGTCCCACCACCAGCGGCGGATGTACGGGCCTAATTGTGTTTTCCTTTTCGATCCATTTCTCCGTCTTCGGCGCGGGTATAATGGCCGGGCCTGTACGCGTGGGGCGCTTTGAAGCGTCCGCGTCCAGAGTGACGAGCACGCGCACTTCGCCCTTGTCACGTGCGTCCACGCTGCGCTTTACGAGCCGCGCAGAGATAATATCCGCGCTTTTGAGTCCGAGCGCGCGCGCCGCCGCGTCCGCAAGCGGCCTTAACGCCTCGTCGGGAGTGAGTTTTATGTTCTGTATCCTTATCATGACCTGTACCAGCTGAAAATCAGAGACTGAACGCCGCGCTTCTGCCCGCGCGCATACCGCTCGCCCACGCCCAGCCGAGGTTGTAGCCTCCGCAGGGCCCCGTTACGTTAAGCAGCTCGCCGCAGGCGTACAGCCCCCTCGCGCAGAGCGATTCCAGCGTCCCAGCGTCGAACTGCGCCGTGTCCGCGCCGCCCAGCATCACCTGAGCGTTCGCGAAATCTCCCGTGCCGCTTATCGGTACGCGCCAATCGGAAAGCTCGCGCGCAAGCGTTTTAAGCTGCATATCCGAAATATCGCCCGCGCGCACTGCCGGGCTTATTCCGCTGCGCTTGAGCGCCAGCAGCGCGATAAGGCGGTTGACGCAGCCCGCGGTCAGATACGCCGCCTCGCGGCCTGAAAACGCGCTTCTGCGCCGGTTGAGTATTTCATAGGCGTTTTCCGCAAGAGGCGACAGGCGCGCGTACAGGTTTTTCCTGCCTGCGGCGACGAGCGAAAGCTGCATCGCGGCTATGCCGCTGAGCGCACCGTCGCGGAAAAGTATCTCTCCCGTTTCGCGCGCGAGCTCGCTTTCGCCCTCAAGCAGTGCAATTTCTCCGCGCAGACGCACGCCGTTAAGCCCCGCCACGCACTCCCGCGGCACGGTGAGATAGGTCAGCGCGGGATATACGGGCGTAAACGTATGTCCAAGCGGCGCAAGCAGCTTTCTGAAGCTATCGTTTTCGCCAAGCGCCCTGCCCGCGGAGGAGCCGCTTGCAAGTATCACTTTTTTGGTGTGTATGGATGATTTGTTCGTTTCCACGGTAAAGCCGCTTGCGTCCGGCCTCAGAGCGCGCGCTTCAAGCTCGGTTATCTCCGTTATTCCTCTGTCCGCAAGCGCGAGCCTGAGCACGTCGAGCACTGTACTGGCCTGATTGCAGGCGGGATAGACGCGTCCCCCCTCCTCCTGCATGAGCGAAAGCCCGAGCCTTTCCCAGAAGCTTTCGTATCTGTCCATATACGCCTTGAGCGCGGGAGAAATGAACGCCGCGTTTCCCGCGTAATCCTCAGCCCGTGCATTTACGTTCATAAGGTTGCAGCGGCCGTTTCCGGTCGCGAGCAGCTTTTTGCCGCAGCGGGGCAAGCTTTCTATCACGCATACGCGCGCGTCCGGGCGCGCATCCTTTGCAGATATTGCGGCGGTCAGCCCGGAGGCTCCGCCGCCTATTATAAGTATGTCTGTCTGCATTACAGTATTATTCCCAGCTCGTCTATCAGCCTTTGCTCCGTGCACAGCGTGAGACGGTGCAGCGCGCGCGAGCATGCGGTGTACAGGCGCCGCCTTTCTCCGTCCGAAAGGCGTTCGTACGGCCACGCGACCACCACCGCGTCGAACTCGAGGCCCTTCATCAGATGGTAGCTTCCCACAGCGATGTCGCCGGGGTCCGAGAGTATGTCCTCGTCGCTGCCGTCCAGCAGGTGCGCACGCGGGATAAAGCGGGATATGCGGTCGGCGTCCCTGACGCTGCGGGTTATGACGGCGACCGAGCCCATGCCCGCCTTTACGTATTTATCCACAGCCGCAGCGACGGTCTCGTCGCTCAGCACCAGCATTTCCGGCATGTCGCCCTCGCGGCCGAAGGGCATGACCTTCTCGCCGTCAGGCAGCAGCGCGTTGCACATGCGGGTTATGTTCAGCGTTGATCTGTAGCAGCGCGAAAGCTCGATAACGGGTGCGTTCGGCAGCTCGAAGCACTCGTTCCAGATGCTTACCTCCAATTCCGGAAAGCCCGGACAGGTGCGCTGCTTCGGATCGCCCAGCAGCGTCACGTGCGTAAGCGGATAATATGCGTTCAAAAACGCCAGCGCGCACGCGCTGTAATCCTGCGCCTCGTCCACCACCAGATGCCGTATGTTTTTGTTGCCCGCAGTAAAACCGAGCAGCAGCGAAAGCAGCGCCATGCACGGCGCGTCCTCCCACCATACGATGCCCGCCTGCTCGTTTTCGAGCGCGGCTGTGTAAAGCTCCTCCCGCGCGCCCTTAAGGCATTGCGCATACAGCTGCGCGATGCTCACGTTAAGCATTTCGCGTATCTCGCGGCGCACAGGAGAAAGACGGTGACTCACTGCAAAGCGGCTCGCTACCTCAAGGTCCTTGCCGCGGTATTTCGCGCGCAGCTGTTCCCTGTAGGCGGCAAACAGCGTATGCTCCCATTTTTCGAGCCGGCTTTCCAGCACCGTCCTTATGCGCTCTATCCTGAGCGCGGGCAGCAGATGTACGAAGTCGCTTTTGTACATGCGCTCGAGCTCTGCGCGGCCCGCAAGCAGCGCGTCGTCAAGCTGTATATCGTCAAACACCGGCCCTGTGAGCGAATACTCGTCCGCGAAAGCGCGCAGCAGCTTTAAAAACTCAGTGCCGCTTTTGAAGCGTACGGACTCGCGTCTGAGCCGCTGCGTGCAGTCGAGCAGCAGCTCGTTCTGCGCGAGCGGTTTTTCTATCCTGCCGGGGATTATGCCGCTCACCGCGTCGTACAGCGTAATCGCGGCGGCGTTTTCCTCGCCCAATTCCGGAAGCACGGTAGAAATGTATTCCGAAAACGAATTGCTCGGAGACAATATGAGTATGCGCTTGGCGTCCAGCCGGTCGCGGTAGCGATACATAAGATACGCGATACGGTGCATCGCGACGCTGGTTTTGCCGCTGCCCGCGCCGCCCACCACGGAGAGCAGTTTTTCGTTTCCGTAGCGTATCGCCTTGTTCTGTTCGGTCTGGATCGTGGCGACTATCTGGCGTATGCGGCGCTGCGTGGCGCCGGAGAGTATGTCCAGCAGCAGCTCGTCGTCTATGGAAACCTCGGTGTTCACATAGTACTTGAGCTTGCCGTCCTGCATTTTGTACTGGCGCTTGAGCGTCATAACCCCGCTTATGCTGCCGGAAGGGCTGACGTACGTGACAGGTCCGGGCATTTCGTCGTAGTACAGGCTGCACACCGGCGCGCGCCAGTCGTGCACCAGCAGTTCTCCATTTGCTCCCTTCAGGCTGTACAGACCTATTACGATCTTTTCGCTCGACTCCGCGCCCTCCTCTGTGAAGTCCACGCGCGCGAAGAAGGGATTGAGCAGCATGCGCTCGTACCTGCGCGCGATGTCGTCGTTCAGGGCCTTTCTCGCAAGGTATCTGTCCACCTCGCCGGAGATCTGCTGCATGTCCTGCTCGCTGAGCGCAGTGGGCTTCATGCGCAGCTCGTCCCACGCGTCTGCAAGCAGCTGCTTTATGGATGATATGTGCTCTTTGGCGTTTTCGCGCGAGTTTTCTATAGCCGCAAGCAACAGCTGCTGCACGCGCACGGTATATTTCTGCTCCAGCAGAAGCTCGTTATCGGACATCATGCCAATCACCCCGGTGCGAATTGTTATCGGGTATTATAACACATTATTCATGTTTTGAACAGTGTTTTTGCCAATTTTGTTCATTAATATGTATAAACGAAGCATCAAATGGAGGGGCAAGGCCCCTCCAATCAGCTGATATTGCAACGCTTCACGCAGAAGATATGCCGTATTTACAGCCTTTCCGCGCGCTCGATATCAAGAAAATACTTATACGTGTCCACGGTCAGCTCGCCGCACGCGGGCTCGTCGCACGCGATTATCGCTGCCGGATGCAGCTGCAGCGCGCTGCAGGTCCACTTCTGGCTTACTCCGCCCTCCACGCTCGCTGCGAGCGCGCGCGCCTTGTTGTGCCCGCTTATAAGCACCAGCACTTCCTTTGCGTCGGTGACCGTCGCCACGCCCACGGACAGCGCCTTCGCGGGCACCTTTGCAGGGTCGTTGTCAAAGAAGCGGCTGTTCACGATCAGCGTGTCGCTCGTAAGCGCGCGCACGCCCGTGCGGGAAGAAAGGCTGGTAAAGGGCTCGTTGAAAGCGAGATGCCCGTCCACGCCTATGCCGCCGAGGAAGAGGTCGATGCCGCCGAAGGATGCGATCTTCGCCTCGTACGCCGCGCACTCAGCCTCGGGATCTGGGTTCATGCCGTTAAGTATGTTCACGTTTTCGGCGGGGATATCTATGTGGTCGAAGAAGTTCGAGTGCATGAAGTACCAATAGCTCTGCTCGTGCTCGCGGGGCAGACCGAGATACTCGTCCATGTTGAAGGTAACGACGTTTTTGAACGAAACCTCGCCCGCCTTGTTCTTTCTGATGAGCTCGGCGTACACGCCCAGAGGTGATGAGCCCGTAGGCAGACCCAGCACGAAGGGACGGCTGTCCGTGTGGGCGTTTATCCTGCCCGCGATGTAGTTTGCCGCCCAGAGGCACATATTGTTATAATCCTTCTGAATTACTACGCGCATGATGCTTCTCCTTTGCATTATTGTCTTGAAAACTGTATTATACCATCCGCTGCGCGGAAATGCAAGCGCTGCCCTGAGCGTTTGGCGCCTATACCGTTTCAGCGCGGAATCTTAACCTGCAGCGGAAATACCGCCTGATAATTCTCCGTCACGTCTATCTCGTAATCGTCTTCGTCTTCGCCCGCGATAAGCTCGAATGAGGTATTAAAGCCGTTTCCGAGCTGTCCCCATTCGTTCGAGCCCCAGGAAAGCAGCGTGCCGTCATTAAGCTCCAATACGCCGAACGCCTCGCCGAAGGCGGCGCATTTTACGCCGTCATACAGCTTGATCGGCGTTTTGCCGTAGTTTATAAGCGTGCCGCCGCTTTCTGAGAAATACATTTCGCCGCGCTCGTCGAACGCCGTAAAATACGAATACAGCGTTCCCCACGCGTAAAAGGCGCCGTCTGCGTCTATCGCGCCCGAGGCGGAAACGCCGCACACGCCGGCGCGGACGTTTTTAACGCCGTTCGCGGCAGGCGAGCGTATCCATTCGTTCGTATCGATACCCAGCCGGCCCTCGCTGCCGGAGGCTCCGAATACGCGCATTTCTCCGCTGTTCAGAACCAGCGCGCCCGTCTGCCCGTCCGCGTAAATATCCGCGCACGCGGAGGCTATCTTTGCGGGCGTTTCCGCTGCGGCGTCAGAAGGCAGGTAATCCGTGTTCCCGATAAAATATACGTCTCCCGCGCTGTCCAGCCAGATCATGAAATTCGCGCCGCAGGCGGTTTTCACGGCGTCAGTGCCGAAGTATTGCGCAGCTTCTCCGCCGCTTAAGTACGCGACGCGCCCGTCTGACAGCACGCACGCGCACGCGTCCTCGCACGCGCTGACCTGCGTCACGTCTTTAAGCAGCAGTGCCGGAGCGCCTGCTGTGGCAGAGCCTGTATCCGGCGTCTCTCCATGCGCGCCGCCCCAGCTCCAGAGCGTCCCGTCTTCGCCGAGCGCGCAGGAAAACTGTCTTCCGCAGGCGATCTGCTTTGCGCCCTCGAAAACCTGCTGCGGCACGCTTACCCACGCGGCGGCGTCTGTGGGCACGCTCTCTCCCCTGTGGTTCGAGCCCCACGCCCACACGCGTCCACTTTCGTCAAGATACAGCGCGTGGCTGCCTGAGGCGGCCAGCATGCTTTCTCCCGCCGCACACAGGCAAAACGTCAGAAGCGCCGCAAGCGCCGCAAGCGTAAACGTCCTTTTCATCTTGCTCTTACTATCTCGATCAGCACGTCGACCATCTTTTCCATATCCTGCACGCACGCACATTCGCTGCGCCCGTGATGGTTTATGCTGCCAGTGGACAGATTCGGACAGGGCAGACCGCGGAAGGAAAGCTGCGCGCCGTCCGTGCCGCCGCGCACCGGCGGAAACACGGGCGTTACACCGCAGCTCTCGAACGCGTCCGCTGCGCGCTTTACTATATCCATGCGGCTTTCCATTACCTCGCGCATGTTGCGGTACTGCTCCCTTATCTGAACGCTGCACACGCTCTCGCCGTATCTGAGATTGATTATATCCGCCAGCGCGTTGAGCATCTGCTTTTTCTGATCCAGCTTCTGCGCGTCGTGGTCGCGCAGTATATACGTAAGGCTCGCCCGTTCCGTTACGCCCTCGATATTCACCAGATGATAAAAGCCCTCCCGCTTTTCAGTATGCGCAGGCGTCTCCGCGTCCGGCAGCATCGATGCGAACTCGGCCGCCATGAGCGCCGCGTTTTTCATATGATCCTTCGCCGCGCCCGGATGGATCGCCGTGCCGGTAAAGCTTATGCGCGCGCTTGCGGCGTTGAAGTTTTCATACTCCACTTCGCCCAGCGTGCCGCCGTCCACGGTGTAGGCGAACTCCGCGCCGAAGGCGGGGATATCGAGGTCAGCCGCGCCCGCGCCGATCTCCTCGTCGGGCGTGAAGGCGAGCAGCACGTCGCCGTGCTTTATGGATTTATCGTTTATCAGCCTGTACGCAAGCGCCATTATTTCAGCCACGCCGGCTTTATCGTCCGCGCCGAGTATCGTGCGCCCGTCGGTCACGATCAGGTCCTTGCCTATCCAGTCTTTCATGGCCGGATACTTTTCACACGACAGCGTCACGCCGTTTCCTATATAAAGCTCGCTTCCGTCGTAGGAGCTAACTATTTTTTCGTTCATCGGTGCGCAGGGTTCGTTGTCCACGACGTCGATATGCGCTATAAGCCCGATCGCGCTCTGTTTTTCGGCGTTTGCCGGTACACGGCCGTACACATAGCCGTGCCCGTCTGAGCGCACGTCCGCTAGACCCATTTTCAGCATGTCCTCCTCCAGTGCCCGCGCCATGTCGAGCTGCTCGGGAGTAGAGGGCTTCTGATGCGTATCCTCGCGCGAGGCGGATGGTATGTGTATATATTTCCTGAACAAATCTATAACCATCGACATAATTCCCCTCCGTTATTCTTTATAGCTGCCAGTTTCCGACGTTGCACTGTCCGCAGTCGTTTAAGCCGTACGCGTGCACGCGCCCGTCCTCCGTCAAAACCACCGTATGGGTGCCGCTCGAGGCTGCCTCGACCGCAAACGCGTCGGCGGTAAGGTATTCGTCCGTGCCCGTTCTGAACAGGTGCTGAACTATTTTGCCGTCGGCGGTAACGCCTATATAGCCGGTCTGCGTGAGCGCGACGTAGCTCATGTCCGCGCTCGTCCAATCCGGACAAGTGCCGTTCGAACAGACCAGCTTGCCGTTCATGTCGAAGCCCGCGCTTACCGCGCCGCAGACGGTGAGCGTCGTAAGCGTCACGGTCATATTCATCTGAGCGCCTTCATGGGTCGCCATCATGCTGCCCTGACCGTACAGACATCCGGCGGAATACGAGCCGGCTGAAATGCGCGTTACGCCGCGCCACGCGCTTACCTTCTGCGCATAGTCGCCGGTCGCGACTACCGTGCCGTCCGCTTTGAGACCGAAGGTCGCGTACGCGCCCGCGCAGAGCTCGGTTATGTCTGTCCAGTCCGACACGTCGCATTGACCGCTTTCGTTTGCGCCGACTGCCGAAACGGTTCCGTCCTTTTTAAGCGCAGCGGTATGGTACGCGCCCGCGCAGACCTGCGTAACGTCCTCCCAGTCCGACACGTCGCACTGACCGTAGGTATTGTCGCCCGCCGCGAGCACGCGCCCGTCACTGCACACGGCCACCGTATGCCTGTAGCCTGCGGATATGCGGGTTACGCCGCTTTCGGCTCTCTGCTCGTTTATCTGCTCCATCTCGCTTATTATGCGCGCGAGCGCCTGAGGATTAAACAGGTCGAGCTTCTTAAGCGCCTCCGCCTGCTGCGGCAGCGTGCACGCCGCGTCGACGGCGCCGCTTATATGCGCCGGCGCGTCGGCTATGCCGTAAAGCGTATGGCGCGCGCCGTTTTCGTCGCCGGAAATATATTTAAGCACCGCCAGTGCGCACAGACAGTCCGTATAGCGGGACGCGCTGTCCGCGTACGTATCCAGCGAATAGAATATCCGCGCCGCCGCGTCGAAATCGTCTTCGTCGTACAGATTAAGCGCCTCGATATACTGCGCGTGCCTGCTCATCTCGTTTTTGCTCTCACTGTCCGGCAGCTCCCTTATCAGCGTCTGCGCGTTTTTGAAGTCTCCGTCCAGCAGGTAGCGCTGTGCGAGCTCCGTGCGCAATTCGTCCAGCTTGTCCGCAGGGTACTCCTCCAGCGCAAGCTCGGATATGGATTCCAGCGCTTCGCGCGTCCTGCCCGCGTTTATGTATTTGTGTACGCGGTTGATGCGCATGCCCGGCATGAGCGCTGCAAGCACGCCCAGCCCCACGCACAGAATAAGCGCAAGCGCGATCGATACCTTTACCGTCTGCTTCGCCCAAACGAACTTTTTTGAGCGCTGTCTGCCTGTATCAGCCGTCTTGAGCGCTGCCTTTGCCGTTTTTTTGCTGTCGTTCATAAGCTCACTCCCCTCAGCCCACCAGGAACCTGCGCAGGTATTTAAGCGAATTGTCCTTGCGCAGACCGTTTGCCGTGGATGTGATTATATATACGTCGTCTATGCCGAATTTCTTTATCAGGTCGCCTATCGAACCGCCCGCCTGAGCGACGGAGTACAGGTTCTCGCGGAAGTCGCACATATGCACTTCGTCGTAGTAAGGCAGCAGATACGGCGCAAAGGTATTGCCGAAGGAGTCGCAGATGACCAGCGCCTTCCGGCCTGTGTTCGCACCCGTGTCCACGCGCCGCCAGGGCGTGCGGCTGTTGTTCATGAATACGAGATAGCCGGGATAGTCGTAATTCATAAGCGCAAGCTCGCTTTCGCGCTTTGCTCTCTGCACCACGTAGCTGTGCGCCGGAAACAGCGGATACAGCGCGTTGAACGTGTCGCGTCTGCCGTCCACTATCTTTTTGCCGATTATCGCTTTGTATTCGTATTCCTCGTAAGGTATGTCCGGCAGGCCCTGCCGCAGCATCATCTCCCTGAAAACCAGATACGTGGCTTCAGGCGTCCAATGGTGATCCGTATAGTAAAACATAGGCACGCTGCCCGTCATGTAGGGTCTGAGTATATCGTAAGTGCTGAACACGTAAATGCGCTGTGTATCCGCGAGGCAGTCCTCGAGCACGGGCTCTATGCTGCTGCCCCAGTTGACGTAGGTTTTCTGGTGATCGGTCCATTTGTTGCCCATGGACGCCAGCGGCACCTGCGTAAAGCAGATCACGCCGTCCTCGGGCAGATACGTCTGCATGAGCTTAAGCGTTTCGGAGTATTTCTTTATATCCGAGTTTTTGTAGGTGTACTGCACCTCTATCGAGCCGTCCGCCTTTTCGTACCAGAGATAGCAGTTTGTGTCCGTTATCATGCTCGTGCCCGCCGCGACGGTCATGCCCTCCGGCGTGTCGTCGCTGTCGTCCGCCGAGGCGTCGGGCGTCTGGGTGTCTTCTGCTGCGTCCTGCGCGTCTATATCCTGAGCGTCTGTGTCCTGCGCGTCTTTCGTATCGGCGGGAACGGCGGTGACGTCGGCGTCTTTCGTCTGCCCGGCGTTCTCAGAAGCGTCCGTGTCCGCGTCCTCCGTCTGTGCCTCGGCGTCCGTCTGACCCGCCTTTAGCTGGGATTCACGCTCGAGCGCACGCTCCATTTCCCGTGTCGCGGCGTCGGCCTTTTCCTGCTCGCTCAAAACCGAAAATACGCCCGTAAGCCTGTCAGAGGCCCGTATCACGCTGTCCCGCGCGGGAAACTCGTCTGTCAGGAACGTTTCGAATTCGCCCGTGAAATCGCCTTCGGCCAGCCGTTTGAGCGTAAATTCAGGAAAGCCCGCAAGCTCGCGGTTCTCGCCCGCGGACACCTTGCCGTCCTTGTCTGAAAGTATCAGCACGAAAATACCCGCGATCACGCAGAGTATTACCCACCATACCGCCGCTATATAAGAAAGCTTATGCTTCATGATCCCACCTCGCTCAAAACTGGAAGTAGATGAACGGGTTGTAGCTCTGGCCGACCAGCAGCATCACGCTGACCACCATGCACGCGCTCAGCCACACGACGCTGCCCGCCTCCTTCACTCCCTCGGGAAGCGGCAGCTTTTTGACGAGACCGGCAAGCGGCAGGCTCGCGGCGAACGCGATCAGCGGGAACACCGAATAGGTTTTTATTATGTACAGCGTCTCCGCGTCCATAAAGCCGCTTGCCCCGATACCGAACATCGCGCCTATATGCACGAGCCCCTGCGAAAGCGTGGGATAATAGAATATGACCCAGCTAATCATCACAAGCACGAACGTGATTACCCACCTGAGCGCCGATGGCAGGCGCTGATACTTTTTGCCTACGAACAGATCCAGCGTGAGCAGCAGCCCGTAAAACAGCCCCCATACGATGAACGTCCAGTTCGCGCCGTGCCACAGGCCCGTGAGCATCCAGACGATCAGCGTGTTCACGACCGTCCTGTACAGCCCTTTGCGGTTGCCGCCCAAGGGTATATACACGTACTCGCGGAAAAAGCTGCCCAGCGAAATATGCCACCTGCGCCAGAAATCGCGTACCGAAAGCGAAGCGTACGGGTACATGAAATTGTCCTTGTACCTGAAGCCGAGTATGCGGCCTATGCCGATGGCCATGTCCGAGTAGCCGGAAAAATCGAAATATATCTGCAGCGTATACAAAAACGCCGCGTACCACGCTCCGCCCGCGCTGAGCGCCGCGGCGCCCGCCTGAGGCAGCGCAGCCAGCGCCTTGCCGCAGACGTTCGCGAACACGACCTTTTTGCCGAGGCCTATCACGAAACGCTGCATGCCGAAGGCGAAATCCTCCGGCGTGGTGCGGCGTTTGCCTATCTGCTCGGCTACGTCGGAATATTTGACGATAGGGCCCGCGATAAGCTGCGGAAAGCAGCTCACGTACAGAAGCAGCCTGCCGAAATGCTGCTGAACGGGCGCTTTGCCGTTATATACGTCCACGGTATACGTGATTATCTGAAAGGTGTAAAACGATATGCCGATCGGCAGAGTGAGCGCCTTCATGCGCGTTTGTGAGCCGGCTATCGCCAGCACCGTATTTGCAAAAAACGCGGAATACTTGAACACGAACAGAAGCGCAGCCGACACGCACACGCCGAGTATCATCCACGCGCGCCGGACGCGTTTGTTTTTGCTGCGGGAAATTTTAAGCGCACAGAAGTAGTTCGCAGCCGCCGAGCCGATCATCGCGAAAACCCACACCGGCGCGCCCCAGGCGTAGAATATGAGCGAGGATACCAAAAGCACGCCGTTTCGCCAGCGCAGGCCGCGCTTCATAAAACAGAATATGAGCGTGAGCGGGAAGAAAAACAAAAGGAACGTCAGACTCGAAAAAACCATTCTATCTATCCTTTCGAACGCGTCCGTGACGCTTTCAGCGCGCCGGACGCATATGCCGTCTTTGTTGTTTAAATATAAGTCAAAAACACCCGCAATTCAAGCGCTTTACAGTATATTAACTGTTTGCGCGCAATTGCGGCAAAGGGATTACAATATAATAAGTTCGAAATTCTCCCAAGGAGCAGTACGGCATGACAATCGATTATTCGGCAGCGGAGGCGCTCGTGCGCGAGGCGGGAGCCATGCTGCTTAACGCCTCCCCTGCGCCCGAAACCATACACGCTAAAGGCGGCGAAGCCAACTTCGTGACCGATACGGACGTAAAGATCCAGAGCTTCCTGTTCGAAAGGTTGTCCGCGCTCGTGCCGGGCGCGGCGTTTTTCGGCGAGGAGGACACACGCGGCAACACGCGCGGACTCTCTGACGGCTATACCTTCATAATCGACCCGATCGACGGCACGACGAATTTCATGTTCGGCTACAATTTCAGCTGCGTGTCTGTCGGGCTCGCATACGGAAAGCGCATGCTCGCCGGCTGGGTATACAACCCCTACGCACGCACAATGATGCATGCGGTCAGGGGCGAAGGAGCATATCTGAACGGCAGACGCGTGTACGCGGGAAATCGGAGCGTCGAAAACGGGCTCATCGCGTTTTCGTGCGCACGCTACAACGACCAGCACATAGACAAGCTGTTCGATACGGTGAAGGCACTGTTTTACAAAAGCCTGTCCGTGCGGCTGGGCGGCTCTGCGGCGATAGATCTAAGCCGCGTCGCCGCGGGCTCGAATACCGCGTATCTCGAAATGCTGCTGCAGCCCTACGACTACGCGGCCGCGTCGCTGCTTATAGAAGAGGCAGGCGGAGTTATCACTCAGCTCGACGGCAGCGCGATTACGCTCGACCGTCCCTGCTCCATACTCGCGGGCACCGTACAGGCGCACGCGCAGATACTCAGTATGTGGAATGGCGGCAGGTAAAGGACGGCGCACGTGAAGATAGCCGGAATAATAGCCGAATACAACCCGCTGCACGCGGGGCATGTATATCATATGGACGAGACGCGCAGACGTACGCGCTGCGACGGCGTCGTATGCGTGCTCGGCGGCGCGTTCACGCAAAGGGGCCTGCCCGCCGTGATGGACAAATTCGCGCGCGTGCGCATGGCGCTTGCGGGCGGCGCGGACGCGGTAATCGAGCTGCCCGCCGTATACGCCGCGCGCCCGGCGCAGATATTCGCTTTGGGAGGCGTGGGCATACTTGCGCGGCTCGGGGCGGACGTACTCTCCTTCGGCTGCGAGACGGAGGACGCAGGCGCGCTTTTCAGGCTTTCGGAGCTTATAAGCGGCGCAGAGCTTAAGCCCGCGCTGACAGGCGCCGCACCAAATGGAATGAGCTATCCGCGCGCGCTGGCCGCCGCTGCCGAAAAGGCGCTGCCCGGCAGTGCGCAGCTGCTTGCGCAGCCGAATACCGTGCTCGCGCTCGAGTACCTGTCGGAAGCGCGAAGGCGCAGATATTGTCCGGAGCTCCTGATAGTCAGGCGCACCGCGCCGTACAATGCCTCCGGATACGATACGCGCTCGGCCTCCGGCATACGCAATATGCTGCGCGAGGGACGCGCGCGCGAGGCTGCCGCGGAGCTGCCCGAGCGCGTAAGCACGCTGTTTTTGCGCGAGGCGGAAGCCGGGCTCGCCTCTGAACACCTACCGGACGAATGCGCGCTGTACGCACTAAGAAGCCTGTCCGGATGGCACTCGTGTTCCCCTGACTGCGCGGAGGGGCTGGAAATGCGTATTCTGAAAGCCGCGCGCAGCGCGCCCGGCACGCGCGAGCTTATAGAAAACGCAAAGTGCAAACGCTACACCCGCGCGCGCATACAAAGAGCCGTCAGCGATCTGACGCTGCGTCTGCCGGAAGCGCCGCGCGAAATCCCGTATATACGCCTTCTGGGCATGCGAAAGGACGCGGGCAAACTGGTAAACGAGCTCAGTCTGCGCGCGGGCGGGCTGCTCGTGAGCGACCCCGTAAAGCTTGCGGGCGATCCCGTATTCGAAGCGGAATGCCGCGCGACCGATCTGTGGGGGCTGTGCACGCGCTCTCCCGCCTACCGCATATGCGGAAGAGAGCTTACAGAAAAATTCATCGTCGCCGATTAGGCGCGTTTCGATTTTCCGCCGTTTTCACATTCGCGGGCTTGAAAGCGGTTCATAATCTGTGTAGAATTGGAAGTTACTTTTTTACAGGAGAGAGCATATGGCAAAATTATACTTTCGTTACGGCGCGATGGGCTCCTCGAAGACCGCAAACGCCATAATGGTGCGTTTCAATTACATGGAGCGCGGACAAAGCTGCATAATACTGAAGCCCCGCCTGGACACGCGGGACGGCGAACGCATAGTCGCCTCGCGCTCCGGACTCAAGGCCGAATGCGCCTATATAGAGGAAGCAGAGTCGCTTGACCTCGGCAAATACGACTGCGTGATCGTGGACGAGGCGCAGTTTCTGACCAAGGCGCAGGTAGAGACGCTGGTGCACATAGTGGACGATCTGAACGTGCCCGTGATCGCGTACGGCCTGAGGGCGGATTTCCGGGGAGAGCTGTTCGAGGGCAGCAAGTGGCTGCTCGCGTGGGCGGACTCTATCGAGGAGATAAAGACCGTGTGCTGGTGCGGACGCAAGGCCACGTACAACGCGCGTCTTTTGAACGGCAAGGTAATAAAGACGGGCGCGCAGATAGTGCTGGGCGGCAACGAGAGCTATATCGCGCTGTGCCGGCGTCACTGGCAAAGCGGCGAAACCGGTAAATTAGAATAAACGCTCCAATTGTTATATACGTTTCATTTGTGTGAATTTTCCAATATTCTCTTGATTTTGCTGTGAAAAATGAATAATATTACAGTATGGAACCTCATAAAACTACGGAGGTAAAACAGTATGGCAGTCAAAGTGTACTACGTAAGTCCCAAGGGCTGTGCGGAGATGATAGCCTCGGCTATTTGCGCTCAGATCGGCGGAAATACCAAAACCGAAGCGCTGATGCCTGCATACATGCCCGAAAACACGAACATGATGTTCATCGGCTGCGAAGGCAGCAAGGCCGACAAGGTGACAGCTGAGTTTCTGAACTCGCTCAATCCCGGCCGCGTCAGGAACGCCGCTCTGTATTCCTGCAGTCCCAAGAAGGACACCGGCGCGATAGACGAAATGCGCTCCATACTCGAAGGCAAAGGTATCAACGTGCTCGCGTCGTCAAAGGCGTTCCCCGGCAAGGGCTTCCTATCCGACAAAAAGCCCGACAAGGCAGATCTCGAGGACGCCAAAAAGTGGGCCTCCGAATGCATGGCTTCAGTTAAATAAAGTCAGTCTGCGTAACAGAAAGCGCGCCTCCCGTTTTTCGGCGGGAGGCGCGCTTTGCAGTTTTATATATTCTTCCTGATAAAGCTGAATATCGCCTCAAGCACGTCCCTGCTCCAGCAGCCGTCCTCGTGCGCGGCGCCCTCGACTATCGCCATCTCGGCGTGAACGCCCGCGCCTCTCAGCGCGCGGTACATTTTTTCGGACTGTGCAAGCGGAACGACCGGGTCGCTGTCGCCCTGCATTATGAACACGGGCGGATAAGCCGCGCCCTGCCTGAGCAGCAGCGCGGGGCTCATAAGCCGCATCGTCTCGTTGGGCTCGTTATCGCCGGCCAGGCCCTTGAATATCGGCTCGGTCTTCACCGTCTGCTCTATCGGGCTGATCAGCTCGGGTATGTCGCTCGGACCGAAGCAGTCAACCACAAGCTTCACGCTGTCCGAATACTCGGCGTATTCGTCTGTTTTATACATCGGGTCGTCACCGGTCACGCCTGCAAGCAGCGCCGCGTTTCCGCCCGAGGAGGTGCCCCACACGCCGACGCGCTCAGTATCTATGCGGTAGGTGCCTGCGTTCGCTCTCAGAAAGCGTATCGCGCATTTCACGTCCTGCAAAAATGCGGGAAAGGGATTGCCCTTTATGCTCGAGCGGTGGCAGACGGTCGCGCATACCATGCCTTCCCGCGCCAGCGCGCACAGCTGCGGCAGCTCCTTAAGCGGGTTCGGCGTCGTCCACGCGCTGCCCTGCACGAACACGACGAGCGGGTATCCGCTCCCTTCGCCAGACGCGTTCCACGGCGCGGCTATATACATATAACAGTCAGCGTCCGCCTGCGAATACTGCACAGGCCCGGTCACGCCCGCAAAGCCCGCGTTCGCGTGATCCGCCTTGAATACTGAAACGTCCTTCATACTATCCCTTCTTTTGAGCGTGCTCACGGTCATATTCCTCCCAAAGCGCGCGGTACGTTTGCACGTTTCGCGCGTGCTCCTCGCCCGTACGCGCGAATACCAGTCGCCCGCTCTCCGGCTCCGCGGCGCAGAAGTACAGATAATTCTGCTCCAGATACTCGCTGTCGGGATTCTGGGCCGCAAGCAGCGCGTTCCTGCCCGGCGAGCAGATCGGCCCCACCGGCAGACCGTACACACGGTAAGTATTGTACGGAGTATCCACGGATATATCCTGCGTGGTGAGCGCTATGCGCGTTATGCCGGTCAGGTATGTCGCGGTCGGGTCGCTCTGCAGACGCATGCCCGCGCTTAAACGGTTATAGAAAACCGCGCTTACGCGCCGCATATCCTCATAGGACGAAGCTTCTTTTTCTATGATCGAGGCGAGTATGAACAGCTCGTCGTCCGTCAGGGCGCGCTTTGCGCCGTCCTCCGCGTCCAGCACGAGCAGGCTGTCGCACGCAAGCCCCGTCTTCCGCTCGCCGTTTGCGTCGGTAAACAGCGAGCTGTACACGGTATCCATCTGCTTGACCAGCGTATGCGCTATGGAGGCTGCGTCCGCAGACAGGTATACGCGGTACGTATCCGCCGCCAGATACCCCTCCAGCGGGTATATGCGCGCGGACAGATCCGCGGTCTCGTCCGCGTTTATAAGCGCGAGCGAATAGCCCTTATAGTCCTGATACTCGCGGCATTCCGCAAGAAACTCCTCCCTGTCAGTCAGCGCGCCCGCTTCTACCAGATAATCCGCTATGTTCTCCACGTTCCAGCCCGGGATAATGCGTATCGTGCGCTCGTTCGTGCCCTTGCCCGAAGCGAGCATATCCGCGGTTTCGAACAGATCCATGCCCTTCGAAAGGGTGTATACGCCGCTTTGCAGCTTGTTCGTAAGCCCGTAGAACTGCACGTAATACTTGAACATCGAAGCGGACCTTATAAAGCCCTGCTCGGTCAGATGCCTGCCTATAGTGGTAACGGATTCGCCGCTGCTCACAGTAAAGGAGTACGTACGAGCGTCGTTTTTGTCGGGCGGCGAAATAAGCCCGTTATACAGTCTTTGCCAGATGCCCGCAGCGATGCCCACTATCACGAGCAGCGCGCACAGGAATATCAGCAGCTTTCGGAGTATCTGCCACAGCCAGTCGTACCAGAACAGGCCGTATTCCCTGTCCTTCTGCACCGTCTCGCGGGTGTAGCGGCGGGTCCTGAACAGGCGGTCGTACATCCTTTTGCTGTAACGCTGATCCTTATTCGGTTTTTGCGTCTTGCTTGCTGCCATCTGCGTTATGCCTGCGTGAGCGCGTCGATGTCTATGCCGGCCGCGTCGCCTATGATCTTGTATATGTCCGCGATCAGCTTCTGAAAGCGGAACTCCGCCATTATATACGCGCTGGCGTCGGAATTAAGCTGCAGAAGCGAGCTTATCCGCATAAGCTTCTGCATTTCCTCCTCGTCCGGCTTTTCCCCGCCCGCCGCCTTCGCCTGCATTCTGAACTGCAGACGCTTGAGCTCCTCAAGCAAGGTACGGTTCGTGCCGTCCTCGAAGGCTATGTCTTTAAGGCGCTTGTATTCCTTGTACTCCTCGCTTTCCTTAAGCTGTGAAGCGAGCAGATGCGCGGTGTCGTAAACGTTAATCATATTGTCCTCACGTAATTATGGTAAGTATCATCGGATCGCGGCGCAGCGTATCGTTCAGATAGCGCTTGAGCGAGTCGCGTATGGCTTCTTTAAGCGATGCCGTGGAGGAATATTCCTTCTCGAGTATCCTGCGCACCGTCTCCCGCGCGCCGTCAAGCAGCTCCTCGTTCTCCTTTACGTATATGAAGCCGCGGCTGATGATGTCGGGCCCGCTTATCAGCTCGCCCGTTTCGTGGTCGAAGGTGAGCACCACGATTATCATGCCGTCCTCCGACAGGTGCTTGCGGTCTCTGAGCACGCTCTCGCCCACGTCGCCCACGCCCAGTCCGTCTATAAGCAGATCACCACTTGGTACGCTGCCCGCGCGGCGGATCGAATTCTTCGTCACCTCTATCACGCCGCCCGTTTCGGGTATAAGCAGATTTTCGTCCGCTATGCCCATGCTCTTGGCGAGCTTCGCGTGATGGAACAGATGCCGGTATTCGCCGTGAACCGGCACGAAGAACTGCGGATGCGTGAGTGCGTGCATGAGCTTGAGCTCCTCCTGCCGCGCGTGCCCGGATACGTGCACCTCGGCGAGCGATTCGTATATCACGTCCGCGCCGGTTCTGACGAGCTGATTTATTACGCCCGATATGCTTCTCTCGTTGCCGGGTATCGGCGAGGCAGAGATGATGACCATGTCGGTGGGACGTATGTCCAGCTTTTTGTGTTCCGAGAACGCCATACGGTGCAGGCCGCTCATCGGCTCGCCCTGACTGCCTGTGGTGAGCACGACCATGTCCTCGCTTTTGTAGCGGCTCAGATCGTCAATGCCGACTATCACGCCCTCCGGCACGTTCAGATAGCCGAGCTGACTGCTTACCCGCGCGACGCTTACCATGCTGCGCCCCACGAGGCACACGTGCCTGTTGTGCTTGACTGCGGCGTCTATCACCATCTGTATGCGGTGCACGTTGCTTGCGAACATCGCGATTATGATCCTGTCGGTCGCCCGCGCGAACAGCGATTCGAACGTCTCGCCCACCATGCGTTCGCTCATCGTATAGCCCGGGCGCTCTGCGTTCGTGGAGTCCGCAAGCAGCAGCCTTACGCCTTCCCTGCCCAGCTCCGCCAGCCGCAGAAAATCCGTCGTCTGTCCGGCGACGGGCGTATAGTCCACCTTGAAGTCTCCGGTATGCACGACCGTGCCCACCGGCGTATGTATCGCAAGCGCGCAGGAGCCCGCTATGGAATGCGACACGTTTATGAATTCCACGCCGAAGCAGCCCGCGACGATCGTATCGCTCGGCTCCACCTCGTGCATCTCCACACTGCTCATCATGCGGTGCTCCTTGAACTTGAGCCCCATGAGCGCGCACGTAAGCCGCGTGGCGTAAACCGGCGCAGGGGCGTCCCTGAGCACGTAAGGCGCGGCGCCGATATGATCCTCGTGCCCGTGCGTGATGAAATAACCGCGCACGCGCTGCCTGTTCTCGCGCAGGTACGTTATGTCCGGTATCACCAGATCTACGCCGGGCATATCGTCGTGCGGGAACATCGAGCCCATGTCCACCACGATTATATCGTCGCCGTATTCGAACACGGTCATATTTTTGCCTATCTCGCCAAGGCCCCCGAGCGGAATTACCTTAAGCACTCCCTCGGCAGGCCGATGTATTTTGTTCTTCGACATTAATACCTCCTTTTGTCATAATGAGAAAACATCTATAACAAACCGCAGGCACGCCGTCCGTACGGTTTAACATCAGCTTTGTGACAAGTATATCACTTGTGACATGAAATTGCCAGTTTCTCAGATGATATGTGCGTTATTTTTTAAGAATTTGTTGCCGCAAGGTCATAATGCTTTGATATAATATAAATAATAAGTACAGGGAGGCGGCAACTTGAAGCAGTTTCTCAAAACCGCGCCGTGGAAGCGTCTGATATACGCCGTATGGCTGCCGGTTTATATCGCGGCATACTTTCTGATAGAAAAGCTCGTGCCCGCGGACGGGAACGTCGTTTGGTATACGGAGTTCGCATTCGAGCGCTTAATACCGTTCATACCTGTGTTTATAGTGCCGTATTTAAGCTGGTTCGCACTTATATTCGGTACGGGCTTCAACCTTTGGTATTTTCACGAAGCGGCGTTCAAGCGCTATATGCTGCTTTTGTGCCTGAGCTTTTACGCCTGCGCGGCGTTCTGGCTGATCGTGCCGAACGGCTGCAGGCTGCGTGTATACTCGGAGGGACGGGACGTGTTTTCGGCGGTCGTGCGCCTTATACAGTCTTTAGATACCCCAACCAACGTATTTCCCTCCGAGCACGTGATCGGCACGCTGGCGGCGCTGTTTGCGCTTATCGACTGCGGGTACGCCTTTTCTCACAAAACGCATTTTGGGATCATGTGCGTCTGGGGCGCGCTTATTATAGTCTCCACGGTTTTTACAAAGCAGCACGCGCTTATCGACATACCCGGCGGCGCGTTGACCGCTTGCGCCTTCGCGCTGCTCGTATACCGCAGACAGATATTCGGTAAAAGCAGGCATTTACGCACTAAGAAGCGATAATACGTGCATAAAGCCCTGCCGCAGCTCGGCATAGGCGTCCGTCCACGTCTCCTGCTCCGCAAGCAGCAGCTGTACGCCCGCCTGCCTGCAGGCCGCCACCACGGGCGCAAAATCCGTCATCCCGCTGCCCGGCGGACAGAGCGCGCCGCATTCGTTTCTGTCTTTAAAATGCACGGTACGTATGCGGCCTTTATGCGCGAGTATGAAGCTGCATACGTCCCTTCCGGCGTCCGTCAGTTGGCAGGTATCCGGCACGAGCCCGACGCTGCGCCGCTTATTTATAAAGCTTTCGCACGCGCCGCAGAGTATATCCGCCTTCACGGGATGATACGAAAGCTGTATGCCGTGTTTAGCGGCGCGCTCAGACAGCGCGTCCATGTGTGCGGCGAACGAATCCGTATCGCCGTCCGGTATGCCGCTGACGCAGATCTCCGGGCAGCCGCATTCAAGGCACATTTCCATGTAATACCCGCTGTCCGAAAATATTTCCTTCGCTTTATCCTGCACGCCGCAGGCCTTGATTCCGTAGACGGCAAGCAGCTGCGCGACCGTACGCGCGGGCACAGACTTGTCTATCCATTGCAGCTGCGTATACGACGCGCCGATTTCGCGCATATGCGCAAGCACGTCCTTAAGCCCTTCAGCGTCCGTCATCAGCGGTCTGAAGCTTGAAATCTGTATTCCGGCATTCATATGGCTTCCGTCGACCTGCCCTGCAGCACCGTGCGCAGGCGCGGCAATACGCAAACGCTCAGCGCCTGCACGCCCTTCGAAGCTGCCCGGACGGGTCTTCGCCTTTCCTTAAAGCATATTAAGGTATATTCCTCAGAAAACAGACCGCGCTCACGAATTCTTTTGCGGCCTGTAAAAGACAAGGCAGCACCGCATATCCGGCGCTGCCTTTATGATTAGCCCTGCTTCTGCTTGTGCTTGGGGTTTTCGCAAATCACCATAACGTGACCCTTGCGCTTAATGATCTTGCACTTCTCGCAGATAGTCTTTACGGACGGTCTTACCTTCATCGTGTGTTCCTCCTTTCGGAATCACTGCTTGCTCCGCCAGGTTATGCGGCCCCTGGTCAGATCATACGGCGACAACTCGATCGTCACCTTATCTCCGGGATAGATGCGTATGTAATTCATGCGCATTTTACCCGAGACGTGAGCCAGAATCTTGTGCCCGTTCGGAAGCTGCACTTCGAACATGGCGTTCGGATAGGATTCGGTTACAACGCCTTCAACTTCAATAACGTCGCTTTTCGACAAATGCTACTCCTCCTTATCGGACAGATAAGCGCGCACCTCATAGTTTTCCATAGGTCTCTGTGAGAGCCGGTCGACTATTTCGGTTATGGGTTCACGCGCGAGCTTAAGATGTTTACGCTTTTTCTTCTTCGGCTTTTCGATCCTGTGCGTTTTGCCGTCGGCTATGAGCACATACTCGTCGGACAGCTCCGCGATCACAAGAAACGTGCGGCCCTCGTCGCGTCCGGCTTTCGATACGACCACCGCTCCGGGCAGGATCGGTTTCTTAGACATTCACATGCCCTCCGACCTTCGCGCCCGGGTATGACAGTATCTCCGGCTCGCCCTCCGTGATCAGCAGCGTGTGCTCGTAATGAGAGCAGGGCTTGCCGTCGCGGGTGATCGCAGTCCAGTCGTTTCCGGCGATATATACCTTCCACGTACCCAGCGCGATCATCGGCTCTACCGCGATGGTCATGCCGGCGGTCAGGCGCGCTCCGCGCCCGGGCTTGCCGTAATTCGGAACGCCGGGGTCCTCGTGCATCTCGCGGCCTATGCCGTGTCCGCAGAAGTCGCGTATGACGCCGTAACCGTGCTTCTCCGCGTGCTCCTGCACTGCCCAGCCGATATCTCCCAAACGGTTGCCGGCCTTCGCCTGCGCCGCGCCCAGCCAGAAGCATTCCTCGGTCACCCGTATCAGACGGGCGCACTCTGCGGAAACCTTTCCGACGGGAGAGGTGAACGCGCTGTCCGACTGCCAGCCGTTAAGTATGCAGCCGCAGTCTATAGAGACTATCTGGCCTTCCTTGAGCGGCTTGTCGTTGGGGAAGCCGTGCACTACCTCGCTGTCGACGCTTGCGCATATCGATGCGGGAAAACCTTCATACCCCTTGAAGGATGGTATCGCGCCCGCGTCCCTGATGAGCTTTTCGGCTCTCGCATCGATTTCAAGCGTGGTGACGCCCGGCTGTATCATCGTCTTCAGCTCGTCGAGCACCTCGTGCAGCAGCTTGCCCGCCTTGCGCATGAGCTCGACTTCGGCGTCGTTTTTAGTGTAAATCATCTTGGCTACCTAAAGCGATGAGAATCTCGCGCGTGACCTCGTCCTCCGGCTTATCCCCGTCCACCGTGCGCAGCGTGCCTTCCGCAGTGTAAAAATCGATCAGCGGAGCAGTCTGCGTATGATACACGTTAAGGCGGTTCGTTATGGTCTGAGGAGTATCGTCCTTGCGCTGTATCAGCTTACCGCCGCAGGATGGACATATCTCGGCGTTTGAGAGCATCGATATGTGGAACGTGCCCTCGCAGGCTGTGCAGACTCTGCGTCCCGTCAGGCGCGCAAGCAGCTTTTCGTCGCTTACGAATACGTTGATCACTCTGTCGGGAGGACAAATCTCTTTAAGCGCTTCAGACTGATGCACCGTGCGCGGGAAGCCGTCGAGCAGATAGCCCTTGGCGCAGTCGCTCTCCGAAAGCCTTTCCCTGACCATTTCGATAAGCACTTCGTCTGGCACCAGACCGCCGCTCTCCACGTAGCTTTTGGCCTTAAGACCGGTTGGAGTTCCTTTGGAGATCGCGCTTCTTAGCATGTCGCCGGTGGAGATATGCGGGATATCGAGCTTCGCGCAGATATGCGCGGCCTGAGTTCCCTTTCCCGCACCGGGAGGCCCCAGAAAAACAAGCTTCATTTCTGTCGCCTCCGCGAACTTACTTGAGGAAGCCCTTGTAGTGACGCATGAGCATCTGGCTCTCAAGCGTGCGCGCCGTTTCGACCGCAACGCTTACAGCTATCAGCAGCGAAGAGCCCGCAAACGCAAGCTGCACTCCCGCAAGCTTGTAAACGATGTTAGGCAGCAGTCCCAGCACGGCCAGGAACAGCGCGCCGAAAAGCGTCATACGGCTGTTGATTCGGGTTATATAGTCCACGGTCTGCTTGCCCTGACGGATGCCGGGGATGAGACCGCCGTTGTTCTGGATATTCTCTGCCATTTCCTTGGGATTGAAGGTAATGGAGGAATAGAAGAACGTGAAGGCGAAAATCAGCACAGCGTTGATCGCGATATACCACCAAGTCGTGTAGCCCAGATTGGTGCTCCACCAGTTGGCGGCTTTGGTCAGCCTGAGCAGCTGCAGTATGGTCTCGGGAAACTGCATGATCGCGCTTGCGAATATCAGAGGCAGCACGCCCGAAGCGTTCAGCTTGATCGGTATATGCGTGGACTGACCGCCGTACATCTTGCGTCCCACCATGCGCTTTGCGTACTGTACCGGTATACGTCTTTCGGACATGTCGACCAGCACTACGCCCACTATAAGCGCAAGAGAGATAACGACGATGAACAGATCGCCGGGCAGGGATTTGAAGGTCTGCGCAGTGCCGATGCCGAAGAGCTGACGGAACAGAGTCACGCAGCCGTTTGCAAAGGATGCCGCAAACCTTGATATGATGCCCGCGAATATCAGCAGGGACACGCCGTTGCCGATGCCCTTTTCGGTAATGCGCTCGCCGATCCACATCGCCAGCGCCGTACCGGCTGCAAGGCAGAAGCCGATCGTGATGAGGCTGAAAAATTTGCCGGTAGCGTTCGCCTTGAGGCCTATCGTCAGCGCGACCGCCTGGATAAAGCCCAAACCGACCGTTACGTAACGGGTGATCTTCTCGATCTTCTTTCTGCCCTCGTCGCCTTCCTTGCTTATGCGCTCAAGGGATGGTATCGCCACGCACAAAAGCTGCATAATAATGCTCGCATTGATGTACGGGGTGATGCCCATCGCCATAATGGTGTAGTTCGAAAACTGCGAACCGGTCATTATGGAGATGTAATTGAGCAGCGAATACCTGTTTACGCTATCCGCTATGCTCGCAGTGTCGACGCCCGGAGTAGGTATGAAGCACAGCAGTCTGTAAAGAAGCAGCATGCCCAGCGTGTACAGGATCTTGTTTCTGAGCTCCTTGATCTTCCATGCATTTTTGAGCGTTTCAAACATTTCAGATCACCTCGCAGACGCCGCCTGCCGCCTCGATCTTCTCCTTCGCGGTAGCGGTGAACTTGCTTGCCTGCACTGTGAGCTTCTTGGTGATTTCGCCGTCGCCCATGATTTTGACGCCGTCGTTAATCTTCTTGATGATGCCGTATTCGATGAGCTCTACGGGACCTACTACCGCGCCGTCGTCGAAGCAGTCCAGTGCGCTTACGTTGATGGCTTCGTAAACGGTTGCCCACTTGTTGGTGAAGCCGCGCTTGGGCAGACGCATCGTAAGCGGCATCTGACCGCCTTCAAATCCGGGGCGCTTGCCGCCGCCGGAACGCGCCTTGGCGCCCTTGTGACCTTTGCCGGAGGTCTTTCCGAGACCGGATCCGATGCCGCGTCCCAAACGCTTGGGTGCGGAGGTGGCTCCGTAAGCGGGGTACAGTTCATGAAGTTTCATGTCGGACCTCCTTAATCTTCGATCTCTTCAACCTTGACCATGTGCTTTACCTTGAAGATCATGCCACGCACTGCGGGAGTATCTTCCTTGACGACTGAGTCGCCTACATGGTGGAGGCCCAGAGCCTGTATGTTGGCGATGTGATTCTTCAAGCACGCGATGGTTGATTTAGTCTGTGTGATCTTAAGCTTCATAGTATTGCCCTCCTCAGCCCAGCAGCTCTTCCACGGTCTTGCCGCGCAGTCTTGCTACTTTTTCAGCATCCTGCAGACGTCCCAGACCGTCGAGGGTGGCGCGCACCATGTTGATGGGGTTGTTGGAGCCTATCGACTTGGTACGGATGTTTTTGATGCCCACAGCCTCGATGACCGCACGCACGGGGCCGCCCGCGATAACGCCGGTGCCCTCGGGAGCGGGCATGAGCAGCACCTTGCCGGTGCCGAACTTGCCGGTTATCTCGTGAGGAATGGTGGTGCCGTCCATAGGAACGTTGATGAAATGCTTTTTCGCGTCTTCAATGCCCTTGCGTACGGCCTCGGGGATTTCAACGGCCTTGCCCATACCGCAGCCTACCTTGCCCTTTTCGTCGCCCACTACCATAAGAGTGGTGAAGCGGAAGTTTTTGCCGCCCTTAACGACCTTGGCAACGCGGTTGATATAAACAAGCTTCTCTTTGTATTCGCTTACTGGTCTTTCTCTGCGCTGCATTGCGTTATCTCCTCCCATTAGAAGTTCAGACCGCCCTCGCGAGCGCCAGCAGCCAGCTGAGCTACACGACCGGTGTACATGTATCCGCCGCGGTCAAACACTACCTCGGTAACGCCGCCGGCGACCGCGCGCTCGGCTACGATCTTTCCGACCAGCTTCGCCGCGTTCTTTTTGTCCATGTCGGCCGCCTGAGAGGCGATGTCCTTCTCCACAGTGGATGCCGCAAAGAGCGTGTTGCCCTTTGTATCATCTATGATCTGCGCGTATATGTGGGCGTTGGAACGGTATACGCACAGGCGCGGACGCTCGGGCGTACCGCTGATCTTTTTGCGTACGCGCTCATGGCGTATCACGCGGATTTCGTTTCTATCCGTCTTTTTGAACATTGCGATACCCTCCCTTTATTACTTCTTGCCGGCCTTGCCTTCTTTATGGCGTACGACCTCGTCCTTCGCGCGCATAAGGCCTTCTTTGTTGCCCTTGTAGCGGATGCCCTTTCCGTGATACGGCTCGGGCTTGCGGATGGCGCGGATTTCAGCCGCGATCTCGCCCACGACCTGCTTGTCGATGCCGCTTATAACGATTGAGTTGGGGTTCGGCGTCGCAAAGGTCACGTTTGCGGGCGCTTTCACGATCACGGGATGGCTGAAGCCGATGTTTATGGTGAGCTGAGAGGGATTGTCCGCCTGAGCGCGGTAGCCTACGCCGACCAGCTCGAGGTTTGCGGTAAAGCCGCTGGTAACACCCAGCACCATGTTGTTGATAAGCGCACGGTACAGGCCGTGCATTGCACGGTATTGCTTCTCGTCGTTAGGACGGCTCACGGTGAGCACGCCGTTGTCGACGCTAATACCCATCTTTTCGTTGACCTTCTGAGTCAGAGTGCCCTTGGGGCCTTTCACGGTGACTACGTTGTTTTCGCACTTCACCTCTACGCCGGCGGGTATCTGAATCGGAAGCTTACCAATTCGTGACATTCAGTTTACCTCCATTATTACCAGATATAAGCTAAAACTTCGCCGCCCATATTGGCTTTGCGTGCTTCTTTGTCTATCATGAGGCCCTTGGACGTGGAGATGATCGCGATGCCCAGTCCGCCTAAGACCTTGGGTATCTCGTCGCTCTTCGCGTACACGCGCAGACCGGGCTTCGATATGCGCTTCAAGCCCTTGATAACGGGCTCTTTGCCCTCTGCATACTTAAGGACTATCTTAATCTGCCCCTGCATGCCGTCATCTATGAAATCCACGCTCTTCACAAAGCCTTCGTCCAGAAGGATCAGCGCGATGGACTTTTTGATGCCGGAAGCGGGTATCATGACCTCGTCGTGTTTGGCAATCAGTCCGTTGCGGATTCTGGTGAGCATATCCGCGATGGGATCGTTTACGAGCATAGTTGAACCTCCTTCCGTTTACCAGCTTGCCTTCCTGACTCCGGGGATCTCGCCCTTGTAAGCGAGCTCTCTGAAGCAGACGCGGCAAACGCCGTACTTGCGCAGAACGGCATGGGGACGGCCGCAGATACGGCAGCGGGTATATGCGCGGGTGGAGAACTTGGGTTCTCTGGCCTGCTTGATTTTAAGGCTTGTCTTTGCCACGCTTATTTCCTCCTCACATTACGCCTGGAACGGCATGCCCAGCATGGACAGCAGTTCCTTTGCCTCTTCGTCCGTCCTTGCGGTGGTAACGAAGATCATTTCCATACCGCGGATCTTCTCTACCTTATCGTAGTCGATTTCAGGGAAGATCAGCTGCTCGCGCACGCCCAGAGCGTAGTTGCCGCGGCCGTCGAAGGCCTTGGCGGAAACGCCGCGGAAGTCGCGCATGCGGGGCAGGACTATCGAAACAAGCTTATCGGCAAACTCGTACATACGGTCGGAACGCAGCGTTACCTTTGCGCCTACGTTCATGCCGGCACGCACCTTAAAGTTTGCTATGGACTTCTTCGCCTTGGTTACGAGGGGCTTCTGACCGGAAATGGTGGCAAGCTCGCTTACCGCCAGCTCCAGCGCCTTTGCGTTGTCCTTGCAGTCGCCCAGACCCATGTTGATGACGATTTTCTCAAGGCGGGGAACCTGCATTACGTTCTTATAGCCGAACTTCTGCGTGAGGGCAGGAATGACTTCTGAACGGTACTTCTCTTGCAGTCTGGTCATTTGTCTATTCCTCCTTCATTATTTATCGATGGCGGCGCCGCACTTCTTGCAGACGCGAACCTTCTTCGGCTTTTTGCCTTCGACTTCGATGAACTTGTGCGCCAGTCTCGTCGCCTTCTTGCAGGAAGGGCATACGAGCATAACCTTGCAGGCCGGGATAGCCGATTCCTTGTCGATTATGCCGCCGGGCATACCCTGTCCGCGGGGCTTCTGGTGCTTTTTGACCATCGCGACGCCTTCGACGATGATCTTGCCGGTGGCGGGAAAAGCTTTCTGTATTTTGCCCTGCTTGCCCTTGTCCTTGCCGGAGATCACGACTACGGTATCACCGGATTTAACACCGAGCTTCTGTATAGCCATATCGTGTTCCTCCTATTAAAGTACTTCGGGAGCGAGCGAAACGATCTTCATGTAATCCTTTTCGCGAAGCTCTCTGGCGACCGGCCCAAAGATACGGGTGCCTCTGGGCTGCTTCTGTGCGTCGATGATGACTGCTGCATTGTCGTCGAAGCGGATGTAGCTCCCGTCGGGACGACGATACTGCTTCTTGGTGCGGACGATAACGGCCTTTACGACCTCGCCCTTTTTAACGGCTCCGCCCGGCTGTGCGGACTTTACGCTGGCAACGATTACGTCGCCGACGCTGCCGGACTGGCGGAAAGAGCCACCCAGCACGCGGAAGCACATAATCTCTTTCGCGCCGCTGTTATCTGCAACCTTTAATCTGGTTTGCGGCTGAATCATAGTGGTTTTCCTCCTGCTCTTACTTCGCCTTTTCGATGATCTCGACCAGTCTCCAGTGCTTTTCCTTGGAGAGCGGTCTGGTTTCCATCACGCGCACGGTGTCGCCGATGCCGCACTCATTGTTCTCGTCGTGAGCCTTGAGCTTGGTGGTGCGGTTCATGATCTTGCCATACAGCGGATGCTTTACACGGGTACGGATTGCGACGACGATGGTTTTGTCCATCTTATCGGAAACCACGACGCCCACGCGCTCTTTGCGCATACCTCTCTGCTCGGACATTTCTCTCTCCTCCATTAGTCCTTAGTCAGTTCACGCTGGCTCAGGACGGTCTTTATGCGGGCTATGTCCTTTTTGCAGGCACGTACCGCTGCCGTGTTCTGCAGCTGACCCGTAGCCAGCTGAAAGCGCAGGTTGAACAGTTCTTCCTTTTTGTTCTTGAGTTCGGTGCCAAGCTCTTCGGCGGTCTTGTCCTTAAGCGTATTCAGGATGTTGTTTTTCATTTCTGTTCACCACCCGCCTGAGTTTCCTTGGAAATAATCTTGGTCTTTATCGGAAGCTTATGGCCGGCCAGGCGCAGCGCTTCCTTTGCGATTTCGGGGTCGATGCCGCCCATCTCGAACAGCACGCGGCCGGGCTTTACCACCGCTACCCAGTATTCGGGCGCGCCTTTGCCGGATCCCATTCGGGTCTCGGCGGGCTTCGCGGTTACGGGCTTGTCGGGGAATATCTTTATCCATACGTTGCCGCCGCGCTTCGTGGTACGGGTCATCGTCTGACGGGCAGCCTCGATCTGATTTGAGGTTATCCAGCCGGGCTGCAGAGCAACCAGACCGTATTCACCGTAGGCCAGGAAATTGCCGCGCTGGGCCTTTCCCTTCATGCGGCCGCGCTGCTGTTTGCGGTGCAGCACTCTCTTGGGCATCAGCATTGCTTATTTCCCTCCTCTTCTGCGGGGTGCAGGTCCGTTCACGGTGCGGGGCACGAAGCCCTTGGTGAGTACCTGTCCCTTGTAAATCCATACCTTGCAGCCGATGCGGCCGTAGGTGGTCTTCGCTTCCGCGAAGCCGTAGTCGATGTTCGCGCGCAGGGTCTGCAGCGGTATCGGGCCCTCGTGATATCCTTCGCTGCGGGCGATGTCCGCGCCGCCGAGTCTGCCGGAAACGGTGGTCTTGATTCCCTTCGCGCCCGCTTTCATGGCGTGGGAGATGACCTGCTTCATGGCTCTGCGGAAGGACGTGCGCTTTTCGATCTGCTGGGCGACGTTTTCCGCCACCAGCTGAGCGTCGCACTCGGGATTTCTGACTTCGAGGATGTTGAGATTAACGTTGTCCTTGCCGGTAAAGGCGATGATTTCTTTCTTGAGCGTTTCCACTCCGGCGCCGCCCTGTCCGATCACGATGCCGGGCTTTGCCGCCCATACGCCGACTTCCAACTTATCGCCCGCACGGGAAATATCGATGTGGGAGATACCGGCAGCGTAGAGCTTGTCTTTGAGCCATACGCGCAGCTTATGGTCGTCTACCAGGTTGTTGGAAAAATCCTTCTTGCCTGCGTACCATTTGGTGCTCCAGTCCATGATGACACCAACGCGCGCGCCATGGGGATTAACTTTCTGACCCATTTTGTTTCCTCCCTTATTTCTGGTCGAGCACGACGGTGATGTGACTGGTCCTCTTGAGGATCACGTCAGCGCGGCCGTGGGAACGGGCCCAATAGCGCTTGAAGGTCGGGCCCTGATTTGCATAAACCTCTGCGACGTACAGATTGTCGCGGCTTAAGCTTAAGTTGTTCTCCGCGTTTGCGATCGCGCTTTCAAGCAGCTTTTTCACAACGGGAGACGCGCTCTTGGGAGTGTAGGTAAGTATCGCCAGCGCGTCGTCTACCTGCTTGCCGCGGATAAGGTCTATGACGATCTTCACCTTGCGGGAAGAAATACGTACGTTTCTGACTATCGCGCGGGCACGCTTGTCGGCGTTTTCCTTGCGCGCAGCAGCTTTTTCCTTGATACGAGTTGCCATTCGTTTGCTCCTTTCCGCTTACTTCTTCGCGCTGGACTTTTCGCCTGCGTGGCCCCTGAAGGTCCTTGTGGGCGCGAATTCGCCGAACTTATGGCCTACCATATCCTCGGTGATGTATACCGGCACATGCTTGCGGCCGTCGTGTACGGCTACCGTGTGTCCGATGAAATCCGGGAAGATCGTGGAAGAACGCGACCAGGTCTTAAGAACCTTCTTCTCGCCGCCGTTGTTCATTTCCTGTACTCGCTTAAGCAGAGCTTCCTGGATAAACGGTCCCTTTTTAACGGATCTGCTCATTTATCGTTTTGCCTCCTTCTGCTGTGTCTCTTACTTGCCGGCCCGCTTGACGATCATCTTGTCGGAATACTTGCGATGCTTGCGGGTCTTGACGCCCTGCGTCTTTTTGCCCCAAGGAGACATAGGAGCGGGCATACCTACGGGTGAACGGCCTTCGCCGCCGCCGTGCGGGTGGTCTACGGGGTTCATGACGACGCCGCGCACATGGGGGCGGATGCCCTTGTGACGCTGACGGCCGGCCTTACCGATGCGCACGTTTTCGTGCTCGTTGTTGCCGACCTCGCCGATCGTCGCGCGGGCGTTGATGGAGACCTTGCGGACCTCGCCGCTGGGCAGGCGAATCTGTGCGAACGCGCCTTCCTTAGCCATGACCTGCGCGGAGGTGCCGGCGGCGCGGACCATCTGGCCGCCCTTGCCGACCTTGATCTCGATGTTGTGGATCAGCGTGCCCAGGGGGATGTTCGCTATTGGCAGGCAGTTGCCGGGCTTGATGTCGGCGTTTTCGCCGCTCATCACGGTGTCGCCCACTTTGAGATCCAGGGGCGCAAGGATGTATCTCTTTTCACCGTCCGCGTAGTACAGCAGCGCTATAAAGCAGGTACGGTTGGGATCGTACTCGATCGCGGCTACCTTCGCGGGGATGTTGTCCTTGTTTCGCTTGAAATCGATTATGCGGTACTTGCGCCGCACGCCGCCGCCCTGATGGCGCACGGTGATTTTGCCGGAAGCGTTGCGGCCCGCCTTGCTGCGCAGATCGGTCACCAGCGAGCGCTCGGGCGCTTTTTTGGTGAGCTCATCGAACGTGAGCACCGACATGAAGCGCCTTGCAGGCGAGGTCGGCTTATACACTCTGATTCCCATTTGCTTACCTCCCTATTACTGCGCCATGCCCTCGAAGAACTCGATGGGCTTGCTGTCCTTCTTGAGCGTTACGTAGGCCTTCTTGATCTCAGGGGTCCTGCCCTGGGTGCGTCCCTGACGCTTGAGCTTGCCGTCGGTGCGCAGGGTGTTTACGGATTCGACCTTCACGCCGAACACCTGCTCAACCGCCTGCCTGATCTCGATCTTGTTGGCTCTCTTGTCGACAACGAAGACGTACTTTTTCTCGGCAATCGTCGCGTAGGACTTTTCGGTGAGCACGGGGCGAATGATAATATCGTATGCGCTTTTCATTATTCGTTCTCCTCCGTTTCGGCCTGTTCGATATATTCGTCGTTGTACATGTCCTCGATGCGGGCGACCGCTTCCTTAGTTACAACGAAGGAGTTGTAGTTCAGGATGTCGACCACGTTCAGCATGCCGGTGTGGGAAGCCTTTACGCCCTGGATGTTGGCGGATGCGCGCACCACGTCCGCGTTCGCGTCCGCGGTCACGATCATGGCCTTCTTGTCGGCGCCGATCGCCTTGAGCATGTTGACGATGACCTTGGTTTTTACTTCGTTGGTAAACTCGATGGTATCGAGGATGATGATCTGGTTTTCCGCAGCCTTGCAGGTTAAGGCGCTCTTCATCGCCAGACGGCGGACCTTGCGCGGCACGCTGATTCTGTAGGAGCGGGGCTTGACCGCGAATACCATACCGCCGTGGGTGAACTGGGGCGCTCTGCGGCCGTGATGGCGCGCGTTGCCGGTGCCCTTCTGGCGGTAAATCTTTCTGCCGCCGCCGCGCACTTCCGTGCGGGTGAGCGCAGACTGGGTGCCCTGACGCTGAGCGTTAAGTATCGCTCTGGACACCGTATGCATGGCGTATACGTTCACTTCCGCGCCGAACACGTCTTCGTTCAGATCGTAAGTGCCGACCTCTTTGCCCTGCATATTCAGAACTTTTACAGTAGGCATTATATTGCGTCCTCCTTCCGGTTAAACTCAGGCTTTAACGGTATCGCGTATCACGAGCAGGCTTTCGTTGGCTCCGGGCAGCGCGCCCTTTATGAGCAGCAGATTGCGCTCTGCGTCAACACGCACCACCTCGAGGTTCTGCACGGTAACCTTTTCGTTTCCGTACTGACCTGCCATGTGCTTGCCCTTGAACACGCGGGAAGGATCGGAGTTCGCGCTCAGAGAGCCTACGCCGCGGTGATACTTGGAGCCGTGTGCCATGGGGCCGGTATGCTGGTTCCATCTCTGGATTGCGCCGGTGTAGCCGTGGCCCTTGCTGATACCGGAAACATCGACTTTGTCGCCCTGAGCGAATACGTCGGCCTTGATTTCGTCGCCCACCTTGAAGGGGGTGATGTCGTCCAGGCGCAATTCGCGCAGATAGCGCTTAGCAGGCACGTTCGCTTTTGCGAAATGGCCGAGCTCGGGCTTGTTCTTCAGTTTCTGAGCGCGCTTTTCAGTGAGCTCTCCGAAACCGACCTGAAGTGCCTCATAGCCGTCGGTCTCGACCGTCTTCACCTGTGTTACGGTGCAGGGGCCGGCTTCGACGACTGTGACCGGGACAAGACGACCGTCCTCAAGGAAGATCTGAGTCATTCCGATCTTTTTGCCGAGAATTGCCTTCTTCATTGTTGTTCCTCCTGATTGGGATTACAGTTTGATTTCGATTTCCACGCCTGCCGGCAGATCAAGCTTCGTGAGCGCGTCGACCGTCTTGGGAGTGGGCTGAATGATGTCGATAAGACGCTTATGAGTGCGCAGCTCGAACTGCTCGCGGCTGTCCTTGTGCTTGTGGGGAGAACGCAGGATGGTGACGATCTCCTTCTGAGTGGGCAGCGGGATGGGGCCTGATACGCGCGAGCCCGTGCGCTTCACGGTTTCGACGATGCGCTCTGCGGACTGATCGATCAGGGAGTGCTCATAAGCCTTCAGCTTGATTCTGATCTTCTGGCTTGCCATTTGGTGGGTTTCCTCCTTCTTGGACTCATGCACACGCTGCCGGGCGTGCCCTAATTATTATTTTCTCGACGGCGCATGAGCCGTCGCCCGATTGTCGGACTGGTCCCCGAAAATTACCGGCGTGGCGGTCGTTCGCCCGCCGCAACCTTTCGGTTCATCCCTCGCTCGCCTGCGGCTTTCGTGCTGTGTTTACCGGCAGATAGGCATAGCTCACCACACGCGAACATTTGAATTATACACCGATACGGCCGGACACACAAGTTATTTTTATGTAATCCGGGTTAATGTTGTATTATACCGAATAAATAATCCTGCGCAGGGCGAGCAAAACTCATGCCGCAGGCAGGATATCGGTTTATGCTGTTTTTCGTTCAGAGCCGCCGCATGCGCGCAAATCGCAGCGCGGCGTTATGTGCGCCGGTTTCGTTTCGCTTATTCGATCACGCCCAGATTTGCGTCCTTGCTCAGAAGCATGAACTCGATTATAAGGCTTTGAGACGTTTCGTCCGCTATAAGATACACGGTCATGCCGGCAGGATAGCCGCACAGAGTGCCCGCGTAGGCGTAGCTGTCCGATGCGTCTTCCCCGCCCGACTTGTCCGTTTCGCTCATCACGCCCAACAGCGCGGTGAGCTCTTCTATGGAAGCGGCCTGCAGCTCGCTGCTCGGGAGCGCTCCGTTTTCAGCCATATACAGCGCGTATGCGCCGCTCATCATCGCCGTGCCTAGCCAGCCGCCCGCGTTTTCGGCGGCGGCGGCGTCCTGCGTGTCCATTATGACCACGCACTCAAACGCGACCAGACCGTCGATGTCGAACAGGGATACCTGACACGTCGCGTCCTCGTTCGCCGCAGTGTGCAGCTTTACACCGTTCGCGGCCTCAAGCGTGCTTTCGTCCCAGCTGAACGCGTATCCGCTGTCAGCAGTCAGCGCGTCGAAGTACAGCCTGAAGGTATCGAAGCCGCAGGCAAACGCGCTTCCGAGCTGAAAATCGAGCTCCGAGGCGTGCGCGGGCAGCGCCACAGCGCAGATTATAAGGGCAAGAACGAGAGCCGAAATCCTTTTCATGTGTGTTCCCTCCAATATCGCTACATTATATATATGCGTATATGCGCGAAATCTCACGCGCCGCACGGCGCAGCGCTTATTCGCTTTCGTCGTCGTCCGTTCTGAACCTGACGGGTATCGGGGTCACGTTGGAGCCCGCTTCGCGCTCCCCGGCTTCGTCGTCCGCTTCACCGTCGTCCGTATCGTCGTCGAGCTCGTCCTCGTCGTCGAACAGCTCGTCGATATCGTCGTCGAAGTCGTCCTCGTCGAAGTCGCCGTCCTCTTCCTCCGCGTCGTACATTAGCTCCAATTCGCTCAGATCCTCGTCTATGCGGCTGACGTATTCGTTCATTTCGTCAAGCTCGTCGCTCGTCTTTTCCAGCTTGTCCGCCAGCGCGGACAGCGCCTCGAGCGCCGCCCCCAGTGCGCGGGAAAGCGTCTTTTCGTCCGCGCCGCCCTCGAGCAGCCCCTGCGCGCGGCCTATCAGTTTTTTAATATCGTCCATTGCTCACGCGTCTCCAAATCAAAATCGTCGTAACTCCAAAAACGGAAGCGCCGTATCAGACGTTTCCGTTTCTGAATTGTGCGTGCGTCACACTCTGCTTAAGTATTCGCCCACACGGGTGTCTATCTTTATGACGTCGCCGATTTCTATGAACAGCGGCACCTGCAGGGTGTAGCCGGTCTCTACCGTGGCAGGCTTGGTGGTGTTCGAGGCGGTGTCGCCCTTGAAGCCGGGCTCGGTCGCCGTCACCTGCAGCTCCACAAACGTGGGCGCCTCGACGCTGAACGCGCTGCCCTTATAGAAGCGCACGGTGGCGTTGGTGTTCGGCTTCATGAACACGATCGCGTCCTCGACCTGATCCTTGGTGAGCCCGATCTGCTCGTAGGTCTCGCCGTCCATGAAGTAGTACAGATCGCCGTCGTCGTAGAGATACTCCATTTCCTTGGTCTCTATGATGGCCTTAGGCATTTTGTCGGTGGGGTTGAAGGTGCGCTCGAGCACCGCGCCGGTGATTATGTTCTTTATTTTAGTGCGAACGAACGCCGCGCCCTTTCCGGGCTTGACATGCTGGAAGTCCACTATCGTCCAGATGCCGCCGTCCCATTCTACCGTTATGCCTTTTTTGAAATCGCCTGCTGTAACCATTGGGTTTCCTCCTTGAAAATTGAGTGGGGAGTTATTATATTCAAACAACAATAAGCTGTTTTGAAATCGTGTACGGATCGGTAAAGCCGGTTTCGGTAACGAATACCGTATCCTCTATGCGGCAGCCGCCCACGCCCTTTATGTAAACGCCGGGCTCTATCGTTATTACGTGGCCGGGACGCAAGACGTTCGCGTCGCGATAGTTCACCGTGGGCGTCTCGTGAATGAATATGCCCACGCCGTGGCCGAGCGAATGCCCGAACGCCCCGGGGTACAGCCCGTCCAGATACCTGCGCGCGATACCGTCCAGCTCCTTCGTGACCGCGCCGGGCTTTACTTCAGATAGCGCAGCCATGTGCGCGTTATATACGGCGTCGTAAATGCGTTTAAGCTCGTCTGAAACGTTCCCCACCGCGACGGTGCGCGTGCAGTCCGAGCAGTAGCCGCCGTATTTCGCGCCGAAATCGAACGTAACGAGCTCGCCCTTGTTTATGACCTTATCGGAGGGCACCGCATGCGGCAGAGAGCCGTTTACGCCGCTGGCGACTATAGTATCAAACGCGAGCCCGTCCGCGCCGCAGGCGTACATCTCGTATTCCAGCACTGCGCGCGCCTGCTTTTCGGTCATGCCGGGCTTCAGCTTTTCAAGCAGCGCCTCGAAAGCCCTGCCGGATATTTTGACCGCCTTGCTTATGCAGTCAAGCTCCTGAGCGCTTTTCACCTCGCGCATGCCGCCGGTTATGTTCGGCATGTCGGAAAGCTTTACGCCGGGCAGCTTCTCCTCCATCGCGCGGTATGCCCTGACCGTGAGCACACCCGTTTCTACATGCAATTCGTTTATGCCCTCGGCGGAAAGGTATTCCCTGATTATCGCCTCGCGTCCGCGCTCTTTGCCCGTGGTTTCCACTTTGCATTCGGGGCTCTGACGCTCCGCCTGCTCGGTATAGCGGGAATCGGTTATTATGACGGCCGCGCGCGGCGTAACGAGCACGCAGCCCTCGCCGCGAAAGCCCGTAAGATAAAACATATTGTCGGGCGAATCGAACACGGCGCTTTTGTCAAACAGTTTTCTGAATTCATCGACGCGGTACATGCCGTTCCTCCGGGTATAAAAATACAAGTTACATTAATTATACCACAGCCTTGCCGCTTATGGACACAGCCGATTGCAAATTTCCGATTAATTTTAAATATATTAAATATAACTTGTAATTTCGCCTTCGAGATGATATAATATAATTGTTTAAATGTACACTGGTGTTATCGGAGGTAAAAACCATGGCGGATATGCTGGCTATCTCGACTGCGGTCAAGGAAGGCCGCCGCAAAATCGTTGAGCAGCTTGTAAACGAAGCGCTCGCAGAGGGCGAAAAGCCTGAGGATATACTGAACAAAGGCCTGATCGTGGGCATGAACGAGCTGGGCGAGCAGTTCAAAAACGGCGAGGTCTACGTACCAGAGGTGCTGGTCGCCGCCCGCGCGATGAAAAAAGGAACCGAAATACTTAAGCCCCTGCTGCTTCAGGCGAACGTGCAGAGTCTGGGCACAGTCGCTATCGGCACGGTAGAGGGCGATCTGCACGACATAGGCAAGAATCTCGTGGGCATGATGCTCGAGGGCACCGGCTTCACGGTGGTTGACCTTGGTGAGAACGTATCTCCCGACGCGTTCGTACAGGCAGTCAGGGACGGCGCGCAGATAATCGGCATGTCCGCTCTGCTCACAACTACCATGCCCATGATGGCGGTCACGATCAAGGCGCTTGAGGACGCGGGCCTGCGCGACAAGGTAAAGGTCATGATAGGCGGCGCGCCCATCACGCAGGAATACGCCGACCAGATCGGCGCGGATGGTTATTCCGCGGACGCGGCTTCCGCAGCGGAGCTCGCCAAGCGGCTTATCGCGGCATAAAACACGTTTAGCGCAAATTGCGCAGTCAAATTAACACACTTTACTTGATACCTGCGCGCGTATGCGGTAAAATCCATTCCAAATACGCGCGGAGGTTTTTTATATGGCTGAGCTTACAATGGACAAGCTCGTGGCGCTTTGCAAAAACAAGGGTTATATTTTTGCAGGCAGCGAGATATACGGCGGACTTTCGAACACCTGGGACTACGGTCCTCTGGGCGTTGAATTCAAAAACAACGTAAAAAAAGCATGGTGGCGCAAGTTCGTGCAGGAAAGCCCCTACAACACAGGCGTCGACTGCGCGATACTCATGAACCGCGAGGTATGGGTAGCCAGCGGCCACGTAGGCGGCTTCAACGATCCGCTCATGGACTGCAAGGCGTGCAAGGCGCGCTTCCGCGCGGACAAGCTTATCGAGGACTTCACCGAAGGCAGGGAAACCGGCGACGGCTGGACGAACGCACAGCTCGAAAGCTATATCCGCGAGCACGAGATACCCTGCCCCGTATGCGGCAAGAAGGACTTTACCGGCATACGCCAGTTCAACCTCATGTTCAAGACCCATCAGGGCGTGAACGAGGACAGCGCGGCGGAATTGTACCTGCGTCCCGAAACCGCGCAGGGCATATTCGTAAACTTTGCAAACGTAATGCGCACCACGCGCAAAAAGCTGCCCGCCGGCATCGCGCAGATAGGCAAATCCTTCCGAAACGAGATCACCCCCGGCAACTTCATATTCCGCGTGCGCGAATTCGAGCAGATGGAGCTTGAGTTCTTCTGCGTGCCGGGCACCGACCTCGAATGGTTCGATTACTGGCGTTCCTTCTGCCGCGACTGGCTGCTGTCCCTGGGCATTAAGAGCGAAAACCTGCGTCTGCGCGACCACGAAAAGGACAAGCTCGCTTTCTATTCCAAGGCGACCACGGACTTCGAATTCCTGTTCCCATTCGGCTGGGGCGAGCTTTGGGGCGTAGCGGACCGCACGGATTACGACCTTAAGCAGCACATGGAGCATTCCGGCAAATCCCTCGAATACATGGACCCGACGACAGGCGAAAAGTTTATCCCCTACTGCGTCGAGCCCTCACTGGGCGTGGACCGCGCGGTGCTCGCGTTTTTGTGCAACGCCTACGAGGAGGAGGAGCTCGAGGGCGGCGACATGCGCACGGTGCTGCATCTGCATCCCGCGCTCGCGCCTGTCAAATGCGCGGTGCTGCCGCTGCAGAAAAACAAGCTGGGCGACAAGGCGAAGGAAGTATACGCCGCGCTCTCCAGAAAATTCATGTGCGAATACGACGAAACCGGCTCCATCGGCAAGCGCTACCGCCGTCAGGACGAGGCGGGCACGCCTTACTGCGTGACCGTGGATTTCGATACGCTTGAAACCGGCAAGGTTACAGTGCGCGACCGCGACACCATGCAGCAGGAGCTCGTCGCGATTTCCGACCTGCCCGCGTGGCTCGAAGCCAAAACGGAGTTTTGACCCAAATCTATTCTGCGCCGCCCGTATAAAGGCGGCGTTTATCGATGAGGTATAGTATGGATTTTGATCTTATTAGAGCCATAGACCCCGAATTAGCCGAAGGCATGGACGAAGAAGCGCGCCGCCAGAGCGAAAACATAGAGCTTATCGCTTCCGAAAACTACGTGAGCCCCGCCGTGCTTCAGGCGATGGGCAGCATACTTACCAACAAATACGCCGAGGGCTATCCCGGCAAGCGCTATTACGGAGGCTGCCAGTGCGTCGACAAGGCGGAAAGGCTCGCGCGCGAAAGAGCAAAGGAGCTCTTCGGCGCCGAGCATGCGAACGTTCAGCCTCACGCGGGCGCGCAGGCAAATCTTGCGGTGTACTTCGCGCTGCTTAAGCCCGGGGACACCGTCATGGGCATGAGCCTCGACCACGGCGGACACCTCACCCACGGCAGCCCCGCCAATCTGTCCGGCAGCTACTATAACTTCGTTTCCTACGGCGTTTCTGACGAAAGCGGCCGCATAGATTACGATCTGCTCGAGGCGAAGGCGCTGGAATGCAGACCCAGGCTTATCGTTGCGGGCGCGAGCGCATATCCCAGAGAAATAGACTTCGGTCGGTTTCGTGAGATCGCAGACAAATGCGGCGCGCTTCTGATGGTGGACATGGCGCATATCGCCGGTCTCGTGGCGGCGGGAGAACACATGAATCCCGTGCCTTACGCCGACGTAGTGACCACGACCACTCACAAAACGCTGCGCGGCCCCCGCGGAGGCATGATACTGTGCAGAAAGGAATACGCCAAGGCGATAGACAAGGCGATATTCCCCGGCACGCAGGGCGGCCCGCTTATGCACATAATCGCCGCCAAGGCGCTGTGCTTCAAGGAGGCGCTGAGCGTTGAGTTCAAGGCCTATCAGCACAATATCATTTTGAACGCGCGCGCTATGGCGGACGAGTTCACCCGCCGCGGGATCAAGCTGGTCACGGGCGGCACGGACAACCATCTGATGCTCATAGACCTGAAGGACCGCGAAATGACCGGCAAGGAGCTTGAAAACCTGCTGGATCTTGCGCACATCACTGCAAACAAAAACACCGTCCCGGGCGAGACGCGCTCCCATTTCATCACGAGCGGTCTGCGCGTGGGCACGCCCGCGATCACCACGCGCGGCATGGGCGTGCGCGAGGCGGAAAAAATCGCGGATATGATCGCGGACATAATAGAAAACGGCGAGGCTGCGGTCGAGGACGTATCCGCGCGCGCACTGGCGCTTACGCGCGAATTTCCCCTGTACGCCTGACGAAAGCCGATGAAACGCTGGCTGCTTGCGTTTATCCTTATCTGCGCGTGCGCTTACCTGGCATCGGCCGAAACCGACTCCACGTGGAAGGCGTATCTTACCGAGGACGGCAACGTGCTCGTAACGGACAAGCCCGGCGCCGGAGCTGAATTCGAAACGCTCACGATCGGCCGCGGACAGGACGTGTTCATTACGGTCGAGGGGATCGAGGACGTCAAGTATTACTCCTCCTCCTACTACGTCGCGCACGCGGACGAAAACGGTATGCTCGTGACCGGCTCGAGCGGTAACGCGCGCATAAAGGTATACTATACGCCTGCGGATTTCGTAGAGTTCAGGCTGCAGGTCAAAAGCGAGCCGACGAAAATCGCCTTCCCGTCCGCGTCTCTGACGCTCGACCCCGGGCAGCAGTATCGGCTCGTTTATACGCTTACGCCCAAAAACGCGGGCGGCCGCATAGATTTCTATTCTGCCAACGAGGACGCGGTGCTGGTCGACGCAGAGGGAACGCTTACGGCGCTCGCACCCGGCAGAAGCGTCGTGAGCGCGGAGCTGTACAACGGACTGACTGCGGAATGCGAGGTCGTGGTGCGCACGCCCCCGCCCGCGAAGCTGACTCTCGAGCCGCTGCATTACGGCTACGCGAACGAGAGCTTCGTTCCCGAATACAGGCTTACGGGCGGCTATAACGAAAGCGTGACGTTCACCTCCGACAATCCGGACGTGTGCGCGATAAACGCAGACGGCAGCATACTGTGCCTGAAGCCCGGCGGCGCGTACATAAACGCGTACGCTTCGGGCGGCGATCAGGCATCGTGCTTCGTAAACGTACAGCCCGGCGCCAGCGCGATAAGCGCAGGCGGCGACATCTATCTATACGAAGGCGGATATTCCGCGCCCGACGTGCAGGTCACCGGCGGCAGCGGAAAATACGATATTTCGATAAGCGATACCCGCATCGCCTGCGCGGAGCCTGACGGCAGGCTTCACGCGCTCAAAAGCGGACAGACCGCCGTCACCTTCACCGCGCCGGGCGGCATAGCCTGTACCCAAAGCATATTCGTGCTGCCTGCGCCGCAGCTTGACTTAAGGCTTAAGAAAACACTGCTGGGTCCAAACGAAACCACGCTCGCGTACCTTACGGAGCTGCCCGTGCCGCTGCTGCCGGCAGCATACGCATCCACCGACACAGGCGTATTCACGATAGACGCGCAGGGCATCGTGCACACGTACGCGCCCGGACGCGGTATCCTTGAGGCGCGCATCGGCGGGCTTACGTACACGCTTAACGTGCAGGTGCTGCCGATCGCGATGCATATCGCCTTCGATGCCCCGTCGATACAGCTCGGCGCCGGCGACAGCGCGCAGCTGTCCGCGCGCCCTGTGGACGGCGCGGGCGCGATAAGCTATGCTTCCTCGGACGAAAGCGTCGCGTATACTGACGGAGATACGCTTTACGCGCTCAAAAGCGGCGAGGCCGCCGTCACGGCCAGTCTGCCGGGCGGCGTAAGCGCGGTACAGCTCGTAACCGTGCTTCCCCGTTCGGAGCACATATATACCGACGCAGCGCGTATCGCGATAGGCGCAGGCGACAGCGTCAAGATAAACGCCCAGCTCGACGAGGGCACGCTGTCACGCATAAGCTGGACGGCGGGCTCCGGCCTCATCAGCGTATCGGAGGACGGCGTTATAACTTCCACAGGTCTGACCGGCACGACGTACACGCGCGCGTCGGTATCAAGCGGCGCATACGCGGACGTCGAGGTCAGCGTGCTGCCCGCGCCGACGCGCGTCACGCTTAACGCCGAGACGCTCTCACAAGGCGGCCTGTTTACACACTACGTATACATGAAGGCCAGCGAAACGCTCCCTCTAAACGTAACGTTCGACGGTTACACGCATGTGAGCTGGACCTGCACGAGCCGCGACCCTGATATCGCGCAGATCGATACAAGCGGCGTGATAACCGCCGTAAAAAGCGGCACCGCGCGCGTAACTCTGAGCGTATACTCCGGACTGACAGCTGAAGTGCTGGTCGAGGTCGGAGAATGAAGGCTCCGCGCGTCAACAAATAATTCGATTATACCAGCGCGAAAAGCGCTGACAAAGGAGGAACCCCTATGAAAAAACTTATCAGCTTGACTCTTCTCGCCGCTATGCTCCTTATGCTCGGAAGCATCGGGACTGTGCATGCGGAAATAATACCTGCTCACGGATTTGGCCAGATCGGGCTTCAGGCAGTGGTGCTGTGCAGCGAGCTTACCCTGCGCGAAAAGCCGAGCGCCTCTTCCAAAGCCCTGCAGACGCTCAATTACCGCGATCTCATAATCGTGGTCGAGCAGCAGGACGGCTGGGCGCGCTGCGTGCTCGGCGATTCCGAGGATGCAGCTTCCGGTTGGGTAAATTCCGAATATATCGTGATCGATCCCGCCTGGTACCGTACGGAAGGCAAAACGTACGTATACGCCTGGAACGATACCTCCGCCCCCAAGGTCGCCATGCTGGACGCCAACACGGAGCTGCTCGACCCGGAGACCTACCTCGCCATACTGAAGGACGAAGGCGAATGGCTCGTGGTCAGCCTGCGCGGCGCCGCCGGATGGATTCATAAGACGGCCGCAGACTTGAAGGCCGCTAATTAAGGAAGCACTGATTAAATGAGGTGGTCAGCCGGCGAGTGAATTTTTCGTCAGATACGATTGCAAATTCTGAAGGTTTACTGGAGGTAAATCAAAGAATTTGCAAGAAGTAGATGGCGGAAAAGGCACCGCCGGATGTGC
>JAFYFC010000005.1 GCA_017543905.1 Clostridia bacterium
GGTGTCGGCTTTGTCGTACTTTCTCGTGCATAATCACTATGTCTAGGACTTTCTCGGTGAAGGCTCAACGACATGAACGGACTCGCGGTCCTGTCGGCTTCCCGAGGTTCCGACGAGTATAGCGCCTGTTAACGCGTCAGTCACAATTTCTGAATGGACCTGATCCCCTGCATCATCATAGAGCGTGTACAGGTGCCACACGCCGGCTCTCCCATCCCATTCGAACCAGTTTTCATGGTCCGGATCCTGCTGCCAGTCCGTAAAATGGTTGTTTGGAAGCCCTTTCATGTACTGCACGCCGAATTCAATGGCTTCCTCCTCGGTCATAAAGGAGTCATCCGGCTGAAGCAATTCGACAAGCGCATACATTTCCCCTGTATGGCGGTCTACATATATCGCTCCCGCAGTCGAGACCAGCAAGTATTCGCTTTGATCGGACGCAAGCCAATACAATCGCCTCGTAAAGTCTCCGGCCGAATCCATATAATCCGGCACGCCGGCAATTGCGTCAAAGTCATCGATCCATTCTTTGGCCTGTCTTAAGGAATATCCTGATTCCTTCCATTTGTCGCAAATAGCCTGCGCTTGTTCCAGTGTCAGTGACGGAGATTCTTGCGGCAGAAGTCCCAGGATGGTCATTTTTGCTTTAATTGGTGGCATCAAGTCCAAATACCATCCAAGGTCCGGCGTCTCTGACAGATTGGCCAGCTGGTTCCGCTGCTCCTCTGTTACATCTACCACATCAAATTCACCGTAATACCGATAATCGTTCACATACCGATATGGCAACTCAGCATCTATCTTCTGCGAATCCTCCGCGATATGGGTCGTAAATACCAAGGTCTCACGGGTATTCGTCCCATCCGGTCTTGTTATGGAAGCCTGAACCAGCATCCCAAACTGCCCATCCGGTGTTTTGGTATACCTAGTGACGGATCCTCTGATGGAATACCCTTCTTTGTCCACATTTGGAGAAAGAGTTTGCTCCAGATAATCTTCCAGGAACGTGTCCAGCTTATCCTGAGAAACTTGCCTAAGGCATACCGCTTCGTCCTCGTCCAGTGTGTCGGCGAAATGGGGGTTGCTGATGATAAATCTGGTAATTTCCCCGTGATCATTCACCCAGACACTGATCGCATCCACGGTGGGTATGTCCGAAATATACCGGACAAAGGAAACACACTCTAAATATGTCAGTATTTCCATTGTTTTAGGATCCCGAATCGCTACACCCTTGGTTTGATAGCGTGAATAGTCCTCCATATCCATATGCTCGGAAGCATATTTGCGCGCAATTTCTATTGAATCAGAGAGAGACGCAGAATATTTAGGTCCATATGATTGTTCCAGGATTTGCTCTTCTGTCATGAATTCGATGCCCGCGAATTCGCCGGAATCATGATCCAGGTAGAAGCAGCACCCATTCGGCATGATATACGCGTCCAGGCACTGGCTTCCGTAATCCATACAGTACGTATCCTGATAGGTTCCGGAATACTCTTCCCCGTCAAAGACGATGGATGCTTCCTGCTTGATGGCAGACTTGTCAATACCGCGGATCGGAGTTAGAGAATAGTCAATAGATTCTGATGTTACTGTTCTATCTGTAATCGCCGCCCCTACGGCCTGCCACTTGGTATAGACATCACAGGAGTACAGCTTGTATTCCGGCTTCTCGGTTTTGTCTCCGCTCTGATCCGGGGGAGAATCTATCGAGGGCGGCTCTTCCCAGAGGCGAAAGATAATGCACTCGGTATCATCAGAAAGCGGTGTTTGCAGATTTTGGTGTCCACTCAGTCCCAGTAATACATATTGCCCGTCGGGCGTTGTCCGCCAGCCCATTTCATTATGCACAGAACTACGCTCTGTAACAAGCGCTTCCAGCTTTTCATAGTCAGGTCTGTATGAGGCCCCATTTGTATCCTCTGAATAATAGAAGTGGATCCAGTATCCGGTAATATCCTGTTCGTCCGAATAATACAGACGAAGATATAAGGATTTGTTCTCGTACTCCTCCCGGTTGATTTCGTAAATCCCTCCTGCCATTCTGGGACCTTTTTCCATCCGGGCTACAACCAGATCATCCTGGGTAACCCCCATCATGGCCATCGCTTCTTCTTTAGACTTGTGCAGCAGGTCAAACACATGCTCAATCCGTTCGCTGTTCGTACCCTCGTGTGAAGATATGGGGGTAACGGCTGAATTAGCAGGCGTAAAATGACTCCAGAAGGATCGCAGCAAAGCTCTGCTTTGGGGCATGGTAAAGACGATGATAAACATTGCCAGCGCGATCAATGCGGCTCCTGCCAGAATAATGCGGCTCCAGATAGAGACTTTGCCCGCATCCTCGGTTTCTTCCACATACTCCTCTTCCTCAAAGAAACGTGACAACCCGGCTTTTTGATTAAGGCCGTACGGTTGGACATCTTTAACCAGGCGTTCATCGATCTCGCCAAAAGCTTCAAACAAGGCTTCTGCTCTCATTACTCTATCCCCCTTTCTCTCAGGAATTCTTTTAGCTTGCCGCGCAGGCGGCTCAGTTCCGTAGAAATAGCCGCTTCGGATTTGCCGGAGGCAGCCGCGATATCCCGGATGCTCTCGGCATACCAATATCGGCGAATCATCAGGTGCCGCTTGCGCTTCGGCAAATATGCCAGGAAATCATTCAGTGCCCGGGTCAATTCGGCTTTCATGACCTCGTCCTCTGTACTCCATGGATCGGCGAGGCAGTCCTGCAATTCGCTCAGAACCGCAGAAATCTGTCCGCCGCCCCGCTTGCCCGCATTATTATACCGGTATCTGCTAAACGCGAGGTTCCTGGTGATCTTGCCCAGGAAGGTTTTGAGATCTGCCGGCCGATGGGGAGGGATATTATTCCAGGTGCGCAGATAGGTATCATTCACGCATTCGGCGGCATCCTCCTGGTTGTCCAGAATATGCATCGCAACAGCATGGCAATACGAACCATACCGTTCCTCGGTTGCCTGAATCGCGTCCTCGTTGCGATCCCAATACATCTGGACGATCTGCGCGTCTTTCAATTGAATCCCTTCCTTTCGTGGGTGGAGTAAGTTTAGCCTCGCTAAAAGAATTGCTATTTTATGACGATATTGCTTATACCCTCATAAATTACCGGATTTCCGTTGTCATCCACTGACCACAGATCGGTTGTTGGAAGTCCTTTAATCATTCAAATCAGCTTTTTGATTCAGAATTGTCTGATAAAATTAGAAGAGATTAAGAATAATAACTAGGACTTATACGAACCTTATAATATACACAGTATTTCGTCTCGACAACTCTGCTTTCGTCGCCAGCAGCCATGGGATTAGGCAACTCATCGCTAGTCATCAGCCAGATTTCAGCATTATCGGGAAGAGAAAACTGCCCGGGCTGTGATAGTTCCGGATATTTCTCCTTTAGACTCTTCAGGAGATTATCATAGGCCTTCCATCTTTCTTCAGTTGTCTTAAAGGCGACAGCCACGGTGTATGCCAAGACTTTCTCCTCTTGATCCTCCGTAAAGTTAAGATTAAGATACAGATCATCCGTCAAATAATCTGCTCGCTGGTAAGTAAAATCCCGGGCACGTTCCTGGCGCGATTGCAGTAAATCCTCTGCTGTCAGCCCAAGTATTGTGAGCACTTCGCTTCTGGACTTCCCATATAGTTCTTCCGCATGTTCTATCGGGTTGGGCTTTGCTATATTACTGGTTTTTGCGCAGCCAGTCATGAGGCTGAGAAGACAGGCTATAAGCAGACATGCAAGCATCCTTCTAACATTTTTCATAATACTTTACCTTCTTTCACAATAGTATTTGTCCCATTTTTGTAGCATTCAGCCAACAGGAGAGGGAAATCCTAGTATCCAACATGACAAAACCAAAGAACTGGATTTGCAATACCTTAAAATTGTTTGCAGTTGTTTGGTTTAATAGCTTCTTAATGCTGCCACTTCGATCACCTCTTTTTTTCGATAGCCATTTTAACTATATTCTTCTTAGTTCTCTAGAAAGAGCATGTGTCGATGTCATATTTCAAGCAGAGTATTCTCTTCTATTGACTCCAGATCGTTTCCCCCAGTAAGCAATTCTTCTCTTGAATCCAGTTTAGAATTGCATCCAATACAAGTTAATAGCACTACTGCTATTACAATTAACAATTTCTTCATGGTCTTTCCTCCCTGATCATGGTAAAGTGATGCTTCCATTTCCGCCAACAATGACCCAGCTTGAAGGAATTGCAGCAATACTGGATGCATAATTAACGGCTTGTTTCCCTTCTCCCTTACACTATTATACACGCATTTCCCGAGCGGATCTTACAATTTTCTCAGTAATTTTTCAAATATTTTACAAAAATTATTTCAGAAAATGATTCCCCGCCCCGAATTTGTCGCCTCGCAGGCGACCACGGCGGGGCACGGGCGGCGTATAATACAATCATCCAAGGGGCGAGCCCCTGGAAAACCACACATTATTGAGGAGGAACACATCATGAAGAACAATATCACGGAACTCGTATTCATTCTGGATAAAAGCGGATCTATGTCGGGGTTGGAGAGCGATACCATCGGCGGTTTCAATTCCATGCTGGAGAAACAGAAGGCTGAGGAAGGCACCGCTTATATTTCCACGGTGCTTTTTAACCAGGCATCGAGCGTGCTGCACGACCGGCTGCCCATCGACAAAGTCGAGAAGCTGACGCGCAAGGATTATATGGTGGGCGGTTCGACCGCGCTGATCGACGCGCTGGGCGACGCGATCCACCACATCGGCAACATTCACAAGTACGCACGGCCCGAGGATGTGCCGGCACATACCATCTTCGTCATCATCACGGACGGCATGGAGAACGCGAGCCACCGCTACTCGAGCCAGGATGTCAAGGCCTCCATCAAGGCCCGCACCGAGGAAAACGGCTGGGAATTCCTCTTCCTGGGCGCCAATATCGACGCGGTGGAGACGGCCGCCCGCTATGGCATCGCGCCCGACCGCGCCGTCGAATACCGCAGCGACAAGCGCGGCACCAGCCTGAACTACGAAACGGTTTCCGCCGCGATCTCGGACGTCCGCGTCTGCGGCAAAATGAAAGCCAGCTGGGCCGCACCGATCGCGGAATACGCCGCAGGCAAAGCGGATCCGGATGACAAGGACACTCCTGAAACGGACAAAACCGGTGCGCACAAGAAGGGATTCCCTTTCTTCAAGAAGTAATACGATTACAGCCGAATAATATAAGGCCCCGGGAGCTGATCATCAGCGGCCCGGGGCTTTATTTTGCATGTGTTTAATTGAAATTGAGGTATCAGCGCTCCGTCCCCCGGAAAAACAGGCCGAGCATGCCGGGGCCGACATGAGCGCCCGAGAAGGGCTCGTGCTGGCAGATCGTGATCGGCACGCCGGGCGTTATCCTGCGAATGAGGGCAGAAAGCGTCTCCGCGTCCCGGAGACAGTCCCCGTGTGAGATGAATACCTTTTGCTCGCCGGAGCGCACCCGTTTTTCATCGTATTTCTCAGCAAGTACTTCAATGGACCGCTTTCGCCCGCGGACCTTGGCGCATGAAACGATGTGGCCGGTCTTGTCTCCATACAGAATCGGTTTGATGCTCAGAACGGTGGCGATTTTAGCGGTGAGACCGCTGACCCGTCCGGTATTTTTCAGGAAATTCAGGTCATCCACTGTGAAATACTGGCAGGTGTGCGGCACTTCCTCATCCAGGATCGAGGCGGCCGTCCTTGCATTGACGCCCTGCCGACTCAGTTCCGCCGCACGGATCGCAAGCATCCCGTTACCAAAACCGCAGCCCAACGAGTCCACAATGTGGACAAAGCGGCCGCTGAACTTCTCCATCAGCTCCAGCGCCGCATTCCGCGCAGCATTGTATGTCCCGCTGATTCCGGAACTCATGGAAATATAAATGATATCCAGCCCCTGTGTCAGGATCGGGGTGAAACGCGACAGGAATACATGCATGTTCAAAAGAGATGTCCGGACGATTTTACCGGCCCTCAGTCCTTCGTAATAAGAATGTCCGTCAAAAGAATCGACGTCGCCCCAGTACGTCTGAGGCTGCCCGTCTACCGTATACTCACAGGGCAGGAGCGTTATGCCTCCCAGCAGGCTCTTGGGCAGGTTGGCGGTACCATCCGCAAATACAGCAAAACTCATCTTTCCGGCCTCCCAGTTATAAGAATTCAAAAAGCTTCTTGACGGTTAAGTCTCGAGCTGATATAATTTTAATATACATGTGTCGATAATGCAACCGACAGAAATTTAGAAGCGGACAGTTGCTCAACGCTTTGCTCAAATGTGTTGATTAATATGCCGTCGGAAGGAGTGCTCATGGAAAAGAAAGAAGACCGCAGGATCACAATGACGAAACGCATGCTGAAAGAAACGCTGATCGAAATACTGAAAGAAAAGGACATCTATCGCGTTACCATCCGGGAGCTCTGCAACAGAGCCGACCTCAACCGCACCACTTTCTATAAGTATTACGGAAGCCAGTTTGAGCTCCTGGCGGACATGGAAAATGATTTCCTGAATTTCCTCTCCGGAGCGGTCAAAAACAACGCGGGCGACGCCGTTAAAATAATCACAGCCGCCTGTGAATATCTGGAGAGCAATCTGGAATTGGCAAGGCTGCTGATCAACAATAACGTTGACCCGGCATTTCCCCAAAAAGTAGCCTCTCTTGAGATAATTAAAGAGACGATCTTAACAAACCTCGACGACCACCGGAGCGAAACCGAGTTTGAATATCTGTATAACTATATGACCTACGGTGCATACCGGGTCATCTGCCTCTGGCTGAACAAAGAAAATCGCGAGGAACACCGTCAGATCGCGGAGATACTCGCGAATACAATCCTGAACTGACGAAGACGCGGAACAGCCCCGCTTTCCGCGGGGCTGAAATGGATTAAATCAATTGGATTTCTCCGCTCGCAGCACATGATACCCGGCCTCGCGGCCGACGGTCTCGCAGTTGCCGAAGAGGTTCCGGATCTCGCGGGCGGCAGAGTCGGCGCCCTGGTTCTTGCGGATCACGATATACAGGCGGCCTCCGGGCGCGAGTCTCTCCCAGGCCTCGCGGAATAATCCGTAGATCACCTGTTTGCCGGCACGGATGGGTGGGTTGGTGACGATCAGTTCGCGCAGATCGTCTGCGGGAAAGCTTTCCATCGGGCCGATCTGCACTCTCCCCAGGAGACCCAGCGCGGCGGCATTCCGTCCGGCAAGTTCCATGGCGCGGTCATTGACGTCCACAAGCTGCCATTCTGACGCAGGCCAGCGGTCGGCCAGAATCAGCCCGATCGGGCCATAACCGCAGCCGATATCCATGCAGGAAGCCGGATCCTCTTCCGCCTTCAATACCGTCCGGATCAGCAGGTCCGAGCCTTTATCCACGCGATCCATGGAGAAAACGCCGTGGTCCGTCATCAGCAGGTATAGGCGGTCGGCAAGCGTATACCGGATTATCTGCTCGTCCGAACGCGACGTAGGGTTGTTGCTGAAATAATGTTCCATAACTCATTCTCCCTCCGCTTTAAGCTCGTCCAATGCATCCGAGAGCGCGGCGAACTGCTCAAGCGTCAGGGCTTCGCCGCGGATCTGGGCGGAGAGGCCCAGGCTCTGCAGCGCCTCTGCCACCCGGTTTTTATCGTAGGAAAGCCCCGGATAGTTGGCTATGCTGTTGGCGAGCTGCTTGCGGCGCTCGCCGAAAGCGGCTTTGATCAAGTCAAACATTTGTTTTTCATCACGGGCCCGCACGGGCTTTTCTTCGTATGCTTTAAGGCGGATCACGGCGGAGCGGACATTCGGCCGTGGCATGAAGCAGTTCTGCGGGACGTAGGCCATGATCTCGGCCTGGGCGTAGTACTGGACGGCCAGGCTGAGGGCTCCGTAATCCTTGGTACCGGGGCCGGCCTGCATGCGGCGGGCCACTTCTTCCTGCACCATGACGGTCATATTGGCGAGCGGAATCCCGCTCTCAAAGAGCTGCATTATGATCGGTGTCGTAATGTAATACGGCAAATTGGCGATGACTTTGATCGGCCTCTCCACCCCCATGCGGATGAGCTCCGCGCTAAGGTCCAGTTTCAGGAAATCCGCATGGATCAGCCGCACATTCGGATAATCGGCCAGATTCTCTTCAAGGATCGGGATCAGGCGGTCATCGATCTCCACCGCGATCACCTGTGCCGCATGCTCGGCGAGCTCCTGTGTCAGGCTGCCGATACCGGGTCCGATCTCCACACAAATATCATCCGGACCGATTTCCGCGGCACGGATGATTTTGCCTAATACATGCAGATCGATCAGAAAATTCTGGCCAAACTTCTTGGAAAAGCGGAAATCATTTTCCTGAAGAATCTGAATCGTTTTGGCGGGGGATGCGATGCGTTCCTCCATCCTGACCTCCTATAATCCGAATAATCGGCGCGCGTTTTCGGAAGTGACGCGGGCCACTTCCTCCACCGTTACGCCCTTGATCCCGGCGATCCGTGCGGCAATATAGGCCAGATTGCGCGAATCGTTGCGGTGCCCGCGGTTCGGGACCGGAGCCAGATACGGACAATCCGTTTCGATCAGCAGATGCTCCAGCGGGATGCGCTCCACCGTGGCGGCGACTTTCTTAGCGTTCGGGAAGGTCACCATGCCGCCGATGCCCAGGTAAAAGCCTCTCTTGACATATTCCGCCGCGAGTTCGGGCGAGCCGGAGAAGCTGTGCAGGACACCGCCGCAGAGGCCCCTGCCGTAATCCTGCAGGATCTCAAAGGTGTCGCGTGAAGCGTCGCGGCTGTGCACGATGATCGGCAGCTCCAGCTCCTTGGCAAGCTCGATCTGCTCGATGAACCATTCCTGCTGCAGTTCACGGTCAGGATTGTTGGGATAGTGATAATCCAGGCCGATCTCTCCGATCGCGACGATCTTATCGGACTGATCCGCGTAGTTGTAAACCATCGAGCTGTCCTCGACGTCCAGTTCATCCACATTCTCGGGGTGGATCCCCACCGCGCCGTAGACAAAGGGATATTTCTCCACCAGATCCATGACGCGGTCCAGGCTCTTCACATCCGAAGCGCAGTCGATGACGGCGTCGACTCCGGCGGCGGCCAGGCTCTGAAGCAGCCGGTCACGGTCGGCATCAAACTGCGCGTCATCGTAGTGCGCATGGGTATCGATATACATCAGCGGACCTCCGCACCGGACTGCACATCCTTCTCCGTCGAAACCACGGCCAGATTGCCGGCCTCGTCCTCCGCGCAGAGGATCATACCCTCGGACAGTACGCCGCGAAGCTTCACAGGCTGCAGGTTGGTCACGACGACCACCTTCTTGCCGACGAATTCCTCGGGGCTGTACCACTTGGCGATGCCGGAGACGATCTGCTTGGTCTCGGTACCGATCTTGATCTGGGATACCAGCAGCTTGTTGGCGCCCTTAACGCGCTCGGAGGCGACGACCTCGCCGACTTTCAACTCCACCTTGGCAAAATCATCGATCGTGATCTCGGGCTTGCCGGGCTTGGGCTCCTCCTTAGGCTCTTCCTTGGGAGCAGCCGCTTTGGCCGCTGCTTCGGCCTCGGCCGCCAGCTCCGCAAGCTTCTTTTTCTCATCAATGCGGGCAAAAAGCGGTACGGCCTCACCGGTCACATCGCCGGGCACCAGTCCTCCGAAGACCGCTGCGGAATCAAGCGTTCCGGCTTCGGGCCGGGCCGCCAGCTGCGCGAGGATCTTCTCACCGGTCTCAGGCAGGAAGGGCTGGATCAGGATGCCGATGATGCGGATGGATTCCAGCAGATTGTACAGCACCGTGCCCAGACGTTCGCGCTGCGCCTCGTCCTTGGCCAGCACCCAGGGCGCGGTCTCGTCGATATATTTATTGCTGCGGCGCGCCAGGACCATGATTTCTTCCAGCGAATCCGCCACATGCAGGGTATCCATCGCTTCGATGACCCGCTGCACGGCGCCGGTCGCCGTGTCACGCAGATCCTGATCCAGCTCGGTCACTTCGCCCGGCTGCTGGATCACGCTGTCGAAATACTTTTTATTCATGGCGATGGTACGATTCACGAGATTGCCCAGCGTATTGGCCAGATCCGCGTTGTAGCGCGCGATCATACTCTCGTAGGTGATATTGCCGTCCGACGCGAAAGGCATCTCGCGCAGGCAGTAGTAACGGACACCGTCCACGCCAAAATGTCTGGCCAGATCATCCGCGTAGATCACGTTGCCGAGGGATTTGCTCATCTTGGACTCGCCGTTCAGGAGCCACGGATGCCCGAAGACCTGCTTGGGCAGGGGCTCGCCGAGCGCCATCAGCATGATCGGCCAGTAAATCGTATGGAAACGCAGGATGTCTTTGCCGATGATATGCACATCCGCGGGCCAGTATTTCTTGTACAGCTCACCCGAGCCGTCCACATCGTAGCCAAGCCCGGTAATATAGTTGCTGAGCGCATCGATCCAGACGTAGATGACGTGTTTATCATTAAAGGTCACAGGCACGCCCCACTTAAAGGATGTGCGGGATACACACAGATCCTGCAGGCCCGGCTTCAGGAAATTATTGACCATCTCGCGCTTGCGGGCCTCGGGCTGGATAAACTCCGGATGATCCTCGATATGCTTGAGCAGGCGGTCCTGATACTTGCTCATGCGGAAGAAATACGCTTCCTCCTTGGCAAGCTCGCAGGGCCTGCCGCAGTCGGGGCAGACCTTCACGCCGTCCTTGTCCACGAGCTGCGACTGCGTCCAGTAGCTTTCGCAGGGGGTGCAGTAATAACCCTCGTAATTGGATTTGTATATGTCGCCCTGCTCGTAGAACTTACGGAATATCTTCTGCACTACCTTTTCGTGCCGCTCGTCCGTGGTGCGGATAAAATCGTCGTATTCGATGTCCATAAGCTTCCACAGCGCTTTGGTCTCGTCTACGATTTTGTCCACGTACTGCTTGGGCGTGACGCCGGCCTCCGCCGCCTTGCGCTCTATTTTCTGACCGTGCTCGTCAGTGCCGGTAAGGAAATACGCGTCGTATCCCGTAAGCTTTTTGAAGCGCGTCATGCTGTCCGCGGCGACCGTGGTATAGGTATGACCTATATGCATGTTGCCCGAAGGATAGTAGATCGGCGTCGTGATATAATATTTCGGCTTGTCCATCTGACATCACTCCCGTAATCGTATCGTTTCGACCTATTATAATAAAATAAACGCCGTTGTCAAGCGATAACGCCCGCTTTTTACGGGCATTTTATGCGCGCGGCTTGATTTCCGCGCGCGCAGGGCTTATAATATGCAAAAACGTTCTGTAAGGGGTATATTCAATGAGCCGCATGGGTGATACTATACGCGCCAGCCGCGTCAAATACGGGCTTACGGAAAAGCAGCTCGCCAAAAAGACGGGCGTCGCCGAAAGCTTTATAAAAGAAGTGGAGGCGGGCAGACGCATTCCGTCGGACGATCAGGCCAGACGCATGCTCAAGGCGTGCGGGGTCGCCGATACGCTGTCGACGGAAACGGACACCGCCAATGAGCCGGAGGTCAAGCTGCGCCCGCGTCCCAGACCGTACGTTCTGAAGGCGGAGCAGGACGCGCCTGATATGCCGAAGGCGGAGCTTGAGGCGCAGGCGGCCTCAAACGACGCATGGCTGGACGCGCTGGGCGGCGTGGTAAAGCGCGTGCCGGTCACGGACGAAACCGGACTTGTGATAGACCATGTGCTGTTTCCGGTCACGGGCGGCAAAATCGAAGGCGGCGCGCCGGACAAGGTGCTTTTGTACCGTGTGCCGGACGGCAGCCTGACCGGCTTCCGCGTGCACGCGGGAGACCTGCTGCTGACGGTACCGGAAAAGACGCCCGTGGACGACGCGTTCATGCTGGTGCACTACGGCGGCAAGCGCCGCGTGCGCCGCATCAAAAAGCTCGAGGGCTCGCGCCTTATGCTCCAGTCCTACGACCGTGAGCTTCAGATAGATACGGTAATGTGGGGCGAGATACAGATACTCGGACGCTGCGTAAAGCTTATCCGCAGCCTGTAGCTCTGCCCGTTTATATCTATCTGTACATAAGCGCGGGCATGGGCACGGTTTCGCAGCGGTCGGTGGCGATGGGCGTGCCGTACAGAAGCGACGCCGCGCGCAGGCACGATACGCCGAAGCGTCCGCGCAAATCGTCCACCGCGTCGTCGAGCGTGCGGCGCTTTTGTACGCGCATACTGTCTCCGAATATGTCGCACTGCGCGGGCGCGCCGTCCGGGGAGAGCTTCCCCGCGCACACGGTAAGCGCGCGCACGGGCCGTCCCGCCTCGTGATGGGCGCGATACAGCTCGAACGCGCCCGCTGCGATATCCAGCGCGCTGCGCGTCGGGACGCGCAGCGGCCTTTGGAATATCACGTTTTCAAGGTCGCTGTAGCGTATGCCGAGCGACACTCCGCAGGCGAGGAACGCGTGCTTGCGCAGGCGGTGGCTTACGTCCTGACTCAGCTCGTACATAACCCGCCACACCTCCTCGTTCGCGTGCAGGTCACGAACGCACGTCGCGCCGTGGCCTATGCTTTTTACAGGCTGGGAATACCCGCTTTCCGCGACGCGCGCGCCGTCCTCGCCCCGCGCAAAGCGCCTGAGCTCCACGCCGTTTTTGCCTAATTTCGCGCGTATGAGCGCCTCAGGAAAGCGCGCGAGCTCGCCTATCGTATACACGCCTACGTCTGCAAGCTTTTTTACCGTATGCGGGCCCGCGTACAGTATTTCGCCCACCGGCAGCGGCCAGACGAGGGATCTGTAGTTTTCGCGGCTGATAACGCTCACCGCGTCCGGCTTTTTCATGTCGCTGCCGAGCTTGGCGAATACCTTTGAAAACGATACGCCTATCGAAACGGTAAGCCCGATTTCCTGCTTTACCGTGCGGCGGATTTCCTGGGCGATGGCTTCCGCTTTGCTTATATCGTCCAGATTTGGCAGCAGTATCCAGCACTCGTCCATTCCGAAGGGCTCTATAAAGCGCGAATAGCGCGTGTATATCTGCCTTACCAGACGCGAATAGTGCAGATATAGCTCGTAATGCGGCTCTATCATTATAAGCTGCGGGCAGGCCTTCAGCGCCTCGTGGTTTACCTGCCCCGTCTTTACTCCCATCGCCTTGGCTTCGTAGGACTTCGCAAGCACTATGCCGTGCCTGTTCTCGGTGCTGCCGCACACCGCCACACACTTCCCGCGCAGAGAGGGCTCCTCGTTTATCTCTGCGGAGACGTAAAAGCAGTTAAGATCGCTGTGCAAAATAAAATCCGCCATTTGCAAATTACCTCTTGACAAATTGCATATATTGCATTACAATACACATGCAAGAGCGTTGTTATATGCAAATTATAGCGCATAAGTTGCACATTGTCAATATGCAAGATGAAAGGAACCGCGTATGAAATTCGGAGACAAGATATTCGAAGCGCGCAGGAAATTGGGCCTCAGCCGAAAGGAGCTCGCGGACAGAGCGAACCTCGCGCCGCGCACGATAGCGTATTATGAGCTGGAGGGCAAGCTGCCCAAGCAGAAAGCCACCGTGGAGGCGCTTGCCAGAGCGCTGCACACGGATACGGAAACCTTGCTTGACGACAACGCGCGCTTTGTGATAAACGCGCAGGAGGCGTACGGCGAGGAGGGCGCGCGTCAGGCGCGCAGGCTCGTAAGCGAGATAAAAAGCCTGTACGCGGGAGGCACCCTTAAAGAAGAAGACATGGACGCGATGATGCTCGCGATACAGGACGCGTACTGGATAGCCCGAAAGAAGAGCCTGAGGAGCCCTGACGGCGGGAGTGACGCGCATGACAGATAAGGCTGTGTCCGCCGCGCGCAGGGTGCTGGAATTGACCGGCAGCAGAGACCCGTTCCGCGCGGCGCGGGAGCTGGGCATAGACGTGCTCACGCGCGACGACTTCGTATCGCAGAAGGGCGCGTTCTGCATGGTGATAGGCTGTCCGTTTATATTTCTGAACGGACGGCTGACCGACGAGGAAAGCGTTACCGTGTGCGCGCACGAGCTGGGACACGCGATGCTGCACAGAAAGCAGGCCGTACGCGGCGCGCTGTGCGAATTCGACCTGTTCGATATGGCCACGGGCATGGAATACGAAGCGAACGTATTCGCGGCGGAATTTCTGATAGATACCGCCGACATGCGGGAGTATTTCGCGTCGGGGCTTGACGTGTACGCGGCGGCGGGCGCGCTGGGCGTGAACGTGAATCTGCTGCTCATCAAGCTGGCGGAATTAAACCGCAGGGGCGGGCGCTTCAATCTGCCGTACGTGCCGGAAAAGGCGTTTATGGGAGAATAGAAATGAATGCACATAAGATATACGTGCGCGTGAACGCGGAGTTCGACAAAGACGGCTTCGTGCACCCCAAGGCGATAATATGGTCGGACGGGCGCATATACGACATAGAGCGCGTAACGGACATAAAGCATATGCACGCCTCGAAGGCGGGCGGCACGGGGGACCGCTTCACCGTGCGCATAAAGGGGCAGGAGAAGTATCTGTTCTACGAGCGCTCTCCCGACCTTGAGGGAAATCTGCTGGGACGCTGGTTCGTAGAGGCGGCCTGATATTTGATCCCTGCGGCGCCGCCGCACGGCTTTTCCGGGCTCGCCGTTTTTATAAATGACGCTGATAAGAGCGGAAAACTGAACCGATTGGAATTAAGCCTTGCCTTGTTTCGGGCGGGAGCCTGCGCACGCGGCCCGTTTGCAATAAAAAATCTGCCCGGCGCAAACCGGACAGATTTTTCATTCAATAGATCACGCGATGTAATCTACGCTTACCTTATCGCTTACGGTGGGCTTTACGGCATCGTCAGAGGAGTTGTCGATCACGATGGTGCCGTCCATTATCAGCGCCTTGACCGCTTCGTACTCAGCTACGGTGAAATCACCGAGCTTCCAGCTCTTCTCTGCGGTGGGGATGCCCACGTAGTCGCCCTCTCTCAGGGAATATACCTCGAACGCGCCGCCGTGTACGTCCCAGTTGCCGGTGAAGTAGTCAGCCAGGATGGTCTCGGCTACGTTCTGAAGCCCCTTCATGGCGGAGGTGATTATGCAATCGTCGATGTAGCTCTGGTCTACGTCAACGCCGATGACCTTGCCGCCGTGCAGGTTGGCCGCTTCGACGGCGGAGGTGTAGATGGCGCCGCCGCAGGAGAACACGACCTCGGTGCCCGCCTGATACCACCCCTCCATCTTGGCGGTGATCGCGGCGTCGCCGAAGAACTGGCCGCCGTAGGTGTACTTAATCTCTACGTTTACGCCGATTTCGTTGGCCGCGTAGTCAGCGCCCTGCACGAAGCCATAGCCGTAACGGATAACCGCGGGAACCGCCATGCCGCCCAGGAAGCCGAGCTTGGTGTAGCCGGCCTTGACTGCTGCGTAGCCCGCCAGGAAGCCCGCCTGCTCCTCAGCGAAGGTGATGCATACCGCGTTGTCCTTGGGCTCATAATAGGTTACGTAGTCGTGAGTCATGTCGCCCGCGCCTACGTCGATGGCGATGAATTTGACCTCGGGATAGTATTCCTGCGCGTCGATCAGCGCTTCGCCGAACAGATAGCCGGGCAGCACTATAACGGTCGCGCCTTCGGTGACGGCCTGGTCGATGGAAATCAGGCGCTCGTCGGTGGAATCACCCGCGGGCTGATAGTAGGTGTATTCGATGTTGTTTGCGGTAGCAAAGGCCACGACGCCCTGCCAGCACGCCTGGTTGAAGGATTCGTCGTCGATCGTTCCGACGTCGGTGACAAGCGCGATCTTGTCCTCGGCCAGAGCGAAGCAGGACAGAGTCAGCAGCGCAGCCAGAAGCAAGGCAAGAATCTTCTTCATGAAATGTACCCTCCTGAATTATTATAGCGCAGATAACGCTGTATTTATTATACCAAATGCCGTCTGCAAATACAAGCAAGCCGGCGGATGTTTTTTTCTCTTAACATTAAAAGCAGAATGCAGTCCTAAGTGTTAAAATAATATGAATAAAATCACAATCCGCTGTAAATGAACCGCGCTGTGTGCTATAATGTTATCAAACTCTCAGGAGGTGTGCTTTATGAAAAAGCTTTGGAATGAGTTTAAAGCCTTCGCGTTCAAGGGCAACGTGATAGACCTTGCAGTAGGTATGATCATCGGCTCCTCGTTTACCGCCATCGTTACCGCGCTGGTAAACAGCATCTTTATGCCTCTGCTCAGCCTGATCACCGGCAAGGTGGACTTCAACGCCATGAAGTGGACCATTAAGAGCGGCTCTGCTACCAAGCTGCTCGAGGACGGCAGCAGCGTAGTCGAACCGCACTATACGGACATTCCCTACGGTGCGTTCCTGCAGGCGATATTCGTATTCGTGTTCACGGCCCTGTGCCTGTTCCTCGTCATCAAGGGTCTCAACAAGGTCATGAACCTGCGCAAGAAGGAAGAGGCTCCTGCCGAACCGCCGCGTCTGTGCCCTTACTGCTTCACCGAAATCCATAAGGACGCGACCCGCTGCCCGCACTGCACGAGCGAGCTCACTAAAAAGGAATAACCCTGACGCTGTGCGGCGAAGCGGTTTTGCGCTCCGCCGCATTTTTTTGTTTACTTAATTGAAGATTTGTGCTATAATCCGATTATAGATATGTGAAAGGCTTTTGCAGATGGAATACGGCGGCGAAATACGTAAAGAAGCAGAGCGCGCGGAGGAAAACGCAAATCCGGCCGGACGGCGCAGGGATATGCATATTTCCTTCAAGATACTTACAGGGTTCGCGCTCGGCGCGCTTGCCTCCGGGCTGGGAGCAGCGCTTCCGCTGATCGGGCAGCTTACGATGATCTGCGTGTTCGTTACGCTGGTTATGGGGCTGCTCGCGTATGCGTGGGGCGATATTCCGGGCTGGGCGGCGTATGCCGCGGCGCTGGAGGCGGGGGCGTACCTGCTGGGCGGCACGCTTCTGTGCGGTCTGGAGCTGCTCGCGTTTATACTGCCCGGAGCGTGCGTGATAGCTCAGGACAGGCGCGGCGCGCCGTTTTTCAAGCGACTGTACTCGGCGCTCGGGCTGCAGCTCTGCGGCTTCGTGCTTGCGCTGGGGCTGATCGCGCTCATATACCGTGAGAACCTGGGCGATCTTGCGGGCAGGCTGCTGTTAAACGGCTATAAATCGCTCGGCGCGGATGCGCGCAATACGCTTCTGCAATACTATACGCGGCTTTATTCCTCTCTGGGCATACGCGTGCCGGAGGGCACTGCGGACGAGGTGTTCGAACAGATAATAGCTCTGCTCACGGAGTATATAAAGCTGGGCGCCGCGGGTTCGCTTATCGTGTTTGCGGTACTGAACGCGCTGCCGGGCGTACTGTTGTGTTCGTATATCCGTAACAGGCGCGGCATACCGGACGCTGCATACGAGCCGGTAATGAAATGGCGTATGCCCCCGCAGGCGGTGCTCACAGTGATCGTGTTCACATTTATCGGCTTTATAATGAACGCCGCCTTCGGACAGGCGGGAACTGCGGTGCTTATCGCTATACTTGCCGCGGACAGCTGCGCGTGCAGCGTGCAGTATATCGCGTCCGTGACGGACAGGCTGTCGCATTTTCCAAGCGGCAGGGGATATAAGGTTTTCATATTTATAATAGTAACTATGTTTATGTTCAACATAACATGGCTGTACGGTTTGATGAGCATGCTCGTAGGCTCTCACGGGCTCATAACCGGGTTTATGAGACGGCGCAGGGGAGACGGCGGCTTCTGACCGGAGCAATCAGTCGGATTCGGAGGTAACGGTATGAAGGTTTTACTTTTACAGGACGTGCACGGCACCGGAAAAAAGGACGAAATCGTCGAGGTCAGCGAGGGCTACGGCAGGAACTATCTGCTGCCGAGAAAGCTCGCCAAGGAAGCCACGGCGGAGACGCTCAATTCCGTAAAGCTCTCGCGCGACGCGCAGGCGCACCGTGAAGAGGTCAAAAAGCGTGAAGCGGAGATAAAAAGCCGCGAACTTAAGGGCAAGGTCATACAGCTGACCGCGCGCGGAGGCGAAAACGGCAAGCTCTACGGCTCCGTTACCGCGGATATGATCGCCAAAGCGCTCAAGGAGCAGCACGGCATAGAGGTGGACAAGCGCAGGATAGAGCAGGACGAGCCTATACGCGCGGCGGGGCAGTCCTTCGTAACGGTAAAGCTGTGGCAGGGTATATCTGTCAGAATGCTGGTAAACACCACCGTAGCGGGCAAATAAAATGGAAGCTTCTTACCAGATGCTGCCCTCCGCCGTAGACGCGGAGAGAAGCGTAATCGGCGCGATGCTCAAAAGCCCCGAGGCGGTGATGCTTGCGGTCGAGTCGCTCAAAAACGACGACTTTTACGATCCCGCGCTCAGAGAGCTGTTCGACGCGATGGTGTACCTCGCCTCGCTTTCGCGCCCAGTGGACATAGTCACTCTTTCGGAGGAGCTCACGCGCCGCGGGCGGCTGGAGGAAATCGGCGGCACGGCGTATCTCGTCGAGCTTGTGCGCGGCGTGCCGGCGGCCTCGAATGTCGGCGCGTACATCAAAATAGTGGACGAAAAATCCACCCTCAGAAAGCTTATCCGCGCGAGCGAGGATATAAGCAAGGCGTGCTACGCGGGCGAGAAAGAGACCGACGACATACTCTCCGAAGCCGAGAGGCTCATATACAACATCACCATGCGCAAGGGCGGCGAGCAGCTTGAGGCGATACAGCCGCTGCTGCTTAAGACGTTCGAGCTGATCGAAAAGCTCGTCAAAAACAACGGGCGCATAGAGGGCGTGCCCTCCGGCTACGCGGCGCTCGACAACATGACCACGGGCTTTCATCCGGGCGAGCTCGTGCTGATCGGCGGCCGTCCGTCGATGGGCAAAACCAGCTTCGGCATGAACATAATAGAAAACGCGTGCATCCGCGCGAAGAAAAAGGCCGCCGTGTTTTCGCTGGAAATGCCCGCGGAGCAGCTCGTGCTCAGAATGCTGTGCACAGAAGCCAAGGTGGACATGCAGAAGGTCAGGCGCGGGCAGATAGAGGACGACGAGTGGCTGAAGCTATCGGAGGCTATGACGCTGATAGCGGATTCGTTCATATTTATAGACGCGACGGCGGGCATAACCGTGCCCGAAATGCGCTCGAAGGCGCGCCGGCTGCAAATGGAGCAGCACGGGCTGGACGTGATAATGATAGACTACCTGCAGCTTATAACCGGCACGGGCAAATTCGGGTCCCGTCAGGAGGAGGTAAGCGGCATATCGCGCCGGCTCAAGGCGCTGGCAGGCGAGCTGGGAGTGCCGGTGATCGCGCTTAGCCAGCTTTCCCGCGCGCCGACCGGACGCGCGAATCACCGCCCCGTGCTCTCGGACATACGAGACTCGGGCGCGATCGAGCAGGACGCGGACGTGATCATGTTTCTTCACAGGGAGGAGTATTACGACCCCAAGCCCGAAAACAAGGACCGCGCCGAGGTGATTATCGCCAAGCAGAGAAACGGCGCGCTGGGCACGGTAGAGCTGGGCTGGAAGGGCGAATATACCTGGTTCATGGACCTGACTCCGCAGGGAAAGGAAATAGAGTACTGAAAAAGCCGCAGGACAGCGCCTCGCCTGAACGGACGAAGGACTGTGCGGCGATCTGAGCTTCAGAGTGTTTGGAGGGAGGGCGCTCCCTCCGATTTTCGATCCGCAGGTGCGGCTTGACCGGGCGGGACGCATCTTCAAATACGCCGGGTAAGGAGGAGTTTTCGTGGACGTTTTCATTCAGGTATTGGAAACTCAGGGCATGAAGCTGTTTGGCGGCATCATAGTGATCGTCGTCGGCTTGTTTCTGATACATTGGATAATGAAGTTCCTGACGCGGGGAGATCGCTTTGTAAAGATCGAGCCGACGCTCAAGGGCTTTCTTCTGAACCTTATCAAGCTTATCCTGTACGTCGTCGTTATTCTGACCGCGGCGAGCGTTATGGGCATTCCGCTCACCAGCTTCGTAACGATACTCGCCTCTGCGGGCGTAGCGATATCGCTTGCGATGCAGGGCGCCCTCAGCAACTTCGTCGGCGGGATGACCATGCTGCTTTTAAAGCCGTTCAAGGCAGGCGATTACGTAAAAATCGGAGATACAGAGGGAACCGTGCGGAGCATCGGCGTTTTCTTCACAGAGCTGACCATGCCGGACAACCGGCATATATCGCTGCCGAACAGCAATCTGACCAATACCGCTATCGTGAATTATACCCGCGAGGGGACGCGGCGGCTCGACGTAAGCTTCGGAGTGAGCTATGACAGCGACATCGACCGCGTAAAAAGCGTGCTCGCCGGAGTGATCGCGCAGACGCACGGCATACTGCCAGAGCCCGCACCGCTCGTGAAGCTCACCGCCTGCGGCGACAGCAGCCTGACCTTTATGATGCGGGTATGGTGCAAAGCGTCCGATTACTGGGACGTCAACTGGAATCTGCTGGAAAGCGGCAAGCGCGCGCTGGACGGCGCCGGGATCGAGATACCGTATCCTCAGATGGACGTGCACGTGAAATGAGCACGACAGATTGATTGGAAATCCGAATCTGCTTATAAAACAGCGGCAGGCCGCAGAGCCCGCCGCTGTTTTATCCTACGAATCGCTCTATTTCTGCTTCGTTTTGCGCCGTTCCCTGTACTCGTCCGGCGTTTCTCCGTAAGCCTGCTCGAAACGCCTGTAAAAATCCCTCTTTGAATTGAATCCGCTCCCCTGTCGCATATCGGCGTTGACTTTTCTGCATCAGACTGCTATAATCAGCCGTGGAATAATCAGGCGGCAAGGCTTATACTGCGGCTGCTTTCTGCGGCTGATCGCCGCGCTTACGGGGGAGACACATGAACGACAAAACAGGCGGTATCGACCGCGCGGCGCGCGCGGACGAGCTGTTCCGTCAGGGCTATAACTGCGCCCAGGCGGTGTTCTGCGCGTTTTCTGATATTACGGGCATCGGGCTTGATGCGTCGGCGCGCATGGCGTCCTCCTTCGGCGGGGGACTGGGACGTCTGCGCGAGGTCTGCGGCACGGTCAGCGCGGCTGCCCTCGTGCTCGGCATAGTCAAGGGCTACGATTCTCCTGCGGACCGTGACGCGAAGAAACGGCATTACGCGCTCGTGCGGGAATTCGCGGACAGATTCAAGGCTAAAGAAAGCACGATAAACTGCAGGGAGCTGCTGACGCGCGCGGGGCTCGTCGCCGAAGAGGGCAGCGATCCGGAGCAGCGCACAGAGGAGTTTTATAAAAAGCGGCCTTGCCCGCGTCTCGTGTATGAAGCTGCGGAAATCCTTGACGAAATGCTGGCTGAAGCTGCACGTTAACCAAGGCTTGAATCGGGAGGAATACTTATGCTTGCCGTAAAACGCTGTGTGTGCATAATCTGCGCGGTGACGCTGCTGTTTTGCGCGTATCTTTGCGCGCTTGCGGAGGACGCGCCAAGTGCTCAGGCGCTTATCGAACGGACGGTCATCTCATACGCACTTTACGGCGAACGTGACGAACAGGCGCTCACGGAGCTGGCCGCGCTCGATGCTGCGCTGGCGGAAAAATGGGCGCTCATTATGGACGTCTGGGAGGCTCCCGCCTCTGCGCAGGAGGAGCTTCCGGACGGTCTGCCCGAGGACGATACGCTCTGCCTCGTGGCGCTGGGTTTTCAGCTCAATCCGGACGGCACGATGCGGGACGAGCTTATAAGGCGGCTTGAGGTTTTGCTGGCGGCTGCGAAAAAGTACCCGCAGGCACTGATCGTGTGCACGGGCGGAGGCACGGCGGCATACGAGCCTGCAGCCACAGAAGCCGGCAGGATGGCTGAGTGGCTGATGCAAAACGGAATCGGCGCGTCAAGGATAATGGTCGAGGATAAGTCTGTCACCACGGCGCAGAACGCGATCTACACCTTCGATATACTTGAAGAGCGCCAGCCTCAGGTTACGAGAATTGCTGTTGTCTCCAGTGATTACCACATCGAAACCGGCGTACTTCTTTTCAGCGCGGAAGGCATACTGCGCGGCAGCAATGTGACCGTGGCCGGAAATGCCGCGTGGCGCGCTCCCGGCGGTTCGCTCTCCGTCATGTTCCAGGCGGGTGCGCTTATAGAGCTGTCCGGAGATATCGAGACTGCCTTTGAAATCTATTACGATACCTACGACATCCACGAGCTGCCGCCTCTGCATACGGTTAAATAGAACGGCGCTTTGCTTATACGAAAGACAGACGGTTGAAAAGCGGTCCGGCAGGTACAGGCAGGACTGCTTTTTGCATGCTCCGAAACCCGCAGTCAGGTGTGTGCAGAAGGCCTTCAGGCAAGTACGGCATAAACAATTTCATGTTGTTTATGTGCTAAACCGTTGTAAAAGCTTGAATGCTGTGTTATAATTTAGATGGAAATAAGTTATCCGGTGTAAATCTTTTTATCTGCGGCACGTACATATCCCGCAGCTCGTGCGTATAAATATGTGAAGGATTGCCCGGACACGGTTAACAGAAGCTTAACTACTTTAAAGCGCGCCGCGCGGAAGGGACAGAGGAAACGTTATGAACAAAAAACAGATAAGCCGGCTGATCATCGTCCTGACGATGGTATTATTTATCCTGTGCTCGGCGGCGTTCGCCGAAAGCTACACTGCATCGTCGATGCGTCTAATCAGATATGATGGCGACGTAACGATCGAGGACGCGGGCGGCAAACCGCGCTTCGTTATCGAAAACGTGCGCTTTGCGAGCGGCGAAGCGATGATCACGGGCGAGAGCGCATATGCGTCGGTGGGTCTGGATTCCACGAAGATCGTGACTCTGGACGAAAACAGCCGCGTGGAGTTTATTAACACCGGCGATCATATGGAGCTCACGCTGACCGAGGGCGTGCTGTTTTTGGACGTAAGCGAAAAGCTGGACGAAAACGAGAGCCTCGATATAAAAACGTCCACGATGACGGTAGGCATACGCGGTACGATCGTCGTGGTGGCGAATCTGCCGGCGGGAGATAAGAGGCTTGCGGCGCTGGGCATAAGCGCTGAAAAAAGCGCAGTTTCGGCAGACGGCGCTATGGTCAGCGTGCTGGGCGTGCTCGAGGGCACCGCACGGATAACGCATGCGGGAGACGAGGGCAAAGCGGCATACGTGTCCGCAGGACAGATCGCGGTGGTAAGCGGCGAAATGCCCAAAGAGGTCGAAGCGTCTGAAATGACGTACGACAACCTGTCGCCCTTCGTGATGCGCCAGATACTCGAAGAAGAAGTAACGCAGAGAGTAATCGAAGCGTGCCCCGGCCTGTTCGACGATTATCCCTACACTGCGGACGCAGACTGGGAATACACAGGCAAGGTAATGATAATCGCGCAGAGCGCGAGCAAGCTGTACGACGGAAATCCTCTCACGCGGGCCGGCGACATACTGGTATACGGTCTGCCCGAGGAATTCGGGATCAGCGCGTACGCGGGCGGCGCCCAAACGGACGCGGGCGAGAGCGAGAACCCGATAGCGGCTTATACTATAACCAATATGCTCGGAGAAGACATAAGCGATCACTTCCCTGAGATCGAGACCGTATCCGGCAGACTGGTGGTCGACCCCGCGCCCATGACCGTGTGGACGGGCAGCGCAGTAAAGGCCTACGACGGCACGCCGCTTACCAACGAGGAAGCGGGCTTCGATCTGATTTCCGGCAACCGCAAAGACGAGCTCTGGCGCAACACGTCGCTGGTTCTGAGCGAGGCGGAAGGAGAAACGCTGTACGGTATCAGCGGCGCCGTTCTCGTGCACGGCACGAACCCGCTCACGGGCGAAACGAAGGAGATAATGCTTAATGCCGGTCAGAAGCTGACGGTACGCCTGAGCGACGAGGAGAGAGGGGACAGCATAGAGTTCCTGATAGAGAACGTGAGCGCAGAGGAGATTCCCGAGGAAGTGCTCAGGCTCTATGCGGACAATCCGGAGCTGCTCGCACAGGCGTGCGAGGACGCTGGCTGGGATATCGAGGAAGTGAACGCGCTGATTGCGGCGCTGCCGGAAAGAAACGAGCAGACCACGCAGAAGGACGGCCTTACGATAAGCGTGAGTACTGCGGGAGGCCTTAGGCGCGAGCTGACGAACGCGCGCATAAACATAGACACCGACATCACCGACTACAGCGGCAGGGCGCTGAGCGGCGAGGAAGCGCATTTCGCGGAGGTGCGCATCGACGACAGCGTTACCGTGACCGCGACGGGCAGCCAGACCGAGGTCGGCGAAAGCGAAAACACCTACGAGATCGACTGGGGCACCGAAGATCTGAACAACTTCATCATCACCGAGGAGCTCGGCACGCTCAGGGTAGTGCAGCCTCTTGACGGAGTAACGATAACCGCGAACTCCGCAAGCAAGGTCTACGACGGCAAAGCGCTGTACGCGAACAGCGCGACCGTCACAGGTCTGCCCGACGGCTACAGCATAGAAACTGAGGTCAGAGGCTATCTTACCGACGCGGGCAGCGCCGGCACGGCGGTTACTTCATATAAAGTGTTCGACCCGGACGGGGAAGACGTGACCGAGCTTTATCCCGATCTCAAAACGAAGATGGGCAGTCTCACTATCGAGCCCGCACCGCTTACGATAACGACGGGCTCTGCCGAAAAGATTTATGACGGCCAGCCTCTGACCGCGGAAGACGTGTCGATCAGCGGCCTTATAGCGGACGAAACGGCGACAGTCACCGCGGCGGGCGCACTTACAGACGCGGGCAGCACGGAGAATACCTATGAAATCAGCTGGGGCAGCGCGAAGGCCGGGAACTATACCATCACAGAGGAGCTCGGCACGCTGACCGTCGAGCCGTTGAGCCTGAATATCGACATGGGCGCCGCATCGGCGGAATACAGCGGCGGCCTGTATGTGCCCGCCGCAACCGTGGGCTACAATAACGGCGAGCACGCGGGCGAGACTGTTTCCGGCACGCGCCTGCGCGCGATGGAGATCGTTTACCGTTACGACCTGTTCACGGGCGACAGTCTTGAACTCACCATTTCCGGCAGCGGCAGCGACGCGGGCGAATATACGCTCAAAACGGGCGTAAGCCTTTCCGGAAACGCCGGAAACTTTACTCTGCCGGAGGCAACCGAATACACTGTTGAGATACAGCCTGCACCGCTTACGATAGCGACCGGCTCCGCCGAAAAGGTATATGACGGCACGGCGCTGAGCTGCGGCGAGGTGACTGTGACCGGCCTGATGGACGGAGACAGCATCACGGTAACCGCAGTGGGCGAACAGACCGACGCGGGCGAAAGCGACAACACCTATGAAATCGACTGGGGCGACGTGAACAGCGCAAACTACACCGTTATCGAGGAGATGGGTGTGCTGAGCGTAACGCCGCTGCCGGTCACGATCACTATGTGGAACGAGACTTATCCGTACCAAGGCGGGTACGCTTCGAAACGCCCGGCCATTTCCTCTGAAAACACGGATTTCGAGCTAAGCAGCGACGAAATGCAACAGGATGTGCCCTATACGCACTGGTACATCAGTTGGGGCTGGGGCGACGTACTCGAATTCGACATAAGCGCGGGCAAAGACGTGGGCGCCTACACCTGCTCGATCGATGGAGTGACCGCGCAGGGTTCCGCCAAAATCGGGAACTATGAGATCTCTTATGTCGGCAATCCCAGCACCTTCACAATATGCGCGCTGAACGTCTATTTCTACTTAGGCGGCAGCAGCCAGGACCGCGCTTACAGCGAGGAAGCGACAATGCTCTCTCCGCGCGGCTATTACCAGAACGGCCCCTACGGAAACTCCTACTTCGAGCCCGATGCGATTACCGGAGAAGTCGGCAATATGCAGGCGCATTTCACACTGTTCACGGGAGACGAGATCGTGCTCAGCATCAGCGGCTGGGACGAGGGAGATGTCGGCACGCATACCATAGAGGCGACGCCCGCCGTCGTGAAAGGTAACGCTTCCAACTACAGCACCGGCCTCTACCAAAAAACATACAAGGTCATTGCCGCTCCGCTGACCGTGACCACCAGCACGGAAAGCAAGGTCTACGACGGCACGCCCCTGACCGGAAAAGCGACGCTCACCGGCCTTGCGGATTGGGATAAGGATAAAGTCACCGCGACCGCAAGCAGCCTGACCGACGCCGGCAGCGTGTCAAACACCTGCACGATCGACTGGGGCGAAGTGAACCCGGCCAACTACACGATCACCGAGGAAATCGGCAAACTGACCGTAACGCCGCTTGAAGTCAGCGTCGATCTGGGCGGCGGGGAATACGTTTACGGCGATACGTACGACGCGCCGCGTCTCACGTACAAAAACGGCGAACACGAAGAAGAAAACGCGACGGGCGAGTGTGTATCAGACGGAAAAACAGAGTCTGTATGGAAGCTTGCGCTCGATACGGGCGACACGCTCAGCCTTATAATCGAAAAAACGGAAGCGTCTCTGACCGGCGCCTGCGAGATAGGCGAGCCGGACGGCGAAGACCGCGCGAGCTGTTATACCGTCAGCTTCACGAATGGCGATCTGACGCTTGCGCCTCTGCAGATACAGGTAGACCTGTGCGGCAGAGACAGGGTCTTCGGCGAATACGAAAGCGGCGCTTACTACGACGGATACTTCAGCGATTTCCCGCTTACGTACATGAACGGTCAGTGCAAGGGCGAAAATGTGGAGCAGACGGGCTACGCATCCGGTATGGGTACGTCTAAAGTTTCTTACTCAGCCTTTACGGGAGAAGAGTTCGAGCTTAGTATCACGAATTACTGCGAGAAGAACGCGGGCACGTATACCGTGGGCAGGACGCTTACGATGACTGAGGGCGACGACCATCTGCTCGATTTCAGCTACATAAACGGCAGCTATACGGTTTCAAAGCGCCCAGTCACCGTTGCGACCAGCACGGAAAACAAGGTCTTCGACGGCACGCCGCTCACAGGCACGGCGACGATTAAAAATGTCGTTACCTATAAGGGTGAGCCGGACAGCCGCGTGACCGTCACCGCCACAGGTACGCTTACCGACGCAGGCGCGGCGGACAACACCTGTACGATCGACTGGGGCGGAGCCGATCCGGCCAATTTCGACGTCACACAGGAGCTCGGCACGCTGAGCGTAGAGCCTTTGGAAATCGTTATACGGCTCTACGACAAGACTATGGAGTATTTCGGCAAGCCCATCGTATCCGCCTATTGGGATGGCTATGGCAACGGAACCAGGGCAGGCGACACACTGGATTGGACGGGTGAGTACACTGCAGAAGCAGACGGCTCACAAAAACTGATATTTACTCTGTGTTCGGGAGATACGCTGACTGCCGTCATACCCGGCTTCGGTCCCGACGTCGGAAGCTACAGCCTTATGCCGAGCTGGACTATCAGCGGAAACGCGGCGAACTACACCGTTTCTGTTTCCGGCTGCACGGGCACGATAACTCCCGCGCCGCTGACCGTAAGTACCCAGTCCGCAGACAAGGTCTACGACGGCACGCCGCTTACCGCGCCGGGGACGATAAGCGGCCTTATAGACGCTGACGCAGGCAAGGTCAGCGTGATCACTGCCGGCATAACCGACGCGGGCACCGCAGACAACACGTACACCATCGACTGGGGCACGGTAAACCCGGATAACTACACGGTAACAAGCGGGACCCTCGGCACACTGACGGTAGAGAAGCTGATTTTGAACTTCTCTGTGTCAGACGTGACGCATACCTATACTACTTCGTTGCCCACAGTGCCGTTCCCGACCGTTTCCCTGACATACGGAAACGGCGGGCATGCGGGGGAGACTGTTTCATATACCTCCCGCCAGTACAACGGCTACTTGGAAACCGGCGTCGTGACCGCGGAGCCCTTCTTCTATACCCTGTTCACGGGCGACCGCGTCTGCCAGTACGTTTCCGGCATGAAACAGGATGTCGGCACGTACACGATCACGGCGCCGTGCTGCGGCGTGGCAGATGACGACACGAACATGTCGAACTTCTCTGCAAGCTGCAACACCGCCGCCTGGACAGTGACCCCGCGCGGCCTGACGGTCACTACGTCTTCGGCCTCCAAGCCCTACGACGGAACGCCGCTCACAAGCGGCAGCGTCACCGTGTCCGGCCTGACCGATCTCGACGCGGCCAAAATCACCGTGACTGCCACGGGCACGATCACCGATTTCGGTACGGCGGTCAACACGTACGCTATCGACTGGGGCGGGGTAAACCCTGACAACTATACCGTTACCGAAAACCTCGGCACGCTTAAGATCGAAAAAACCGATATGCCGATAACGCTCACCTCGGCAGACGCAGAGGGCGTGTATACGCCCTGGGGGCTGTCGAACAGCAATTATACGGTAGAGGGTCTGCCCGCGGGCTTCACGCTGACAGCTGAGATCACAGGCTTGCAGACGGTGGGCGGCTCGTCGTCTAACACTATCGCGTCCTGGACGATCACGAACGCAAACGGCGAGGACGTGACCGAGTACTTTACCGGCGTGACGCCCGTGGAGGGCACGCTGACCCTGACCAAAGCCAAAATCGATATCTGGTCTGTGAACGAGACCTTCATCTACGGCAGCGGCTGGCACAGCAGCCATATCTATTATTCGGGCGCCTACAGCGCGGACAATCCCTCGGGTCAGATTTCGTCTTATAACCCCGCCACGGTTAAGGACGCGGGTACCTACGAGGCGACCTTCACGGTAGGCGAGATACGCTCGGACCTGCAGGACAGATACGAGCTGGGCACGATCACCTTCGGCACGATCAAGATAGAGCCGCTTAAGCTTACCGTCAATCTCGACGGCCGGACGCTGACCTACAACGGAGATTTCGTTTCGCTGCCTGTACCGAGCCTGACTATAGAGAACGGCGACCATGCCGGCGAGACGCTCGCGCCTTCGTCGACGGACGGCGACGCGTTTAACCTCGAAGCGAAATTCGACCTGTTCACGGGCGATACCGTTACTGTCACGATACTGAACTTCGACGTAATATACGCTGGTACCTACGATATCACGTACACATGTGACGCAGGTACGAACTTCAGCGTGGAATTCACAGGCAAAACCGTTACCGTGAAGCCCACCGCGCTGACGATCTCCACCGATAACGAAACCAAGGTATACGACGGCGGGATGCTGCCCTCTACCACGAAGCCGCCGGTCCTCACGGGCTCCTGCGACGACGTCATATACACAGAAAGCACCGCCGAATGGTTCTCGGACGTGGGCACGCGTGAAAATAGCGGCAAGATCGTCTGGAACGGAGCGGACGAGAACAATTACACCGTGACGGAGGACTTCGGCACGCTGACTATCGAGGAATTGCAGCTTGAAATCGACCTGCACGGCCAGACGGTCGAATCCGACTGGACGTTTGATCTGGAAAACCCGACCATGAAATATCTTAACGGTGCGCACCCGGGCGAGAGCGTGCCCGGCACGCAGACAGACCCCACGTCGGACGGCGACGTGACCTTTACGCTTTTTACAGGCGAGACAATTCGCGTCGTCGTCGCCAGACCTCCGGAGGAGCCGGGCACGTACACGCTGAGCGCAACTGTCACCTGCAGCGGCAGAAAAGAAAACTTCCTATTCTCCTATACAGGAGCTCAATTCGTGATAAACCCGTAAACGCCGTCGTGAGCGGCTTTATGCAGCGACCCTGACTCGGAGGAAAAACAGCATGAAGAACGTCCGGAAGCTGCTGGACAAGCTTTTCGCACCGATAAGCATCGGTGCGAAAAAGGTATGGAAGCGTCTGAGCCCACTGCTCAGGCCCGTGGCTGCCTTTGCGAAAAAAAGATGGAAGCCTCTTATCGCGCTCCTGTCCGCCCTGATCGTTACGGCGCTTGCGTATTCGAACGTGCTGCTGCGCGTGGACCGCTGGACGCAGGATCGTATGTTTCAAAGACCGCGCGCCTTAAACACGGATATCGTGGTCATAGGCATCGACTCGGAGACGCAGGAGAAGTTAGGCAATTATTCCATAGCGTACAGGTCGTATATTGCAGACGCGCTTACGCGAATGTACGCAGACGGGGACCCGTCAAAGCAGCCCGCTGCAGTCGCACTCGATTTTCTCTACATTGGCGAGAGCGAGGACACGTATGCCGATCTCGATCTGTTCATGGCGGCGTACAGTCTTAAAAACGTAATAACGGCTACGGAGGCGACCTTCCAGAAGGTCCCGCGCTTCGAGAACAGGCGGGCGGTCTCGTACGAATATGAGGTCACCAAATACGAGGAGCCGTACGAGCGTCTCAAATCCGTGACCGCGCAGGGCGTGATCAATATAATGCCCGACATGGACAGCGTGATGCGTCATGCGATACTCTACGTGGACATAGACGAAAACACCCGTGTATACTCTATGGACTATATCGCGGCGAGCAAATACGCTGAAGCCCACGGCATGACGCTCAAGGAGCCCTCGGTCATCGGGAAAAACAATTTTTTCTATATCGCGTATTCCGCAGAGCCCAGCGCTTTCAAGCCCGCCGGATATTTCGACTTCAATCTTGCCGACGTAATCGAGGGCAAGGTTCCTGCCGATTACTGGGCGGGCAAGCTCGTGCTGATCGGTATGCACGCTGACAATCAGGACGCTTTCGAAACTCCGATCAGCGCGGAAAACATGTACGGCGTCGAGATTCACGCCAACGTGATCCAAGCGATTTTGGAGGGCAATTACAAAACCGACGCGCCTGAGTGGGCGCAGCTTATCGTACTGTTTGCATTAAGCTTTGCGGCAATGCTGCTGTTTTTGAATATGCGGCTGCCTTGGGGCGCGGCGCTCTGCTTAGGTCTCGTGCTGCTGAGCGTCGGCGGCACTATGCTAATGTATAAATACGGCGTCGTAGCGCATCCGCTCTGGCTCGCGGTCGCCGCGGTGCTCATGTATATCGCCGCGCTGGCGCTTAAATACTTCCTCACGGCGCGCGAACGCCGCGCACTCGCGCTCGAAAAAGAACGCATCGCGACCGAGCTTGCCCTCGCTGCCCGCATACAGGCTAATTATCTTCCGAAGCAGTATCCTGAGCGCAGGGAGCTTGAGCTCGCCGCGTCAATGACCCCGGCGAAGGAGGTCGGCGGCGACTTATACGACTTCTTCCTGATAGACGAGGATCATCTCTGTCTGGTCATAGGAGACGTTTCCGGCAAGGGCGTGCCGGCCTCGCTGTTTATGATGCTCTCAAGCTCGCTAATCCACCACGTGGCGATGCGCGACACCTCGCCTGCGAATATACTGCACGAGGTCAACGCCGAGATCTGCAGCCGCAATCCGGAGGAGATGTTCGTAACCGTGTGGCTGGGCATACTGGAAATTTCCACTGGCAAGCTGACGGCCGCCAACGCCGGACACGAATACCCGGCGCTCAAGCGTTCCGGCGCAAGCTTCGATATACTCAAGGACAAGCACGGCTTCGTAGTGGGCGGCATGAACGGCGTACGCTACAGGAATTACGAAATGCAGCTGCTGCCCGGCGAAAAGCTGTTCGTATATACGGACGGCGTTCCCGAGGCCAACGACGCCGCGGGCGAGATGTTCGGCGAGGGGCGCATGGTCGCCGCGCTCAGAGAGTGCGAGGACGGTACGCCGTCTCAGATACTGAGCGAGGTGCAGCGCGCGGTAAACGCGTTCGCAGGCGACGCGCCGCAGTTCGACGATCTGACCATGCTCTGTCTGCAGTATAACGGCGCGGATGCGGCGGATTGACGCGCGCCTTCCTTGCCGCCGTAAATAACGAAAGGATTCTTCGCTCCCGAACTGCCGGGCCTTTATGCGGCGGGACGGGCATACGCGAAGAATCTTTTTCTGCCATAAAGCAGCCTGAGAAGCGATATGGGAACCTCAGTGCGTGCGAAGGCGTCAGAATACGGTGAAGGGGGTACGAAGGATGAAAAGGATTTTATGCGCTGCGCTTATGCTGCTTTCCGTGCTGGTTATTGCGTGCACGGCTGAAAACGGGTACGATTTCATAAGCGTTTCAGGGCTTAACGGCATGTTCGAAAGGATAGACGACGGGGAATATGTGACAAGCTTCGCGTATTGCGACAATGCATACGAGGGGCCGAACAGGGCTTTCGTCACGTGCGATGAAGACGAGATACGCCTTGTGCTCGAGGCGCTCAGAAACGTCAGGATAGACTGTAAGACCGACCTGTTCGTTACCGATCTGTATCCTCTGATGACGTTTGAGCTGAGCGGCGGCACAAGCTGGACGCTGCGCTTCGATTATAATATGCTCGAAACCGACGAAGGCATGTACCTGCTCGAAAACGACGAAGCGCTCTGGAACGCGATCGGAACGATAGCCGAAATGCACGACGCTTCGTAAATCCGCTGAACACCCGGCAGTTTTCCGATGCTGACTGCGCTCAGTGTTTATAACTATAACCGTATAATAATCCACCGAATGTGGACAAATATTCGAAAATTGTGGAAAAACATACCGAAGTCGGTTAACCGGAAGTTAATTCCGTCTGCCTGCGCCGCATGTCGGCGCGCAGGCAGAAAACACTTCGGCATATACCGCGTTCGGACGAATGCGTCTGTATGAATCCGTTTATCTGCCGCAAAAGCCGCGCACGATCAGTAAAATCGGCGCGGCTTTGCTTCATATATAAATAATTTGCGTTTTCGATATTTTTGTTGTATAATAATATCGATTTTGTATGTTCACATGCGCGGAGGAACGAATGAAGCGTAAGATTGTGCTGATAGACGGCTACAGCTTGCTTTACAGGGCATTTTTTGCGCTGCCGCTTATGGATAACGGCGGGGGCGAGTACACGAACGCAGTGTACGGCTTTATGAGCATGCTTTTAAAGGTGCTCGAAAGCGAAAAGCCCGACGCGCTGGCTGTCGCGTTCGACGTGGACAAGCACACCTTCCGCCACGAATCCTACGCCGATTACAAGGCCGGACGCGCGCCCACGCCGGACGAAATGAAGCCCCAGATCGACCTGGTCAAGCAGCTGCTTGCGTCCATGCGCGTGCCGATCCTGGAATGCCGGGGCTACGAGGCGGACGACGTGCTGGGCACCGTATCGCTTATCTGCGAGCAAAACGGCGATTACGCGCTGATCGTAACCGGCGACAGGGACGCGTATCAGCTTGCGGGAGAATATACGAGCATACTCCTGACCAAAAAAGGCATAAGCGAAACCGAAACCGTTACGCCCGAGTGGATAAAGGAAAAATACGGGCTTACCCCGGCGCAGATGATAGACGTAAAGAGCCTTATGGGCGACGCGTCCGACAATATACCCGGGGTCGCGGGCATAGGCGAAAAGACCGCGCTCAAGCTTATAAACGAATTCGGAAGCCTTGAAAACCTGCTCGCCTGCGCGGAAACGCAGCTTAAGGGCAGCGTGCGCGAAAAGATATTAAACGGACGGCAGAGCGCGCTGGACAGTCGCTTTCTGGCGGAAATAAACCGCAGCGTGCCGCTTAAGTTCGATTTTGAAGCGTGCCGCGTGCAGCCCTTCGACGGCGCGCTGCCGCTGCTCAAGCGTCTGCGCCTAAAATCGATACTTCAGAGGATAGAGCCGTATCTGAGCGGCGAAGCGCCTGTATCCGTCGCGGCGCCTGCGCGGGAAGTAAACGTCACCCGGACGGATAAAGACGGCATGCGCGCCGAGTGCGCGCGTATACTGAGCGGGGCGAAGCTTGCAGCGGTCGTTATCGGCGACAGCTTCTCCGTCTGCACGGATGCGGGAGAGGCGCTTTTTGCCGAGATGGGCGGAGACCTGCTGTCTGCCGGCATAGAGAGCGCGGACATATACGCAGCGCTCAGGCCGCTTGCGGAGGATAGAGGTATAACAGCGGTTTTTTATAACGTAAAGGCGCTGCCGTTTGACATAAGCGCCTTTGAGGGCAGGAGCGAGGATCTGATGCTCGCGCTGTACGTAATAAACCCGCAGGCCGACTGCAAAGACCTGAGCGGCGCCTGCGCGGAGCTGGACGCCGACTACGACAGCGCGTGCCCCGCAGCGTCTTTGCTCGACGCATGGACAAACGCCGAAAAGCGGCTGAACGCCGATGGAGAAATGCGGCTTTACCGCGAAACGGAGCTGCCGCTTGCGTATGTCCTGCGTGAAATGGAAGACGCCGGCTTCCGTGTGGATACCGAATATCTTGAAAAGCTCGGAAAGGTCTACAAGCGGCGTTTGGACGACATCGGTTCAGAAATATACCATCTTGCGGGCAGAGAGATAAACATAAACTCCCCCAAGCAGCTCAAGCAGCTTTTATTCGAAGAAATGAAGCTGCCCGTGCCGGGCGGCAGGAAAAACGCAGGCAGCACCTCGGCGGAGGTGCTGGAGGCGCTTGCGGGAGACTATCCGATCTGCGAAAAAATACTCGAATACAGAAAATATCAAAAGCTGAACAGCACCTACGTCGAGGGGCTCGTGCCCCTTGCCGACTCTGACGGCCGCATACATACGCGCTTCGAGCAGGCTGTCACGGGTACGGGACGCATCAGCTCCCGCGAGCCGAATCTGCAGAACATACCCGTACGCACCGAGCTGGGACGCGAGATACGCCGTGCGTTCATACCGGCGGAAGGCTGCTGCCTGATCGACGCCGACTACAGCCAGATAGAGCTGCGCGTGCTTGCGCATATGTCGGGCGACGCGAACATGCGCGACGCGTTCATAAGCGGGCAGGACATACACGCGCGTACCGCCAGCGAGGTGTTCCACGTGCCGCTTGACGAGGTGACGCACGAAATGCGTTCCGCAGCCAAGGCGGTAAACTTCGGCATCGTATACGGCATAAGCGAATACGGGCTCGCCAAAAACACGGGCAGCAGCGTGCGCGAGGCGGCAGGCTATATAGAGGAATATCTTAAGCGCTATCCGGACGTAAAAAGGTTTATGGACGAATGCGTAAGAACCGGCAGGGAAAACGGCTACGTGACTACGCTGATGGGACGCAGAAGGTATCTGCCGGAGCTCTCGGCGGCGTCGTATCAGATGCGTTCCTTTGGAGAACGCGCCGCGATGAACAGCCCGATACAGGGCACGGCGGCGGATATAATCAAGCTCGCGATGGTCAATACCGCAAAAGAGCTAAAGCGCCGTGGCCTTAAAACAAGGCTGCTTCTGCAGGTGCACGACGAGCTCATACTCGAAGCGCCGGCTTCTGAGGCGCAAAAAGCCTCTGAGCTGCTCAGGGACTGCATGGAAAACGCCGTCAGGCTGTCCGTGCCGCTGGTGTGCGAGGTCGGAATGGGAGGAAACTGGAATGAGTGCAAACCGTAACATATATATAGTGGGGCTGACGGGCGGCATCGCCTCGGGCAAGTCTCAGGCGGCGGAATTTTTGGAGTCGCTGGGCGCTCACTGTGTGGACGCAGACGCGATTTCGCACGCGCTGACTGCTCCGGGCGGGCGCGCACTGCCTGATCTGCGCCTCGAATTCGGGGACGGCATATTCGAACCGGACGGCACTCTCGACCGCAAAGCGCTCGCGGACATCGTTTTTACGGACGAAAACGCAAGAAAGAAGCTGGACGCGCTCATTCATCCGAGCGTTCAGAAGGAGATGCTGGACGAGGTGGATATCGCTGCGCAAAACGGCGAGAAGCTGATTTTCCTTAACGTGCCGCTGCTGTTTGAAACCGGCATGGACGCGCTGTGCGACGAAACGTGGCTTATAAGCACCGATCCGGAGGTACAGCTTAAGCGCCTCATGGCGCGCGACGACATGGACGAGGAGCGCGCGCTTTCGCGTATAGACAGCCAGATGCCGCTGGAGGAAAAGCAGAGGCGCGCCACAGTGATAATCGACAACAGCAAAAGCATGGATAAAATGTTCGGGGAGCTTCAAAGTCAGTACAATTCGCTGCTTAAGCGCGTGAGCAGGCTTGAAAACGAATGAAGAGAGTTATAGCGCTCTTACTGGTGCTGCTGCTTGCGGCGCATATGCCCGCGGCAGCTGCAAACGAGAGCATTTTTACAATCGGAATGGTATACGAAAGCGGCGCGGCGATAAACCCGCTGTACTGCAATCAGCGCGATATAACCAGCCTTAACGAGCTCGTATTCGAAAGCGTGATAGCGTTCGACAAAACGCTCAGGCCTACGGGCGAACTGGCGCTTACGTGGAGCTGCGACGACGCGAACAAGGGCACGTTCGTGTTCAATCTCAGGCAGAACGTGCGCTTTCACGACGGTACGTATCTGAGCGCGCAGGACGTATACGCGACATGGAACCGCATAATCCAATTGGGCTCGAGCTGTCCGTATTACACGCGCTGCTCGTATATAAGCAAGATGGAGGTTACGGACCTGTACACGATCACGGTCACGGGCAAGTATCCGAGCTATCTTGTGATGTACGCGATGACGTTTCCGGTGCTGCAGAGGAACTCTCTGGACATGACCCTTCCTACCGGAACGGGCCCGTACTGGTATATGTACTCCGACACCGACTGGATACAGATAGACGTAAACCCGTACTGGTGGAAAAAAGCGGCGACAGTCGATACCGTGTACGCGGTAAGATACTCCGAGACGAGCGACGCTCTGGCGGCGCTGTCCTCGGGAGAGGTGGACGCGGTGCCGACGCGCAGTCAGAACGCCGCGCTGGGAAGGCTGCTAAACGACAGAATGAGCATGGACTACGCTACCCTAACCTACGAAATGCTCATCCCGAATATCCGCACGTCGCGCTTTGCCGATATCCGCACACGACAGGCGATAATGTACGCTCTGGACATCGACACGATCGCGCAGAACATATATATGGACATGGTTACGGAGTCGGAGGTGCCGGTCATTACGGGAACCTGGCTGTACGAGCCGCAGAGCGCGATATACTACGAGTCGATGGAGCGCGCGCTGCAGCTGCTGAACGAAGCGGGCTGGGGAGATTACAATAAAGACGGCGTGCTCGACAAGGTAGTGGACGGCGTGCTGGAGGAGCTCACCTTCACCATAATCACCTGCGTGGACGACGCCGCGCGCACGCGCCAGCATGCGGCGGATATGATAGCCGACCGCCTCGCCCTGATCGGCATACAGGCGAAGGTCAAGGTCGTAAGCAAATCCACGCTTGAAAAAAATCTGAAAAGCGGCGATTTCGACATGGCGCTGTGCGCGGTAAACATGTCGCTTTTGCCGGATCTGACGTTTCTTCTGCGCTCGGACGGGCGTATGAACTATTCGGGTTATTCGAGCACGCAAATGAACGAGCTGGTGTCGTCGGTGTATTATACTGCGGACGAAGACGAATTCAGGTCCGTACTGAGCCGCATACAGATAAAGACCGCGGAGGAGCTGCCGTTTCTGGGGCTGTTTTTCAGAAAAGGCACTATCATGACCACCGCGAACGTCAGCGGGCTGGACGCGGTTATAGAGGGCGACGTACTGAGAGGTTTCGAATACATCAGATTCGAGGAATAGAATTATGTTTGATTTTGAACTATTGAGCCGCATATACGGCGGACGCGACAAGGCTGAGAAGCAGCTCAAGCGCCTGAACGCGCTTAAGGAAAGGTTCACACAGCTCTTCGGAGACGGCGGGGAGATAGTGTTCGTTTCCGCGCCGGGCAGGACGGAGATCGCGGGCAATCACACGGACCACAATTACGGTAAGGTACTGGCAGCGAGCGTTGATCTCGATACGCTCGCCGCGGTCAGGGCGAACGGCACGGATACGGTAAACCTGTATTCCGACATGTACGAGGAGCCCTTCCGCGTGGATATAAGCGCGCTTGAGCCGGCAGAGGCGGAGAAGGAAACGACTGCTGCGCTTATACGCGGCTCTGCGGCCGGTGTGCGTGCGCGCGGCGGCAGGATAGGCGGCTTCGACGCGTGTGTCACGTCGAATGTGCTGCGCGGAAGCGGGCTGTCCTCGTCGGCTGCCTTCGAGGTGCTGCTGGTCAGGATATTCGACGAGCTGTTCTCGGGCGGCGTGATACCCGCAGAGGAAAACGCGCGCATCAGCCAGAAAACCGAAAACCGCTTCTTCATGAAGCCCTGCGGGCTGATGGATCAGATGGCGTGCGCCGTTGGCGGCATGGTATATATCGACTTCGCGGGCGGGAACGCGCAGGTCGAAAGCATAAAATACGACTTCTCGGCCAAAGGGCTTACGCCGTGCGTCGTCGCCGCGGGCGGAGATCACGGCAATCTTACGGGCGAATACGCGTCTATTCCGGCGGAGATGAAGGCCGTGGCGAATGCGTTGGGCGGCAGCGTGCTGCGCGAGGTGGAGGACAGGATATATTCCTCGGTACCTCTGCTCAAGGGCAGGGTGAGCGACCGCGCGATACTGCGCGCGCTGCATTTTGCCGACGAAAACAGGCGTGTAGGCGAGCTTGCGCAGGCGCTGAAGCGCGACGATATAAACGCCTTTCTGGAAGGCATTATCGCCTCGGGCGAGAGCAGCTGGAAGCTTCTGCAGAACCTGTACGTGCCGGGCGGAAGCAACGAGGAAATGCCGCTCGCGCTTGAGATGAGCGCGCGCCTTTTGAAGGGAAAAGGCGCATGGCGCATACACGGCGGCGGCTTCGCGGGTACTATACTTGTGTTCGTGCCCACAGACGAGCTTTCCGCCTATACGCAGCAGATGGAAGCGGTGTTCGGACAGGGCAGCGTAAAGCCGCTGTTCATCCGTCCGGAGGGCGTGATACGGCTTGCGTAAAATGTACATAAGCCGCAGCGCGGAGGACACGCTTGAGATCGGCCGCGTGCTGGGAAGCTTCCTGCGCGCAGGCGACAGCGTGCTTTTGTACGGAGACCTGGGCGCCGGCAAAAGCGTGCTTGCACGCGGCTGCGCGCGCGCGCTGGGAATCAAATGCGATATGGCGAGCCCTACGTTTACCATAATGCAGCCATACGCGGGCGACGGAGTGAACGTATACCACTTCGACCTGTACAGGCTGTCCGATGCTGACGAGCTGTATTATACGGGTCTCGAGGACAGGATAGGCACCGACGGCGTGGCGCTGATAGAATGGCCGCAGCAGGCGGACGTGTGTCCGGAGGTAAGAGTCGAAGCGGACATACTGCGCGGCGCGGACGCTGATACGAGATATATTGAATTCAGCTTTTTCGGTATGGACGGCAGGGAAAGCGGGATTGTTTCGGCACTGGAGAAATACGCCTCGCCGGAGGAGACTGAGCTTTGAAAATACTTGCGCTGGATACTTCGTCCCTCGCCTGCTCGGCGGCGCTCGCCATAGACGGCAGGCTTACAGCCGAAGTGCTGCTCAATTCGGGACTGACGCATTCGCAGACGCTGATGCCGGCAGTGGAAGCGCTGCTTGAGCGCGAAGGGCTTACGCCTGCGGATATAGACCTGTTCGCGGCGGTGGCGGGGCCGGGCTCGTTTACGGGCGTGCGCATCGGTGTCTGCGCCGTAAAGGGGCTGTGCGCCTCAAGCGGACAGCAGTGCGCGCGGGTAGACGCGCTGGAAGCGATCGCCGAGGGCGCTTCGTATGAGGGGCTGATATGTCCCATACTGGACGCCAGACGCGGACAGGTATACACAGCTCTGTTCGAAAGACGCGGCGGCGCGCTCAGAAGAGTGCGCGAGGACGAGGCGCTTTCGCTTGCCGAGTGGCTGGGAACGCTGCCGAAGGACGAGACGGTTTTCTTCAGCGGCGACGGGCTTAACGTGCACGAAGCGCTTATACGCGACTGCATGGGCGAAAGAGCGCTTATCGCGCCCGCGCACATACGGGTATTGCGCGCGTCCTCGGCCTGCCTGATCGCGGAAAGGGACGAAAGCATACGCATGGACGCTTCACAGCTGACGCCCGTATATCTCAGGCTTTCGCAGGCGGAGCGCGAGAGGAACGAACGCATGACCCGCGCCCGGATATGATAAGATATATAACGGACGATAAGGATATCGAGCGCATGCTGCAGATAGAACGGCTTTCGTTTCCCACGCCGTGGGACGAAAGCGACGTACGCGAAAGCGTGACGCAGAGCCGTCTGCGCTGCATGGGAGTATACGAAGCGGGAACGCTCGCGGGCTGGGGCTGCGTGCATACGGGCATATGCGAGGCGCATCTTATGACGCTCGCCGTGCATCCGGCTTACCGGCGCAGGGGATACGGAAAAGCGCTGCTTGACGCGTTTATCCGGGCCTCCGCAGACGCAGGGTGCACGTATATGGAGCTCGAATGCCGCAAGGGCAATACTGCGGCGCGCGCGCTGTACGAGGCGGCAGGCTTTATAAAAACGCTGACCAGGCCCGGCTACTACGCCGACACGGGTGAGGACGCGGTGATCTACGTGCTGCCGTCTCTGCCCGATGGCAACGCGGAGAACGATCCGTATCTTATACGCGAAAATACGGAGGACTGAGAATTGGAGTTAAAAATCGGCACTGTAAGCCTTCATTACGAGTTAAGCGGGGAAGGCGCGGACAGTCTGCTGTTTCTGCACGGCTGGGGAGGCTCCTGCGCGAGCTTCGCGCCCGCAGTGAGGGATTTTGCCTCGGACAAGCGTATCGTCAACCTCGATTTTCCCGGCTTTGGACAAAGCAGCGAGCCGGACGTGCCGTGGACGGTAGCAGACTACAGAGACGCCGTGCTGACGCTGCTGGACACGCTTAAAATCACGAAAACGGATATAGTCGCGCATTCCTTCGGCGGGCGTGTCGCGCTCATGATAAACGCGGAAAGACCTTCCCTTGTACGCAGGCAGATACTTACGGGCTGCGCGGGTCTCACAGACCCGGACGCGGCGTCGAAGGGCGGGGCGGCGCACGCGCTTTCCCGTTTGTACGACAACCGCCTTTCGAGACGTCTGCTGGGCGAAAAGGGCGTCGAAAAGATACAAAACGTGCTGCGTTCGCATTTCGGCAGCGAGGATTACAAAAACGCGTCTCCGCTGATGCGCGAGACGTTTAAAAGAGTATTGGCGCAGGACCTCAGGTACTGTCTGCCTGAGATCAGCGCGCCTACGCTGCTCGTCTGGGGCGCGAACGATACCGCGACGCCCTTATGGATAGGGCGCGAGATGGAAAAATCGATAAGCGACGCGGCGCTCGTGGTGTTTGAAAACAGCGGGCATTTCGCCTATCTTGAGCAGTACGCGCGCTTTATAACCATAGCGAAGAATTTTCTTAACTCATAAACGACGGGGGAGTACGGGGTATGTGGTGGCTGATACTCATGCAGGCGGCGCTGGCGCTGCTTATGATATTCTCGGCGTCCGTGCATTACCTGCATATGCTACAGCTTGAAAGCTATCAGACGGACGGATATTTAAGGCATCTGAAGCGGCAAAGCAGCGAATGGAAGGGCTGGACGCTGATCTGCGGCATAGTCTGCGCGGTCGCGCCGTGGGTGCTGCTCGTGGCGTCGTCTATGTTCACGGGCAACCGTTCGGACGCGTATCTGGCATCGCAGCTTCTGAACACGGGCATATTCGTCATATGGTCGTTCGTGAACATATACCGTGACCACCGTGCCCCCAAGAAAAAGCCTATCGTGTTCACGAAGCGCATGAAGCGGCTGTGCGCGGTGCATGCGGGCGTGCTTGCGGCGCTGCTTTTCCTGTTCATACTGATATTCGGCTACTACCCTTCGGATTCCACCACGAAATGGAGACTTACGCTGCTTTCGCCCTATGCTCTTATGGCGCTGTGCCCGTGGCTTATAATCCTGAGCGCGCGCGCCGCAAAGCCGATAGAGGACAGGATAAACAGAGGCTTTTTCGAATCGGCGGCGGCAAAGCTTTCAGCCAATAAAAAGCTTATTAAAATCGGCATAACCGGTTCTTACGGTAAAACAGGCACGAAGTTCGCGCTGGCTACGATACTTTCGGTAAAATACAAAGTGCTTACGAGCGAATCCTCGGTAAATACGCCGATGGGGCTGAGCAAGCTTATAAACACCAAGCTCGAGGACAGTCACGAGGTGTTCATCGCGGAGATGGGCGCGCGCCATACAGGGGACATAAAGGAGCTTACTCAGCTCGTGCGTCCCAGCGTCGGACTTATAACGAGCATAGGCCCGCAGCATCTTGAAACCTTCGGAAACGTCGAAACGGTCGCAAAGACGAAATTCGAGCTTATAGAAGCGCTGCCGAAAAACGGCACGGGCATATTCGCCTCCGACGGCGCGTGGACGGACAAGCTGTACGAGCGCGCCGGATGCGAAAAGCTGAAAAGCGGCGTGGGCGCGGGCGATTACGACATGCGCGCCGAGAACATAGAGGTCGGCGCGTTCGGTTCGCGCTTCACCCTCGTAAACCGCGCGGGCGAAAGCGTCAATTGCGAGACAACGCTGCTCGGGCGCCACAATATATCGAACGTTGTGCTGTGCTGCCTTGCGGCGGAGAAACTCGGGCTCACGATGAGCGAGATCGCCCGCGGCGTCAAGCTGATCAGGCCCGTGGAGCACCGTCTGCAGCTGCTGCCGGGCGAACTTAACGTTATAGACGACGCGTTCAACTCAAATCCGGCGGGAGCGAAGGAAGCGCTGAACGTGCTGCACTCCTTCCCGGGCAGACATCTTATAATCACGCCCGGCTTCGTGGAAATGGGCGCGGACGAAAACAAATTCAATTACGAATTCGGCAGACAGATCGCAAAAAGCGCGGACGCCGTGATACTCGTAGGCCCGAAGCACACCAGACCGATACTTCAGGGGCTTTTGAAGGAGGGCTTCGACAAAGACAGCGTGCTTACCGTGAATACGCTCGACGAGGCTTCAAAAAACATACGCAGATTCGTATCGGGCGGGGACGCGGTGCTGTTTGAAAACGACCTGCCCGACAACTACGCGGAATAATCACCGAAAGGAAGTCATCATACAATGAAACTCAGGCTTGCGCTCATTTACGGCAGCCGCTCCTGCGAGCACGACGTATCCGTCATCTCGGCCCTGCAGGCGGCGAAGCATATAAATCCGGACGAGTACGAAATAGTGTACATCTACATAGCGAAAAACGGCGACTGGTATACCGGCTGGCGGCTTTCGGATATTACGCTGTACCGCGAGTTCGACCCGAAAGCGGCCACGCGCGTGATCCCGATGGGCGAAAACGGACGGCTCGTGCTTATGCAGCATCCGGAGGACAAGCTGCTGCCCATAGGACACCTGAAGCGCGCCGCGGAAGCGGACTGCGCGCTTACCGTGCTGCACGGCATGCACGGCGAGGACGGAACGATACAGGGCATGCTGGAGATGTGGGGCGTGCCGTATACTTCCTCCGGCGTGCTCGGCAGCGCGCTGGGCATGGACAAAATCGCCATGAAGCAGGTGTTCCGCGCGTGCGGCCTGCCCGTGGTGGACGACGTATACGTTCAGCGCAGGGACTGGAAAACCGACAGGCAGGCGGTAATCGAAAAAGTAAAAAGCACTCTGCCGTTCCCGGTGTTCGTAAAGCCCGCAAACCTCGGCTCCTCCATAGGCATAAGCAAGGCCGCGAATGAAGACGAGCTTGCCGGAGCGCTGGACGTCGCCGCGTCTTACGACAGGCGCATCCTCATAGAAAAAGGCATAGAGGATATGGAGGAGATAAACTGCGCGGTGCTCGGCTTTGACGGCGAGTGCGAGGCGAGCGTTACCGAAATGCCCGTAAAGTGGAGCGAGTTTCTGTCCTTTGACGAAAAGTACCTGCGCGGCAGCGGCGGCAAGTGCGGCGCGAAGAGCGCGCCGGCGAAGGGCGGCATGGCGTCTCTGAGCAGAAGGATGCCCGCGCCGATAAGTGCCGAGCTTACAAAGCAGGTCGAGGATTTGGCGATAAAGGCGTTTAATGCTCTGGACTGCAGGGGCGTCGCGAGGGTTGATTTCCTGCACGACAAAGCGGACGGCAGGCTCTACATAGGCGAAATAAACACGATACCCGGCTCTCTGTCCTATTATCTGTGGGAAGGGAAAGGGCTCAGCTTTTCCGACCTGATAGACAGGCTGGTGGAATACGCGTTCAAAGCCAAGGCCGAGAAGGACGAAAGCGTATTTTCGTATACGTCTGCCATATTAAGCGGCGCGAAAGGCGCGAAGGGTACCAAAAAGCTTGGCTGACGGGCGGCACATAACACGGGGACAATGCCTGTAAAGGCGGAGGCGTGAAAGTATGCGCAGATTGCTTGTAGAAATCGTTCCGGCGCTTGAGGATATCTACAGCCCGCGAAACGAGTATTCAAAGGGCAGACTTATATCCCTGATAAGCAGCCTTATAACCGCGTTTTACAACGTCTTTATAACGGGTATTTTCTATACGGGCTTTCTGTCCATGTACGGCATTTCCATAACCGGCGTGGGCATAGTGAGCTTTATACCGTATATCGGCAGCTGCTTCGCGGTGTTTTCGCCCTTTGTGCTGCGCAGGTTCAAAAAGCGCAAGCGCGTGATACTCGCAAGCAAAATACTGTTTTATTCGCTGTTCATACTTGCGACCACGCTGATGCCGCTGTTCGTGAAGACGGCGCACGGGCGGCTTGTAAGCCTAATAGCGATACTATTCATAGCCTACGCCGAATACGCGCTGTTCAGTCCGGGCATAACGGTATGGTTTTATAATTTTTATCCCGCCGAAAACGAAAAGCGTACGCGCTACATATACTTAAACCAGATGTTTTCGTCGGTAATGTCGAGCGTCATACTGCTGGCAAGCGGCATTATCACCGACGCGGTGCGCGCCTCTGGGCATCAGAACACCATAATACTCACGCTCAGGTATTTCGCCTTCGCGCTGGTGCTCGCGGACGTATTCGCCCAGTCGCGCGCAAAGGAATACCCGTACGAGGAGACCTCGCATCTGCGCTTTATGGATATATTCACCGTGCCGGTCAAAAACCGCAAGTTCATGCTGTGCATGCTGCTCATGTTCAGCTGGAACTTTATCTGCAATCTGAACAACGGCACGTTTTCGTATCACCTGCTTAACCATATGCAGTTTTCCTATACGCTCATCAACTGCATGTCGGTAATGTATACGGTAATTCTCGCGCTCACCAGCGGCATGTGGCGCAGGGTGCTCAGAAAGCACTCGTGGGTAAAGACCTTCGGCATCTGTAACCTGCTGTGGGTGCCCACGGAGATACTCTGGTTTCTTACCAGCAAACGCCTCTCGTATATGTACGTGCCCATCAGCATGTGGCAGAACCTGCTGAACGTCGGGCTCAACCTGTCTTACGCAAATATACTTTACATGAATCTGCCGGGCGACGAATCCACCGCGTATATCTCCTTCAACGTCGTGGGCGCGAACGTCTGCGCGCTGCTGGGCATGGTTTGCGGCACCTGGGTAGTATCGCTGAACGCGGATACGCCGTTTCTGTTTATGGGCATCGAGGTATATACGGTACAGTTCACCTGTCTTATGCGCGCGCTGTTTATGGGCATAATGGGACTGGTCTGCTTTTACGGCTGGAAAGCGTTTACCAGCGAGCGCGAGATCGCCCTTGTCGAGGGCGTATAGCGGCGCTCGCCTTGACCGAAGATTTTTGAAACTCTAAAGGGGCAGATATCAGGTCTGCCCCTTAAATGACTGCACGTTTCTTATTTATATGCCTCCTGACTGAACGGCGTTTTTGCAAATAAACCCGGATTTTACAGTTTTGTGCTGACAAACTGCACAGGCTTTGCTATACTGACCACAGGATGAAATCCGTCACGCGGGGAAAAATCGTCCCTGTTAAGGATGGGAGACCGAATATGGATGAAAACACGCTGGGTCTCATAACGAAGCTCGCGCCCGATCTCATGAAGGCGCTGGTTTCGCGCGCGCTTACGCTGGAGCGGGTCAGCATACTTCAGCCCGTCGGCAGACGCGCGCTTTCGCAGCGCATGAGCATACCCGAAAGAGAAGCGCGCGCGCTTACCGAAACGCTGCGCGAGGACGGGCTTATAGAGGTGACGCCGGGCGGGATGCGCCTGACCGACAGAGCATACGAGATACTCGATTCCGTACGGGAGCTGGTGCATTCACGGACGGGACTTGCGTCGCTGGAGATGCAGCTGCAAAAGCTTCTGCACATAGAATGGGTAAAGATCGTGCCCGGAGACGCCGATGCCGATCCGAACGTACTCGACGAGGTAGGGCGCGCGGCGGGAGCGCGCTTAAGGAAGCTGCTTTCAAACGGCATGATACTTGCGGTAAACGGCGGCAGCACCATGCACGCGGTCGCGCTGCACATACCGCGCGGAAGCGACATAGACGTAACTGTCCTGCCTGCGCGCGGCGGGCTCGGAAACAACGCCGAAACGCAGGCCTCCACGCTTGCCGAGCACATAGCCCAGAAGCTGGGCGGCCGCCACAAGCCGCTGTATCTGCCGGACAACCTGCCGCACAGCGCGCTCAGGGAGCTTATCAAGCTCGACGAGATACGCGAGCCGCTGGAGGAGATCAAAAAGGCCGACATACTCGTTTACGGCATCGCCCGCGCGGACGAGATGGCGAGAAACCGCCTGATGAGCGACGACACAATACGCGAGCTTATTTCCCGCGGAGCCGCCGCAGAGGCGCTCGGGCACTGCTTCGACATAAACGGGAACCTCTTGGCTTCGTCGTCGGGGCTCGGGCTCACCGAGGACAGCTTCGACCGCATACCGACCGTTATGGCTGTCGCGGCGGGTACGCGCAAGGCGGAGGCGATAATCGCGGTCTCGCGTCATCACAGAAACAACTGCCTGATAACCGACGAGGGCGCGGCAAACCGCATACTGGAGATAATACGGGCGGACAAAGCAAGCAATTAACCTTATTTTTCTTTTACGCAAACCCACTTTGTGGTATGATATAAACAGATAAATATCGGAAGGAGAAATAGTTCATGAACAAAAAGACCGTTAAGGACATTGACGTCAAGGGAAAGAAAGTGCTTGTACGCTGCGACTTCAATGTACCGCTGGACGCAGACAAAAACATTACCGACGAAACCAGAATAAACGCCGCTCTGCCCACCATCAAGTACCTGCTTGACGAAGGCGCGGCCGTAATACTCTGCTCGCATCTGGGCAAGCCCAAGGGCGCGGTAGTTCCCAAGCTCTCTCTGGCTCCGGTAGCCAAGAGCCTGAGCGATAAGCTGGGCTTCGAAGTAAAGCTCGCTCCCGACTGCGTGGGAGACGAAGTCCGTAAAATGGTCTCCGAGCTCGAATGCGGCAAGGCGATTTTGCTTGAGAACCTGCGCTTCCATCCCGAAGAGGAGAAAAACGATCCCGCGTTCGCAAAAGAGCTGGCGGACCTTGCTGAAATTTACGTATCCGACGCATTCGGCACAGTGCACCGCGCGCATGCTTCCACCGCGGGCGTAGCCGCATATCTGCCTGCGGTAGCCGGCTTCCTGATCGGAAAAGAGCTCGACTTCCTCGGAAACGCGGTCGAGAATCCCGAGCGTCCGTTTCTGGCGATACTGGGCGGCGCGAAGGTCAAGGATAAGATCGGCGTTATCGACAACCTGCTCGAGAAGGTCGACACCCTCATAATCGGCGGCGGCATGGCGTACACGTTCATGAAGGCTCAGGGCGGCAAGATCGGCGACAGCCTGGTAGACGACGAGCGCCTCGAGGACGCGCTGCGCTTCATCGACAAGGCGAAGCAGCGCGGAGTCAAGCTGCTTTTGCCTGTCGACACGCTGATCGCGGACGCGTTTGAAGGCTACAGCGAGATCAAAACCTGCAAGGCCGGCGAAGTACCGGACGGCTGGCAGGGTCTGGATATCGGGCCTGAGACCGTCAAGCTGTTCACCGCAGCGGTCAAGGAAGCCAAGACCATCGTATGGAACGGCCCCATGGGCGTATTTGAGAATCCCGACTTCGCAAAGGGCACGCTCGCCGTTGCGACCGCGATGGCGGAAAGCAACGCGATAACCATTATCGGCGGCGGAGACAGCGCCGCGGCGGTCAACCAGATGGGTCTGGGAAGCAAGATGAGCCATATCTCTACCGGCGGCGGCGCGTCTCTCGAGTTCCTCGAGGGCAAGGGCCTGCCCGGCGTAAACTGCCTGAACGACAAATAATTTCCGGAGGAATCAATTATGCGTAAGCCCATCATAGCCGGCAACTGGAAGATGAACAAAACTCCCGAGGAAGCAAAGCAGCTCGTAACCGAGCTCATACCCCTCGTAAAGGGCGCGAAGTGCGACGTGGTGGTGTGCGTGCCTGCGGTATGCTTCTCCGCAGTCAAGCCTCTTCTCAAGCGCGGCGTGAACATCAAATTAGGCGCTCAGAACGTGCATTTCGCCGAAAAAGGCGCCTACACCGGCGAGCTTTCCGCGGATATGCTGAAGGCGTGCGGCGTCGAATACGTAATAATCGGCCACAGCGAGCGCCGTCAGTATTTCGGCGAGACCGACAAGAGCGTGAACCTGCGTACCGTGGCCGCCATCAAGGCGGGCCTCAAGCCCATCGTTTGCGTGGGTGAAAACAAAGAGGAGCGCGAGGCGGGCTATACCGATACGCTCGTAGCTTATCAGACGCTGATGGCGCTGACCGGCCTTACCAACGAAGAGGTCGAGGGCACCGTTATCGCCTACGAGCCCGTTTGGGCGATCGGCACCGGCCTTACCGCCACAGACGAGCAGGCCAACGAGACCATAGGCGTCATCCGCGCGGCGATCGCCGGAAAATACGGCAAGAAGACCGCCTCGAAGGTGCGCATACAGTACGGCGGCAGCATGAAGCCCTCTAACGTTAAGGGCCTGATGGCTCAGCCGGAAATAGACGGCGGGCTCATAGGCGGAGCTTCCCTTAAGGCGGAGGATTTCAGCAAGGTCGTCAACTATTGATAAGGCTCTTTAAAACGCAGTAAACTGCATAAACCGAAGCCTGTACGGGACAGATTGGAGGGGGAAACCCCTCCGGTTTGATTTTCGGGGGTAGCTGCGTTTTATTCGTTCACGGAAAAATTGCCTTGCACTGCTTGACACCCGGAGTCGTGCATGATAAGCTGTAAGCGGAATCGACCGTAACGGAGGTCTTTATGCGAAGGATTATTTGCTTGCTGCTTACGCTGTGCCTGCTTGCCGGCGCGGCGGCTTCGGCAGAAGAGGAAATAGGCAAGCTCAGGCATATTTACGTAAACGGCAGCGACTATGTGCAAAAGACGAATCTAACCGTCATACTGCTGCTGGGCGTAGACGGCGCGGTAAGCTCAGGCTTAGGCAAGGCGCGGGGCGGCGGGCAGTCCGACTTTATCGTGCTGTGCGTGCTCGACCATACGGACAAGACGATACGTTTTCTGCAGATCGACAGAGACACGATGACTCAAATACCCACGACCGACATATTCGGCAGGCGCACCGGCACGAAAACGGATCAGATCTGCCTTGCCTACGCGATGGGAGACGGCGGGAAAAAGAGCTGCAGTTACGCAAGCGAGGCGGTGTGCACGCTGCTTGAGGGCGCATGGATAAACCTGTATATTTCCATGGGCATGGACGGCATAAGCAAGATAAATAACGCCCTGGGCGGAGTGACGGTTACGGTGAACGAAGACATTACCGCACTGGACCCCGCGCTTCAAAAGGGCGCGAAGGTAACGCTTACGGACGCGCAGAGCGAGATATTCGTGCGCGGCCGCACGGGTATCGGCGATCAGACCAATTCCTCCCGCATGACGAGGCAGCGCATATACATGGAGAGCGCCGCAAGCCGCTTCAAGAGCCTCGCTTCAGCCAACAAGTCGTTCATAAACACGTTCCTCGACAAGCTGGAGGAGGTCATGATAACCGACATGTCCCGCGGACGCATGTTTAACGAGCTGAACAGGGCGTATAAATACAAGCTGCTGCCTATCGAACGGCTCGAGGGCGAATACTCAATCGGCAGGGACGGCTTCAGGCAGTTCAGCGCCGACAGCGAGTATATAAGCGCGTGGGTGCTTGCAAATATGTACAGAATTAATAATTGAAGCAAGATTGAGAATATCATTAACGTGTGTTTAACATATATTAACGCTTTCGTGTATTGCAAAAACAGCATGCGGCATATATAATATGCTATAGTCCAATAATATTGAAGTGAGGGTGAACATAATGAAAAAGCTTCTTTCTTTGGTACTTGCGTTCGTGCTCGTCTTTTCTCTCGCTGCGATTTCTGAAGAACTGACCGCCAGCAAGATTCTTGACGACGAAATCGAAGTCGTGGCTGTAGAAAGCCTCGAGGACGGCGTAGTCATCGACGACGACTTCTATATCGGGCCCGCTGACGCCGACGCTGACAAGACCCTTTCCGAAGGCGTGCTGGCTGACATCTGCGAAATCCTGAACGACGGCGGCACCGTAGCCGATTATTTCGACGACGAGACCAAGGCTGCCATCGAAGCTCTGCTTCCCGAAGGCGTGACCCTGGCTGACCTCGACCTCAAAGAGGCGGGCGTCATCGTTGCCATGAACTACAGACCCGCTTACGGCGACCTGCTCGTAACCTACCGTTTTGTTACCGAGTATACCCCCGAGCAGACCATCGTCGGCGTCGTAGGTCTCTTTGAGACCGAAGAGTCTCCCGTTGCGTGGAGAGTCGTCGAAGCCGCCGGTCAGGAAGACGGCACTGTAGTGGCTGTGTTCCCGGGCGAGCTGATCGAGAAGATCGAAGCCGCGTACGAGAACGTGTTCCTGGTACTCGACAAGTAATATAAGCTTATAGGTTCTATAACTGGGATTGTAGACTTAGTGCCGCAATCCCAGTTATTTTAAGGAGGAAACCATGACGCAGGCAGAACTGACCCAGCCTACGAGGCAGACTGATTTGAGTGTGATAGAAGCCACGCAAAGCGCGACGGAGATCGATCTGGTCGAGCTGCTGTATCGGCTGCTTGAAAAAATCAAATACATCATCGCGGCGTCGCTGCTGGGCGCTGTGCTTGCATTTCTTATAACCAACTACCTGATTGACCCCGAATATACCGCCACTTCAAAGCTGTATGTGTTAAACAGCGGCGACAGCGTCATAAACCTTTCGGATTTGCAGATAGGCAACTACCTTGCCAACGACTATACCGAGGTATTCAAAAACTACAAGCTGCACGAGGACGTACTCAAGGACGACGAGATACAAAAGCTGAATTTGACGTATTCGCCTAAGACGCTTATGAGCATGGTGAAAATCAGCAACCCGAGCGACACGCGAATTCTTTATATAAACGTAACCAGTAAATCCGCCAGCGATGCTATGGAGCTTGCAAACGCGTACGCGCGCGTGGCAAGGGAGTTCATCGCTTCCGTTATGCAGACAGTGGAGCCGAACATATTCGAAAAAGCGCGTCTGCCCGAAAATCCATCTTCTCCCAGCAAAACCCGCAACACGGTCATAGGCTTCGTGATCGGGCTTGCGATTTCCTGCGCGATAATAATCATCAAATTCCTTGCCGACGACCGCATCCGCACGACGGACGATCTGCTTAAATACGCGGGTCTCACCACGCTGGGTCTGGTTCCCAAAAAGGCAGACGGCCCACTGCGCGCAAAGGTGAGCAAGGAGCGCGACGATGACGACGATGACGCCCCCAAATCAAAGTCAAGGAGGCACAGCGATGAATAAGGCGACAATCAGCAAGCATAATGTGAACGATTATGCGATGACGGAGGCGCTTAACACCGTTTGCGGAAACCTCCTGTTTACCGGCCAGCAAAACAAGACGATACTGCTTACCTCCTGCACCAAGGGCGAGGGCAAGAGCTATCTCTCCATGGAGATCACGGAAAACCTTGCGCACAGAGGACTTAAGGTCGCCCTGATCGACGCCGACCTCAGACGTTCGAATTTCACCAAGAACTACGGCGTAAAGCTGGGCGGCGAGAAGCAGGGGCTGGCGCACTATCTGGCCGGTTACTGCAAGCTTGAGGACGCACTCTACGAGACGGATATAGACGGCGTGTACGTGATACCGAACGGCCGCTACGTCGCAAATCCCGTGCCGCTTATCAGCGGACCGGTTTTCGCCGACCTCATGAAGACGCTCTCGAAGGAATTCGATTATGTCATCGTCGACGCGCCGCCTATAGGTCTGGTCGTGGACGCGGCGGAAATGGCGCACTACTGCGACGGTACGATTTTCGTGATCACGTACAATCAAACGCGCAGACGCGAGCTTGCCGACGCAAAGGAGCAGATAGAAAAATCCGGCTGCCGTATATTGGGTGGAATAATCAATCAGGTCACCTTCGAGGGCATCAGCTCCAAAAAGTACTATTACAGGTACTATTACACCAAATACGGCGATGAGTATTACAGCTACAAGAGCAGAAAATAAAGCGGGAGATATAAAAGCGCGCGCCGTCAGTCACTGCGGACGCGCACTTTTTACTGCAGGCTGAATGCTTACGGAAGTGTTTGAATGCGCCTGCGTCGGCTTCTGCTTCAGCGGCTCGGAAGCTCTGCACGCGGACAGGCTCAACGATTACGACGGCATACGCGCGATAGTGCCGCTCAAGACCAAGCGCGAGAAAAAGGCAGGCGCCTGGCACGAGTTCGACATGCGCATAATGCCGGGCTATATATTTATATACGCGCTCGATTTTGACGCTCTGAAGGCGGCAGCTTCACGCTGCGCGGTGCGGCTGCTCACTTACGACGGCGAACAGCATTCCCTGTACGGAAGCGATCTTGAGTTCGCACGCTATCTGTGGACGCATGACGGCGTCATAGGCGTTTCGCTCGCAGCGAGCGAGGGAGACAGGCTGATAGTGCTCGAAGGGCCGCTGAAGGGCAACGAGGCCATAATCAGGCGTATAGACAAGCGCCATATGCTGGTGCAGGTGGAATTCAAGATTTGCGCGCTGAAAACCTGGCTCTCATTCGACTGGGTGGACAAATACGAAAACAGAAAGGCAGCTGGGAAATAGACCGGAGAGAGCGGAATGAATAAGTTTACGGACATACACTGCCATATAATCTACGGGATAGACGACGGAGCGCGTGACGCAGAGGAGATGCACAAGCTTATCGACCTGTACGTCAAGGACGGCATCACCTGCGCCTACGTCACATCCCACCTTACGCCCGGCTTAAAACAGTTCGATTTTGATTTATATAATGCACGCTTGCAGGAGGCGCGCGTGTATATCGCGGAGCAAGGCTACGATTTGGAGCTTAAAAGCGGCGCGGAGTGTCTGTACTCAGACGCGATGAGCCAGTATATGCGCTCTCACGAGCTGCCCACGCTCGGCGAAAGCGCGTATGTGCTGGTCGAGTTTATGCCAAATGTCGATAAACGCACGCTGGAGCACGCGATAAAGCGGCTGATCGAGGAAGGCTATTATCCGATCATCGCCCATCCGGAACGCTACAGCTGCATGTCGTATTTTTATCCGGGACGCCTTAAAAAGAAATATGACGTCATACTTCAGTGCAACGCTGACGCGCTGCTCGGCTCGCGCCGAAAGCTTACGGCGCATAAGGTGAATTATTGGGTGAAAAAAGGCCTGATCGGCCGTATCGCTACAGACTCGCACCGCCTGCCCGGACGCGTGCCGCATATGACGCGCGCATACGCCCATCTGAAAACAAATTTCGGCGAAGCGGTCGCCCAAAAGCTGTGCGGAGAGGTCGATATCTAAGGAATCCCTGATTAATTCGGCGGCACATCCGGCGGTGCCTTTTCCGCCATCTGCTTCTTGCAAATTCTTTGATTTACCTCCAGTAAACCTTAAGAATTTGCAATCGTATCTGACGAAAAATTCACTCGCCGGCTGACCACCTCATTTAATCAGTGCTTCCCTAAAATTCGTTGCGCGGGTCCTTGCTTTTACGCTTTACGTCCGTATCGTCCAAAAACTCTATATCGAGCTTGTCGAAGCGGATCTCCTCGATGAAATGCTCGGGCGTGAATGAAGTGCGCCGGAAGCGCGCGTATTCGCGTTCGTGCTTTTCAAGCCAGATAGGGCAGGGCAGGTCCGCCTGCTTGCACATTTCTACGAGTATCTCCTTTTCTTCGCCCCAAGCGCAGTCGCTCGTAAGCTGCTCGCTTATGCGGTGGTTTTTCATGACCTTCAGCCAGAGTCTTGACATATTTTCCCCCGAAATGTATGAGATGGATCGGTGAAATTTGTTAAGAATTACCTATTGACGTATTCGCCGCTGTGTGCTATAATACTTTCATCCTGTGGTGTGCGTAACGTTCTTGTGTTTCGCCCACATTTTGAATTAAGGACGCCTTGTCAGTTTCCGTGGATGTCAGGCCCCCTCGGTTCAGGGGAAGACAGCAAGCGGCTGCGGGTGACCCGCACCTGCCGAGCGGCGGGTGAAAAGAAGAGCGAGCGGCATTACGGGTCTTCAATCAATCCGGATATCCGGGTTGATTCTTTATATTTTCAGCAGCTTTTCGTCAAGCCGCATGCGGTACATAAGCAGATATGTAAGCGTAAACTGCACCGGCAGCATCACCGCGGCTTCGATCGCGCGTTTTGGAAGATACACAAGAAACCTCGCCCAGATGCTTATCGACTTGTCGCCGTACTGATATGCGATGCACAGAGTGTTTAAGCCCATAGTGACGACGACTGCGTTTATCGCGTAGGCGAGCAGTATCCTGACCGGATAGAGCGCATTCTTGGGAGTGCTGAAAAAATACCCGTACAGTACGCCGGTAAGCGCCGCGGTTATCGTATAGCCGATAAAGTATTTACCTATCGGAAACAGAAGCGCGCCGATAATGTCGCTGAGAGCCGCGCAGACGAGCCCGCCGGGCACGCCGTACAATGCGCCCGCGAGCATGACCGGCACGAAGCCGAAGCCGAGCTTGACGCTGAATGTTGAGAAGGACAGAAAGCGCGACATCACCACCTGCAGCGCGATAAGCACCGACAGACGCAGCATATGCGCAAATTCAAAAATACGGCGCGATGAATTCATATTGTTTCCTTGCGTATCCGATAAATCGGGGCTGCCGAAATAACGGCAGCCCTGCCAGTTTGCGTAAAGCTTATTTTACGAACGGGTTCTCCTTCGCGTAGGGCAGAGAAGCGGGCTGGTTGTAGCTTATCTTCTCTATGCCGAGCAGTCTGAGCACGTCGTATATCTGCTTGCCGACATGACCGAAGGCGACCGCGCCGTGATGCGGATAACCGTCCTCGATAAGCACGTAACGGTAGAAGCGGTTCATTTCGGGTATCGCGAACACGCCGATGCCGCCGAAGGACTGCGTCGCCACGGGGAGTACTTCGCCCTGCGCGACATAGGCCTGCAGCTGGCTGTCCTTGTTGCCCTGCAGACGGAAGAACGTGATTTCGCCGGGCATGATGTCGCCCTCGATCGTGCCGCGCGTGATGTCGGGCTCTCCGCCGCCTTCAAGGCCGCGGTTCATAATGAGCTGATAGGACATATGCGGGTTCACAAGACGGCAGGATGCCGTATTGCCGCAGTGGAAGCCCATGAACACCTCGTTCGCGCGGTAGGGATACTTGCCGTTTATGCTCTGCTTGTACATGTCCGCGGGCACGGAGTTGTTTATGTCCAGCAGCGTCACGCTTTCGCCGGTAATGCAAGTGCCGATGTACTCGGACAGCGCGCCGTAAATGTCTACCTCGCACGCTACGGGTATGCCCATCGCGGTCAGGCGGCTGTTCACGTAGCACGGCACGAAGCCGAACTGGGTCTGAAACGCCGGCCAGCATTTGTTTGCCATCACCACGTACTTCGCGGCGCCGCGGTTTTTCTCTATCCAGTCGAGCAGCGTCAATTCATACTGCGCAAGACGGGGAAGTATGCCGGGCATCTTGTTGCCTTCGCCGAGCTCGTCTTCCATTTCCTTTATCTTAGCGGGAATGCGCGGATCGTCCGCGTGCTCCTTGTATGCGGCCAGAAGATCGAGCTCGCTGTTTTCCTGAATGTTCACGCCGAGCTTGAACAGCGGCGCGATAGGCGCGTTGCAGGCGAGGAAATCGAACGGACGGGGACCGAAGGTGATTATCTTAAGATCCTTGAGCCCCAGCAGCGTGCGCGCGGTGGGTATCCAGTCGATAACCATATCCGCCACCTCGGCCGCGGTTCCCACGGGATATTCGGGGATAAACGCGTTTATGCCGGAGAGCTTTAAATTGTAAGACGCGTTGAGCATGCCGCAGTATGCGTCGCCGCGGTCGCTGGAAAGCACGCCGATGTTCTCCTCGGCTGCCGCTGCGTACATGACCGGGCCGCCGAACATCTTCGCTATCGCGGTTTCGGGTCCCTCAGGGCCGAAATTGCCGAGGAATACGACCAGTGCGTTTATCTTGCTCTTTACGATCTCAGCGTACGCTTCCTGTACGTTCTGATCGATGCCGCCCTCGATGATCGTCTTGATTTCGGTGACCTTTACGCCCTTATTCTTGAGCGCCTTCACGACTGCCGCACGGCGGCGCTGTGCAAGGTCGATAGGGAAGCAGTCGCGGCTTACGGCGATTATACCGAGCTTGACTTCGGGAATATTGAACATAGCGTTACCTCCACTTGGATGATATTGTGAGCCGCTGCGAACTGAGCGGCTATCTTCTCACAAATATAATTATACACAAAGCAGGTGCTCTGTCAAGCGCTTATCCGCACAAAAACGGCGATATTAAACACGCAGCGTGATTTCTGCCGTCAGCGGCAAATGGTCGCTTGCCGTCGTGAACGACGGCGCGCACGAAAACGCCTTTACGCCGCTGCCCGTAAAAATATAGTCTATCTGGCCGTGCAGCGCAAGGGTATGGTGCGTAAAGTACGTTTTTCCCTTGCCGAGATTTGTCAGGCGCGCTTCGAGCTCGCATATGAGCTTATCGTCCGGTTCCATGTTGAAATCGCCCGCCAACACTGCGGGCAGCGTTTCTGCGGCGGTAAGCGCAAGCGCAAGCTGTACCGCGTTTACTCTTTCCGGACGCGTCAGCCCGAAATGACTGCCGAAAACGGCAAGCTTTCCCTCCGGCGTGTCGGTTACAGCTCTGTAGATCACGCGCGGTTCGTAATAACCGGGCTCGCGCCTTTCAGGCGGCACCTCTTCCACGGGATACACGTCGAACTCGCTTATCGGATATCTGGACAGCAGCGCGATGCCGTATTCGCCTCCGCACATGGGTATCGCCTTCGCGAAGCGCGCGTGCATAGCGGTTTTCTCTCCCAGGTATGCGCACTGGTCCACGCGTCCGCTGTCCTCGCACGCTACGCGCACTTCGTTGAGCGCGCAGATGTCCGGCCTGAGCGCGTTAATCGCGCGCGCAGTGCCGTCAAGGTGGAGCTGTCCCCATGCGTCCCGTCCGGATTGGATGTTGTAAGTCGTTAAGCGCATAAAACCGCCTCGCAATTCAAAAGTCCGCGAAATAAAAAATCCGCGGGCTCGAGTCCGGCTTATCCGCGGCGCACGCCAAATTCCGTTTAATGCTGCTGCCTTCCGGCCCTGACATGGTTCACGGCATGACGCCGCACGGGGCCTGACTGTCATCACCCGTGGACGGATGAAGTATACCACAGCACAGACGGAATTGCAAGCGGATTTTTGGTAAACAGACGGTCTGGCATCTAACAGATATTAAAGCCGCCGCCGCAGCTTAAGCCGAGCGGCAGCGCGCACGCAGCCGTTCTATTGTATGTACAAAATGTTTGCTTGCAAATTCCGGCAAAAGCGATTATACTTTAGTGCAGTGAAACACGGTGCAAAACAGCGGTGAAATAAGAGAATTATGCGGGTAACAGGATTTGAACCTGCACGCCTTGCGGTAAAGGAACCTAAATCCTTCGCGTCTGCCAATTCCGCCATACCCGCATGCAAGCGTATTTTAGCGCACGGGCAGGTGCTTGTCAAGAAAGCGAGTGTTAAGCGTATGCATCTGAGCGTGTGGTGACAGCGGGCTGCGCGGCGGGAGGAAGCATATGATCCGAGCGCGCTGCGCGGCGCACAGGCTTGCCGTTAAATACGGGCAAATAATTCGATTTGGGGGCAGGTACTTGACAAAACGTCATGAAATAATACATTACAGCACGGTGGATTCCACAAATCGGGTGCTGAAGGAGCTTGCCGCTGCAGCGCAGGACGGCACAGTCGTGCTGGCCGACGCGCAGACGGCTGGCAGAGGGAGGCTCGGGCGTTCGTGGAACAGCGCTCGCGGCGAGGGCGCGTACTTAAGCGTCCTGGTAAAGGATACGCGCATAACGGGCGGCAGCGTATCTGCGCTGGTGTTCGTCTGCGCGCTCGCGTGCGCGCGTGCGCTCGTGACGCTTTCGGGCGCGCCGGATATAATGATAAAATGGCCCAACGACATCGTGCTGCACGGCAAAAAGCTGGCGGGCATACTTTGCGAAAGCGGATTTGAAAACGGCTCTCCCGTCTGGACGGTCTGCGGGATCGGCATAAATCTGACGCAGGATTCGTTTCCGCCGGAGCTGCCGTGGGCGGCCTCGGTAAAGAGCGAAACGGGGCGCGTGCTAACACCGCGCGATGCGGCAGATGCGGTGCTCGGTGAATTTGACGCGGCCCTGGAGACGCTTCTGACCAAGGGCAGCGCGGCGCTGCTCGGAGAGTTAAAGCCGTTTTCCGCTACGCTCGGAAGAGAGGTGCGCGCGGAGGGCGAAGGCATCAGCGTTTCCGGGAAGGCGATCGATATAGCTCCGGACGGTTCGCTGATCGTACGTACCGACGATGGACTGCGCACGCTGCGCGCGGGGGAGGTCAGCGTACGCGGAATCATGGGTTATATCTGAAATATTTAAGCGACGAATAAGCATTGAAGGAAGGAATGTTATGAACTATAAGATACTCGCGCTCATTATAATCGCCGTCAGCTGCGCTTACAGGCTTGCGTTGTCTGTGGTCAGGCGCAAATCCTTCGCTAATCCTGTGCCCGAAAACGTAAGCGACGTGTACGACAGCGAAACGTATGCCAAATGGAGACGCTACTCTGCGGAAAAAGCGAGCCTCGAGGTGTATTCGATACTCGCCTCGTCGTTTCTAACGTTCGTTTTGATACTCACGAATGCGTTTGGTTGGGTTTCGGGCATGCTCGGAAACGGAGTGTACGCGGCGGCGCTCGCGGTCACGCTGTTTTCCGCGCTCACGGAAGCGCTGATAGGAATTCCGTTCCAGTACGTCGACGACATGATCATCGAACAGAAATACGGCTTCAACAGAACCACGAAGCAAACCTTCGTATCCGACAGGATAAAGGAGACCGTGATAAGCCTGATACTCGCGTGCGGACTTACGTGCCTGCTCACGCTCGTGCACAGCTGGCTGGGCAGCAGGATGATAATAGTATTCGCGGCGATTCTGTTCGCGCTGATACTGCTTATCAGCTTCGTGTTCCCGTTCCTTACGAAGATATTCAACAAGTTTACCGACCTTGAGGAGGGCGAGCTTAAGGAAAAGCTTACCGCGATGCTGGAGGGGCACGGCTACCACGTTCGCGCTATACAGGTGATGGACGCCTCAAAACGCTCGAGCAAAACCAACGCCTACTTCGCGGGCTTCGGCAAAACCAAGACGATAGTGCTGTACGACACGCTGGTAAAGGCGATGACGCCGGACGAAATCTGCGCCGTATTCGCGCATGAAATGGGACACGGACTGCACAGGGATACGCTCAAAAATCAGCTGAGCTCGCTCATAAGCGTGTTTCTGATCGCGTGCGCGGCGTATGCGGCGGTGAGCCTTCCAGAGATTTATCCCTCCTTCGGCTTCGAGGGCGTAAATTACGGCTTTGCGATGATACTGACCGGTATCGCGCTGGATATCGTAAATCCGCTGTTTAGCATACTGACGAACGCGCGTTCGCGCCGGGCAGAGTACAGAGCCGATGCGCAGGCGGCTGCGGAGGGCTACGCAGGGCAGCTCGTGAGCGCGCTTAAAAAGCTGGCGCGCGCGAATTTCTCACATCTGTCGCCCGCGCCCGTCATCGTCATGCTGGAGTATTCTCATCCCACGCTTTCGCAGAGAATAAGCGCGATCGAGCGCTGCGGGAAGCGATAAAGGAGCTTATATGCCTTTTGCGATAGTCAGAAACGACATAACCAGAATGCACACCGACGCAATCGTCAACGCCGCGAATTCGCGCCTGCAGCGGGGCGGCGGCGTAGACGGCGCGGTACACGCAGCTGCGGGGCCAAAGCTGCAAAAGGAGCTTGACGGTATAGGCTTCTGCGCGCCCGGCGACGCGGTCGTTACGGGCGGTTACGGCCTTAACTGCAAATACATTTTTCACACCGTTGGGCCTATATGGCAGGACGGCACGCAGGGAGAGGCGGGCACGCTGTATTCGTGCTATAAGACCTGCCTTACCCTTGCGCGCAAGCTGGACTGCCAGTCGATTTCGTTCCCGCTTATTTCGTCTGGGATATACGGCTATCCAAAGCGTGAGGCGATAGACGTAGCTACCCGGGCGATAAAGGAGTTTTTGCTGGACGGCGCTCTTGACGACGTGCAGGTGTATCTGGTGCTGTTCTCAAAAACGGACATGGAGCTCGGAGGCGAATGCTTCCGCGGCATTCGCGAGTACATAGACGACGCGTATGCGGAAGAATACATGTCCCGTCCGACTGAAAAGCTGCGTAAGCTGCGGCATAAGAATCTTATGCCGGAAACGCACGCATGCGAAGAAGCGGAGGAAGCGCACGCCGCGCCTGAAGAGCATCCGGACAAACAGGAATCGGCAGATACGCTGTTGGAAGACCTTACAACAAGTATGCCCGTCGGAAAGGCATACGAAGCGGCTGAGGCTGAAGCCGAAAAGCTGATGCCTGAACGCGGCGAGGCCGCACCGAAGCGGCTGGTTTCAAGGCCGAAGCCCGCGTTCGAACGATCGGCGCAGTCTGCCGGTCAGTTCGCGCCGGTCACGGGCGCGTCTGATGCAAACAAAACCCTGCGGGACATGCTGCGCAACATAGACGAGGGCTTTTCCCAGATGCTGCTGCGCAAAATAGACGAAAGGGGTATGAAGGACAGCGAGTGCTACAGACGCGCGAACGTGGACAGGCGTGTTTTCAATATAATCAAGAATCAGTCGGATTATCACGCGGGTAAGCCCACGGTGCTCGCCTTCGCCATAGCGCTCAGGCTTGACCTCGAGGAAACGCGCGAAATGCTCGCGAAGGCGGGCTATTCGTTTACGCGCTCGAACAAGACCGACATCGTAATAGAATACTATATAAATCACAACAATTACGATATATTCGAGATAAACGAGGTGCTGTTCGAATACGATCAGCAGCTGCTGGGCAGCATATGACGGTATTCCGCCTGCACTGCCTGCGGCAGAGATTTTCACTGTTCGAATTAAAAAACCAGCATATATGAAACAGAAAAGGAGAACACAGGCATGAACAAAAAGATACTCGGCGCGATCCTTCCCGGAAACAGCACAGTCGAGCTCAGAGAGTTCGAAATCCCCAAACCGGGGCATGGACAGGTGCTGGTAAAAACCAAGGCTTCCACGATCTGCGGCTCGGATATACGCTGCATATACCGCGCGCACGTGGGTAAGGGGCCGGAGGGATACCAGCCCGGCATGATCGCCGGCCACGAGCCCTGCGGAATAATAAAAGAGGTCGGCGAAGGACTCAAGCGCTTCAAAAAAGGCGACAGGGTCATCGTGTACCATATCTCCGGCTGCGGCGTGTGCTACGACTGCAGACGCGGCTACTACATCTCCTGCAAAAGCCCGTACCGCGCGGCCTACGGCTGGCAGCGAAACGGCGGTATGGCGCCGTATATGCTGTGTGACGAAAAGGACCTTATCGCTCTGCCGGACGAGCTCACCTACGAGGACGGCGCTCTGGTTGCGTGCGGTTTTGGAACCTGCTACGAGGCATTGGTCAAAATGGGCGTTTCAGGCAACGACCGCGTACTGGTGACAGGGCTCGGCCCGGTGGGACTTGCCACCCTTATGCTCGCGAAGGCAATGGGCTGCGATATGACGATAGGCACCGACATAAACGAAGACAGGCTGCGCCTTGCAAAAGAGCTCGGGCTTGCGGACTATGTGTTCAATTCCGCCGACGCTGCCGCGTGCGAGGCGGAAATCATGAAGGTAACGAACAACCTCGGCTGCGAGCGCGCAATCGACTGCTCGGCCAACAATTCCGCCCGCGCCATGGCGATACGCTGCACCCGTGAATGGGGCAAAATGGCCATGGTAGGCGAGGGAGGCGACGTTACCTTCAATCCTTCGCCCGACATCATGCACGGCCAGAAAACCATATACGGCTCCTGGGTCACGTCGCTGTGGCGCATGGAGGAGCTGGTAGAGCATCTGGTAAGGTGGGGCATCCATCCGGACAGGCTTATAACGCACCGTTTCGAGCTCAAGGACGTGGATAAGGCCTACGCGCTCATGGCCTCCGGCAACTGTGGAAAGGTCGCCGTTATATATCCCGACTGACAGATTATGGCTTAATTCAGAGCGGATGCTTAAAGCCTCCGCTCTGATGCTGGAGGAAAAAATGATAGAAACAAAAACGATACCTTCGTTCAGATTATACGACGGCGCTGCGATCCCGTGTATCGGCATGGGCACGTTCGGCTCGGACAGAGTCGCGCCCGACGAGGTCGCCGGCGCGGTCGCGGGCGGATTGCGCGCGGGCTACAGGCTGTTCGACTGCGCCGCGTGCTACGGAAACGAGGACAAGCTTGGCGAGGTGTTCGCCGGCGCGCTTGACGAGGGCGCGGTAAAGCGTGAAGAGCTGTTTATTATGAGCAAGGTCTGGAACGACATGCACAGAGACGTCGCCGCGTCCGCCGAAAAAAGCATAAGGGAGCTGCAATGCGGCTATCTCGATATGCTGTTCATACATTGGCCGTTCCCGAATTACCATGCGCCGTTTTGCGACGTGAACTCCCGCAATCCGGATTCGAAGCCGTTTTCGGTATCCGAATTCACGGATACCTACAGGCAGATAGAGGAGCTCGTGTCACGCGGTCTTGTAAGGCATATCGGCATATCGAATATGACGGTGCCGAAGCTTGACGCGGTGCTGGGCAAGCTTAAAATACAGCCTGCCGCGTGCGAAACCGAGCTGCATCCCTGCTTTCAGCAGGAGGAGCTTGTCGCGTATCTGAAGGCGCGTGATATACTGCCGATAGGCTATATGCCTCTGGGCTCGCCCCGTCGTCCGGAAAGGGACATACTGCCGGAGGACGTGGCGGATATGGAGCAGCCGGCGCTGGTGCGCATCGCGGAAAAGTACAGCGTGCATCCGGCGATAATCTGCCTGAGATGGGCGCTGCAGAGAGGCGTACTTCCGATCCCATTTTCGGTGCACAATTACGAGGCGAACCTTGCCTCGGCGCTGATGCCTGAGCTTACTCAGGAGGAGATGCGGGATATCGCGTCTCTGGAATGCGGCAACCGGCTTGTAAAGGGACAGGTATTCCTGTGGCCGGGCGCGAAGGACTGGCACGACCTCTGGGACGAGGACGGCACGATCGCGGGCTGACCTGCAGCTGAGCTGCTATTCCTCCAAAGCGTCGTATGTCCTTAGTATGTGCTTAGCTATATCGTATATGCACGAATAATACTCCAGCGTGAGCTCCAGCGTCATATGGTGCAGGGGCAGGCCCTTTTCGTTGTCATCGTAGAGCAGACAGCCGCAGCGCGGGCTTTCGGGCTCCAAATTGAACGCGCCCGCGTAGCCTGTCTGCTTAAGACCCAGCATTATTTCGTCAAAGTCCACGCACCCCATCAGCGGCGGTAGGTGCAGATCCTGCCGCCACATACGGTTAGTGGAGGCGACCGGCAGCGAGCCGAAATTGTCCTGTATGTGCAGGCCCCTGAGATGCGCCCCCAGCTTCATTACGGTCTCGTACTGATTTGCGTCCTGAAGGCTCAGGTGTCCCGTATCGAGGCAGGCGTGATAGAGCGGATGATCGACGGCGCAGATCAGCTCGAGCATTTCGTCCGCGTCGTGGCAGTAAAACGCTTCGTCCCACCTGCCGACGTTCTCAAGCAGCAGCGTGATGCCGCACTTCTCAAGCGCGGGCACAAGTGCGCGCGCGTAAGATATATTGAAACCCATATACTCCTTGCGGCTCATGCCCATCTGCCCGCCGGGATGGTACACGATGTTTTCCACGCCGAGCACAGCGCATACCTCGATTGCGCGTATCGTGTGCCTTATAAGCTTTTCAGTCATGCCCGGCGCGGCGGGCTCTCCGCTCGGCGCGTGCGCGATCAGCGCCCGAACGCCGAGCTTTTCCATTTTCTCGCGCGTATCGCAGGCGCGTTTTTCCCAGTCGTCCTGCATGTAGGGCGCGTCGTCGCTGCTCATCGTCGAGAACAGGTCGTAATCCACGTACCTGAAGCCGCATTCGCGTATATGCCTGTAAAACTCGAATTCGTCGCCCAGCAGTGTCCAAACGGAGCTTCTTGCGATCGATATCTTCATTTTCTTCACCTCACACGCATCCGTAGCTCGCCAGCATATGCTCTGTGATATGGCGGCTCCAGATATACAGACGCTTCGTAAGCTCAGACGGCATCAGCCGCAGCGGGGACTTCGAATGGTATGGGCTTGCTTTTTCGAATACCCGGGGCATATTCATTCTGAGATTGAAGCAGCCGTCATAAGAAACGTCGCTTAAGCCCTGCATCACGCGGTCGTAGTCGATATAGCCCATCATAGGCGCAAGCCCGAGCTCTTCCCGTTCAGGCCGCACGGCGAGAGGCATGCCGCCGAAATTGTCGGACAGATCGACGCTGCGGATGCTTTCGCCGAGCAGCTTGATCTCGGTGTATGGCTTGATTTCCGCTATTCCCATGTGCCCGACATTCAGGTTTATCTTGAGACGTTCGGGCCGGGCGAGCCTTTCCATCATGCGGTTCAGCTCGAGTGCGTGATGGGTGTAATGGGGAAGCAGCCATGAGCCGCTGTGCTCGATCAGCAAAACGACGTCTGCTTTTTCGGCTGTCGACAGCATTCGCTCGAGGTAGCGCAGATTGCAGTCCTCATATTCGCGGCGCGTGTTGTCAGGAGCGTAAGCAAGCGGTATGACCAAGTTTTCGGCGCCGAGCTCGCCTGCGCAGATAATAGCTTTTTCCACGGTACGCTCATCGCTAAACGGGTTGAAGCCCGAGACGTGCGCAAGCAGCGGCTTAATGCCTGCGTCCGACAGACTGCTCCTGACCTGCCTGCCCCATATGACTGGGTCGGCGCTGAGCCAGGCATTCAGGTTTGCAGGGCAAAAATCATAGTCCGCATACGCAAATCCGCACTCGGCGAGTATTGTGAATATCTGTGTTTCGTTCAGGCCGTATTCGCGCCAGATCGGGCCTGCGGCGGCAGAGAGCTTCATGCTGTTTCTCCTTTTGAACGAATGTATAAAACGGGCGGGCAACAGGCTTTGTATCAGTCAGCAAAGCTTGGTTTTTTATCTTTGGGCGTTCACGTAAAGAGGCGTTTGAGGCGCGTATAGCTTTTTTTCGTCGTCAGTGAAGCCGAAAGCTTCCAGCCAGAAGACATAACTGTCCTTGCTCAGTGAAATCTCGCCGGCCTCAAGCACGTGGGAATAGGTTTTCGTAAACGTTTCTCCGGCGGGAAGCGAAGCAAGCGTGTCGTCCATGATTTCCCATACGCCCTCCGAATCGGCGGTCAATGCGCTAAGGTACAGATTATGCAGATCCGCGCCTGTATTGTTGGTAAGCGTAAGCTCATACTTAATTTCATCTCCGGGCAGGTACAGGCTCTTTTCGTCTGCTATCCGGCCGGACAGCTCCAGCGCGGTATCCGTGTCGCCGTCGCCGCTGTAAACGAGTATCATATCGGTTTCGATATTGCTGTACCAGCGTTTGGCGTTCGCGCCGGATATGCCGAGGGCCCAGACGTTCAGGTGAATGATCCCGCTGTCGTGTACTGAATCGATCCAATCGATTATGTCGCGGTCAGCGGAAACGGAAAGCTGCCCGTTTATGCTGTTGGCGCCGCCTGCCTTAAGCTCGTTTCCGTTTATATCACCCACATAGCGAAAACGCCTTTCGCCGTTTTCGTATGCGTCGCCCTCGGTAAAACTGACGAACAGCGGCCCCAGCGTGCAGTCCTCTGTGCCGAGGTTGGTCACGGTATAATCGTAGGTCATGATCGCTCCGGGGTAGGTGTAGAACATCGGCTTCTGCGTCAGGGTCAGCTTAAGGCTTACGGCGGTGTTTTCGCCGCTGACGCCGATACTATCCTCAGAGGGCTTAAGCTCCAGCCAGCCTGCAATTATCCTGTCGACAGTGGCCGGACGCAGAAGCCCCGGCTCGTAATACCAGGCGTGATCACGTGCCCATTCCGTAATGACCTTCTCAAACATGGGGCCGAATACGCCGTCGATCCGTCCGGGCTTGTATCCGATGTCGATCATAACCTGCTGCATGAACCTGATCGCTTCGTCCTGCTCCCCCTGCCAGAAGCAGGGGCGCGCTTCGACCGTGCTTTTTTCAACTAAGCCGCAGCGTTTGCATGTGCGCTCACGTACGCCGTCTGTCGTGCGCGTCAGAGCCGTGACAGTTTTCCACTGGCCAAAGCTGTGACCGAGCAGCGCCTGAAAACGCGGCCACGCAATGCCGTCCGCGGTCATGCCGTTGCCGGTTTGTACGGCTTTGACTGCGTTTTCCGTGGCGGGCCCGTAGCTGCCGTCCGCTTCTCCTGTCAGCGCGCCATAGCATATCAGACATTCCTGCAGAGACTTGACTGCGTCGCCCCTGTCCCCGCGGCGCAGTGTGCCTTCAGGGTAGACATCCTCCGTCTGCTGCGCGCCGCAGACCTGACAGCTGCGCACGCGCGTGCCGCAGGAATAGTCGGTCGGTTCGGCTGTCGTCTCCCAGTCGCCCCACGCGTGACCGAACTCGGCGGTTTCTCTCTGCGCAGACGCGCCGCAATAGGAGCAGCGGTAGACTGCTACGCCTCTGCTTGTGCAGGACGCGCCGGGCGTTTCGGACTGCATTACCCAGTCGTGCTTGCCGTAGACGACTGAGCCCTGCGTATCGCCTTTTACACGATGTGCGCGGCAGTCGTCGTTCCAGCCTGTGCCTACCGCCGCAAGCGCCGTGACGGGCACGACGCTTAAAATGAAGAGCAGGGCAAGCGCGCACGCAAGCTGCCGCTTCATGTGATTTGTCGTTGTCTGCTTCACTCTGATCGCTCTCCTTCGTTTTGCATTTATTTGCACCGTATGCTGCGGGGAGTATTTCTGCTTATCCAAAGACGCAGCAACGTATCCTGCGGTTCGTACAGACCAAAGTCTGTTTTGCTCTGAGTATAGCTTAGTCCTCTTCACATATAAGCGTGCGATCCGGCTTCCAGCCCCGCAGCGCCTTCTGTCCCTCGGGCGTCACGGGACGTATCCATTTGCCGCGGAACAGATGTATCTGCATAAGCACGTACCTGACAGGCTCGTCGGCGTAGCACAGTGCAAACACGGCCAGCGTGGGCCATTTAAGCACAAGTCCGGAAACGCAGACCAGCGGCAGCACCATCGTCCACATAAACACGATCTCCAGCACCGTGCCGCGCAGGGCGTCGCCGGCTGCACGGAACGTATCGTTCTGCGTCCAGTTGCCCATGCGTATGATGCCGAATGCGATGTAGATGAGTATCATCCCGTACGCCAGGCGGAAGCTTTCTCCGCTCATGCCCATGAGCCTGAGTATCGGCGTATGCAGGCAGATCAGCGCTATGCCGAGTACGGCAATAAAGCCCTGACACAGGTATACCAGCCGCCAGGCTCTGCCGTATGCGGTATCCAGACGTCCCGCGCCGACCTGCGTGCCCACAAGCACAGAGGAAGCGTTCGAAAAGCCCGCAAAGAAGCCGATTATCAGTCCTTCTATCGTGCGGAATACCGCAAGCGCCGCGATGGCTTCTTCGGGCTGCCGTCCCAGCACGATATTTATGACCATGTTGCCGAGGCCTATGAGCACCTCGTTGCAGATAATGGGAAAACATTTTTTAAGATAGATCCTGACGAACTCAGCGCTCCAGCGGAAGTGACGTTTGACGGCTAAAAGATAGGCGTGTCCGCTTCTGCGGGCAGAAAGTATAACCACGGCGCAGCTGACCGTCTGCGAGATCACGGTCGCAAGCGCGGCTCCGCGCACGCCCATTGGCTTAAAGCCCAGATGACCGAAAATCAGCACCCAATTCAGCAGCATATTCGTCAGGACGCCGACGACAGAGCCCCACAGAGGTATTCTGACCTTTCCCGTGCAGCGCAGCAGCGCCGCCATAGCCATCGAGAAAACCGTCAGCGGATATCCGAAACCCGCAATGCGCAGATATTGCACTCCGATTTCACGTATGTGCGTTTTGTCCGTGTACATGCGCATCACGGTTTCCGGAAAGCACACTGCAAGCACTCCGAACAGAAAGCCTACCGCCATCATGCAGCTTAACGTAAGCCCGTAGGAACGGTTTATTCCGTCGTCGTCGTTCGCTCCCCAGTACTGCGAATAAAACAGCATGCCTCCGCCTACAAATCCCCAGTAGCCTGAGAACATCAGGGACGAAAACTGCGCGCAGAGACCGACCGCTCCGACTTCCGCTTTTCCGAGTGAGGCGATCATCATCGTATCGACCATTGAGCCGGTGGTCGCCAGCAGATTCTGCAAAGCCACCGGAACCGCGATAACGGCGATTTTTTTGAGAAAGGACTTCCATGGATATCTTTTTTCTCTCATGTACTGCCGCCTGCTTAAAGTGTCTGTCATGCTTATTTATATACATTATATCAGATGGCGGGCAGCTATTCAATATGAAAATGGCGCCTTAAAGCAATTATCGGCTTGCGCGGCGTTCTTAAATCCCCATTGCGCTGGAACGGAAGACGCAGGAAAGGCAGACAAGGCTTTCTTTCGCGCGTTGCCGGTTGCAATGCGCTTTCCGGCATGGTATAATGCGTGCGGAAGCGTTGGCATCTGTATTGCCGGCTTAAGTAAACTGACAACGGAAAGGGGCAGCTGATGAAAAGCACACCGAAATGGGAAATATTTGAAGTGTCGTTTGAAACGGAGGAACATTTTGAAAACCCGTTTACCGAGGTAGAGCTGACGGCGGAGTTCGTCTGCGGCCGGCTCTCGTATAACGTGGAAGGCTTTTACGACGGAGACGGCGTCTGGCGCATACGCTTTTCGCCCATGGCTGAAGGCAAATGGCAGTATTCGACGCGCTCAAACCTGCCTGCCTTCGACAGGCGCACAGGCGATTTTGTGTGCACGCCTCCGGTTTCGCGCGGCCCGCTTACGCTTAATCCGCAGTTCCCGAACTGGTTTTTCAGGGGCGACGGCGCGGCGCAGCTGATCGTAAACGACGGCTGGTTTCCGCATACCGCCAACGGCCACGAGCTGCCGTTTGAGGACCTCGAATTCCAGCAGCCCTCCAAGGCCGATTTCGACTGCTTTTTCGATATCCTGTCTGAGCACGGCGTAAATATGTCCGTGGGCATGAGCGAGCTGTACGCCCGTCAGGCGCACATAACCGACACAAGCTTCGTCTGGCCCTGGCGCGTCGTGGACGCCGAAAACAATCTTATAGATAAAGAACGCTTCAATTTGGATTTTTATCGCCGCTGGGAGGCTAATCTTGAGCATGCGAAGCGGCTCGATCTTTTCTATGCGTTCGAGCTTCTGTATGACGATTCGCTGATTCGTCCCCGCGAATGGAACAATCATCCTTATAACGTCAAAAACGGCGGCTGGCTCGAGAGCGATCCCGGTACGCAAGTGTGCTGGCGGAATCTGTACGACGTAAATAATATGCAGTCCAGAAAGTATCTGGGCCGCTACCTGCGCTATACGCTTGCCCGCCTCGCCTGCTACAGCAACGTGATCTGGGAGGTCGGCGCCGAAAACGCCAATCTGGCCGTGCTGCCGGAGAGAATGCTCCCGCACGCGCTGATGCCCGTGGAGAAGGTGGCCGAGTGGTATATCTACTGGGCGCGCTTTATAAACCTGCACGATCCGTACGGCCGCCTGCGCACGTTCGGCGACACCACATACCATCCGCTGATGGTGCGCGCGCACGGCAACGATTTCGTGCTCACGCAGGACCCGCGCAACTATCCTAAAGATCCGCTCAGCTACTATACTGCGATGCGCGATTACGGAAAGCTCTACTGGCAGTTCTGCAGACCCATGGTGATAGGGGAGATGACCTCCTCCAATAACGGAAACTACGAGCGCGAGCGCCGCATGTACTGGATCGCCATGACCTCCGGCTACATTATGGGACGCAGCGACCGGCACTTTGCGCCTGTTACGAACGGAAAACTGACCGAGACGGATAAATTCTCTCTGGACGGCGTGCCCGTGATTTATGAATATCTGCGCATACTGCGCGATTATGTGGAGAAAAACGTGCGCTTCTGGCGCATGCGTCCCGCAAACGAGCTGGTTGAAAGCGAAGGCCTGACGAGCACGCTCGCCGCCGAAGACGAGGAATACCTGATTTATTTCGTGAATGGCGGCAAGGTGAAGCTCACCGTGCCTGCGTCAAGCTGGGAGCTGCTTGATCCGCGCACGGGAGAAATAGCTTCACAGGGCGCATCCCCCGCAGGAACGTTTGAATACAGCGCGCCCGCCAAAGACGAAGCCCACGGCGATTGGGTACTGCATCTCAAAGCGGCGCCTGCGGCAGAGCGTGTATAATGACTGCGCCTCAGATAAGGAGATGGATATTATGAAAACCGGCATGAGCATAGGCTTCATCGATTATTATCTGGACGAATGGCACGCGAACAGGTATCCGCGCCTGATAGAGGAAAAGAGCCGGGGAGACATGCGCGTGACGCTGGCATACGGGCATATCGACAGCCCCATAGGCGGCCGTACGACTGAACAATGGTGCAGCGACATGAATATCCGGCGCGCCGCCAGCATAGACGAGGTGTGCGAGGAATGCGACGCGATAATCGTACTTTCGCCGGATAACTGCGAGATGCACGAACTACTGTGTCAAAAACCGCTCCGCACAGGCAAACGGGTTTATGTGGATAAAACTTTCGCTCCGGATTACGAAACCGCAAAGCGCATATTCGGCGTCGCCGAGGAATACGGCACGCCCTGCTATTCCACGTCGGCTCTGCGCTTTGCCGAGGAATACCGCGGCATCGGTCCGGTCGACGCGCTCGCTTCGTGGGGCCCGTACGCCTTTGAAACCTACGCTATTCACCAGCTCGAGCCGGTCATGATGCTTATGCGCGCGAAGCCCGAGAAGCTCTGCTGCCTGCCGGGCAGAAAATCGTATACTATGCTCATGGCGTTCCCGGACGGACGCGCAGCCTCCGTTACGGGCTTTGAGGCGGGCATGCCCTTCACAATGAACCTGATGAGCAATGGCGAAAACCGCATGATAACGGTGCGCTCCGATTATTTCGGAGGCTTTATAACTAATCTTGTCCGCTTTTTTGATACCGGCGAGGGAGCGGTGCCGCACGGGGAAACGCTTAATATCATGGCGGCGCGCGGCGCAGGCGTCAAAGCCTTGAGCAGACCGGGAGAATGGATAAGGACCTGACGGACTTTCGCGCGTCAAGGGCGGCTGAAATTCTTTCAGAAATATAAAAATACATTACGTAAGGACGAAAAAACTGTGCAGTTTATCGATTGCTTCCGGCCGACGCCGATAACAGAAGCGCTCTCAGACAGCTGCTGGGGTGCGGAAACCGTGGGCCCGCGCGATCAGGGCAACGGACTGGAGGATCGCGCGATGTCGAGCTGGTGCTACTGGGACGGCGCGATAATTAAGGACCCGTCAAGCGGGGAATACTATCTGTTCGCGAGCCGCTGGGCGCAGGCGGGCGGTCACTGGGGCAACGAACACGGCCCCGGCTGGCGCGGCTCGCAGGCGGTATCGAGCGTGAGCGATTCGCTGTTTGGTCCTTACCGCGATCTGGGACCCTTGTGGCCGGACTGGTGCGGAGGAGCAGGGCATGGTGTGTTTCCGTTCCCTGTTTCCGAAAGCGACCCGCTGCACTGCGAGGGCTGGCGCTATGCGGTTTGCATAAGCGACGTGATAAACGAAGCGAAAAACGCAAACGGCACGCTGCATACAGCAAAGACGCTGCAGGGGCCGTGGACGCTGCTTGAAAACGGCTTAAAGGGCAGGCTTCGCTGCGACGACTCCTTCAGGCTGTCGAACGTCAGCGTCGCTTTGCGGCCCGGCGGAGGCTACATAGCGCTGAACCGGCACGGTGACATCGTCACTGCCGATTTGCTCGCGGGATACTGGTCTACGCTGGTTCATGAGCTCTGGAAAACCATACCCGCGCTGGCGGAGCGCTTCGGCTATCTCGAGGATGGCGTCATCTGGTATCTGGACGGACGGTATCATATCGTCGTGAACGATTGGGAAGCAAGGCAGGCGTATTACCTGACGTCCGAGAACGCAGTAAACTGGGTGCTGCACGAGGGACTTGCCTATACTCCGAAGTCTGATTTTATCAGATACGAAGGCGGCAAAGTCAACCGCTGGACGAAGATAGAGCGTCCGAACGTTTACATCGAGGACGGGAGCGTAAAGGCGATGACGTTCGCGGTAATAGACGTGCAGAAGGAAGCGCATCTCGGAAACGACGGACACGGAAGCAAAATCATAGTCGTTCCGTTTGACGGGACAAAACTGAAAGCGCAGTAAGGGTCAAGCCAAACAGTCTGTCGACTGAAAAGGCGACATGTTTCAAGTTGCCAAAAAACAGCTCACGGCCGGTTCACCCGGGGCGTGAGCTTGCTTTTGCCTGACGCAATCAGCTTTCCTTGCGCTGGATCAGTACGGCGAAAATGATGATAATGCCGGTAAACGCGTTTGCGAGGAAGCTGTCCACGTGCATGAGCACGAGCAGGTTGTTCATTATGCCTATGATCAGCACGCCGAACACCGTACCGATTATAGAGCCGCGTCCGCCCGCCATGCTTGTGCCGCCGACGACGACTGCTGCTATCGCGTCCATCTCGAAGCCGCTGCCCGCGCTTGCCACGTCCACACCGCGCAGCCGCGCGACCGACGTTACCGCGGCTATCGCCACTATCACGCCCATCAGCGTATACACGCCCGTCTTTACCCGGTCGACGTTTATACCGCTCAGGCGGCTTGCCCTCTCGTTTGAGCCGACGGCGTAAATGTGCCGCCCGAACGCGGTATGCCGCGAGATCACGTACATAAGCGCCGCAAGCAGCAGCCAGTATATGATAGGCAGCAGCATCTGTCCGCCCAGAGCTTTGAACTCGTAATTGGCGATCACCTGAAACTCACGCGGCACCTCCGCCTTGTAGCTTTTTGTAAAATACTGCGCGAGCGAGCGCACGATATTCATTATTCCGAGCGTTATGATAAACGGAGGTACGCGGCCCTTGGTTATGCCGAGCCCCGTGAGCAGGCCGATTAGGCTGCCTGCGGCAAGCCCGGCGAGTATCGCGATCACGTAATTCGGCACGCCGGTCACGCCGGCGGCTGTGAGCCTGCCCTTTGAAGACACGTCGAGCAGCACCATTACGACCGTCGCTACGCCCGCGATGTTCGAACCCACCGCAAGGTCTATGCCGCCGGTGATTATGACGAACGTCATGCCCAGCGCGATCATGCCTACCGAGGAATTGGATCTGAGCACGTTCAGCATGTTTATCAACCACGCGCTTGCCCATTGTCCGTACGTCTTGAACGCGAAGCCGCGCGCGTAGACCTGTATCACGATCATGACGAGCATGGCGATGAAGGTCGAAAACACGGGGTATTTTTTCCATGCGCGCATGAAAGCGTGAGAAAGCCAGACAAGACACACCCCGGCGACCGCGCACAAAAACGCGGTGAACGCAAAGCCGATAGGGCGCGAGCCTATGAGCAGGAACAGCCTCTGCGAAAACGTGATGCTGTCGCTTGATGCGACCTCGCGCGCGAACAGCTGCGCGTCGTCGGCGTGCGCGCTCACGTCTGCCGCTGTCAGACACAGGCTTTCGCTGTGCGCGCAGATATCTGTAAGCGCTTGCATATAGCCGTCCGGGCTTTCATATGTCTGCTTCGTATACGTTTCGTATACGGGAGAGGCGTATTCGCCGCCGCACGCAGCGTATACGTCGTTTACTCCGTTTATCGCGCTTTTAAGCTTGCTTTCGGCGGCCGAAACGCTTTTGCACACGCTGTCGTAGCTTTTTTTAAGCGCGGTCATAGTACGCGCGTCCTCGTGCGAATTCGCTTCGTCAAGCGCGGACGTGCTGTCCTTAAGCGCGGTATTCGCCGTATTTACGGCGATCTGTGCCTTTTTTACGGCTGAGGGCGCGGTTTTTGTATCGGCGGTCTTGTGCGCCGCGATCAGCGCGTTTTTATCCACGGCGCGGGTATAGGCGTTGTCTGTGCCGGCAGCCATGACGTGGCCTGTCACCGCCGTGCCGCAGAGCAGAACCGCCAGCGCAAGGCAGACGACGCCTACGATCACCCGTGCTTTATTAATGATTTCACGCTTCATCTGTTTGTCCTCCGTCCTGCGTCAGCGCGTCCGTCGCGTGCAGCATGATATTGTCCTCGCTCAGCGCGTTTCCGCTCAGCTCGCCGTTTATCCGTCCGTGATACATCACGTACGCCCTGTCGCACACGCGCACGATCTCCTGCGCTTCGCTGGAGAGTATTATAAGCGCGCAGCCCTCGTCCGCGAGGCGGCGGATAATGGAATATATCTCTTCCTTCGCGCCTACGTCTACTCCCTGCGTGGGATTGTCGAACACCAGCACGCGGCTGCGCGCGTTCAGCCAGCGCGCGAGCACGACCTTTTGCTGATTGCCGCCGGACAGGCTGGTTATAAGATCGTCAGTGCTCTGCAGGGATATGGAAAGCGCGTTTATCTGTGCGTTCATTTCTGCGCGCTCCCGCCTGTGATTTATGAGAAGCAGGCGGCGCAGCCTTTCGTACGAGGCGAGAGAGCCGTTTTCAAGTATTGTAAGATCCTTGAGTATGCCGTTTTCCTTGCGGTCGCGGGGAACGTAGCCGATGCCGAGCCGCGAGGCCATAGTGGTGTTTTTGATGCGCGTAAGCTTTCCGTCTATGTATATTTCGCCGGTATATCCGTGCAGATAGCCGAACACCGTCTGAAACAGCTCGCTGCGTCCGTCGCCGAGCAAACCGGTAAAGCCGAGTATTTCGCCCGCGTGCAGAGTAAAGGAGATGTTTTTAAAGTACGGCGTCAGCGAAAGGCCGCTGCAGCGAAGCTTCTCTGCGCCCGCTATGGCGCTGCGCTGCACGCGTTCGCCGTTTACGTCGTGCCCTACCATCATCCGCGCGAGATCGGCTTCCGTCACGTCCCTGACCAGGCCGTCGCCCGCGTTCACGCCGTCTCTGAGCACGGTGTAGCTATCGCAGATGCGGGTCACTTCTTTAAGCTTGTGCGATATGAATATGAACGATACGCCCCGCGCCTTGAGCGTGCGCATGATCGAAAACACGTGCTCGATCTCGTGCTCCGCCAGCGAGGTCGTGGGCTCGTCCATTATGATTATACGCGCGTTGAACAGCAGCGCGCGTGCGATTTCGACAGTTTGTTTATAAGAAGCGTCAAGCTCCGATACGAGCGTGTCGGGGCTTACGGAAACCTCCATGTAAGACAGCACGCGCTGCGCTTCGCTGCGCATTTTCGCTTTGCTGAGAAACGGCGTATGCGATTTTTTGATTTCCCTGCCGATGAACAGGTTTTCATATATAGGCAGGTCGTTTATAAGATTCAGCTCCTGATGGATGAACGCGATGCCTGAGGAGAGCGAATCCCCCGGCGTAAGAAAGCTTTTTTCCTGTCCGTCCAGCGTTATACTGCCCGCGTCGGCGCGCAGAACGCCGCCGAGTATATTCATAAGCGTGCTCTTGCCCGCGCCGTTTTCGCCCAAAAGCGCGTGTATCTCGCCTGAATCCAAGGCAAGCTTCACGCCCCGGAGCACCTTGTTCGCGCCGAAGGACTTATCTATTCCGGTCATTGAAAGCAGCGTAGCGGACACTTCCTTTTTTAAGCGAATGTGGCTGCTGCCTCAGGCAGCAGCCACGCATTCGGAGTCTGTCACAAAATGATGGATCAATAGGGAGAATCCGCGTTCAGATGTTCGGCCACGTTTTCCCTGTCGACGATCGTGGTGGGCAGAACCACGGTGTGCTCAAGAGCTTCGCCGCCCAGCACCGCGACGATGTTCTCTATGCAGTTTACGATCATGTCGGGGGAGTAGGTAGCGGAGCATACCCAGATGTTCGCGTAGTCCTCTTCAAGCATCATGTTGAAGTATTCCTGGCATCCGCCGCCGCCGGTGATGACCTTGATGTCGGTGCGGCCGGATTCCTTGATCGCCTGCAGCGCGCCGATTGAGGTCTCGTCGTCCAGAGAGAACACCGCGTCGATGTGCTCGTAAGCGGTGAGCGCGTCGGTCATGTCGGCCAGAGCGGTCTCACGCACGAAATCGGTGGGAACCTCGCCGATGACCTCGATATCCGGCGCGAACTCCTCGATGTAATCGTAGAAGCCGCGGCAGCGGTCGTCGTTTACGTTGCCGGCAGCGGGCTTGTTCAGCACCAGCACCTTGCCTGCGCCTTCGAGCTTCTCGTCGATGTAACGGGCACCCTCGTAGCCCATGCCGTAATTGTCGCCGGTCAGCAGATACATGCCTTCGGCGTACTCCTCGCCGACGTTGATTATCATGTCGAAGTTGGAGATGAGTATGCCGGCTGCGAGTGCCTGCTCAGCGGCGGTCTCTACGCCTGTGAACTGCGGCCAAACGACTATCGCGTCCACTCCCAGCGCGATCAGCTCCTCGATCTGAGAGGACATTTCCTCGGCGTTGGAGGAGGTTACATAACGGTATTCGATGTCGAGGGAATCAGCGGCCTGCTGCGCGAAATAGGCGACGCCGCCTACCCAGCCGTGAGTGGTCGCGGGCGCGAGAATGCCGATAAACGGCTTTTTTTCTTCGCCCATGGAAACAGAGAACATGCACAGGCCCAGCGCCAGTGCGAGTACGAGCGCGAGAATTTTCTTCATAAGCGTACCTCCGTATATTTCCGTTTTTCCGGATAATGCCATTATAACAAATAACGCGGCAATAATCCAGTGGTAAACAGATAAAAAATAAAAATAAATTGGGAACCTTCGCCGTATCGCGCCCTGCGCGGCGCAGAGGCTTATGGCTTAAATGCTTTTCGCGTCAAACGGACTATTCCGAATAAGCCTCTATAAACTCGACCGCCTTTGCGGGAGAATCGGCGAAGCACAGCTTTTCAAAGTATTCGGCGCGGGCAAAGCCCTCGTTAAGCGCTCTGTCAAGCATCTGCCTGAGCGGCTCGTAATAGCCGAGCGTGTTAATAAACGCTGCGGGCGCGTTAATTATGCCAAGACTCGCAAGTGACATTACCTCGGTGATCTCGTCGAGCGTCCCAAGACCGCCCGGCAGCACGATAAACGCCTGCACGAGCCCGATCATTTTCGTGCGGCGTGACGCGAGTGTATCAGTATATATGTATTCCGTCAGGCGCGGATGTCTGCGCGCAAGTATGCGCTTAACGTCTGGCAGCACGCCTGTGACGTGCCCGCCCGCAGAAAGCGCGGCGTCCGCGAGCGCACCCATAAGTCCGCCCTCCGAACCTCCGTATACGACTGTGTGCCCGCGTTTTGCAAGCAGCGCGCCAAGCTCCCGCGCGCTGTTTATATATCCGGGGTCCTGTCCCGCTGAGGAAGCGCAGTAAACGGCGACATTCATACGCTGGTACTCCTGTATTATAATTAAGGGCTGTCGCACAAGTGCAAAAGCCCAGGGAGGTCTGGAGGTGCTCACCCCTCCAAATTCATTCCGCAGCGGCGGCATGCACGCCGCGAGGACGCGATTTTTGCGCAGGGAGCGAAGACGACCGGAGCAAATAATCGCTTCCTTACAGTTTTTTCGCCCGGAAATTTCCGCAGAAATTTCAGAAAAAACTGCAAAACCTGCCTCACACTTTGCCGAAAGCCGAACGTTTTATCCAATAACCTTATTCAGCTGCAGAAAACCAAGCCGATCGAAATGAAGCAAAGCTTCATTTCGATCGAGGGACTGCGCAAGCAGCCACTTATTTTTTCTTACCCTGATTGGCGACGGCCTCCATCTTTTTGGCGAGGGCTTCCTGATCGCCGAGATAGTAGTGTTTGATCACCTTGAACTCGTCGTCGAATTCGTAGACGAGCGGAGTGCCGGTCGGAATGTTTACGCCGATGATTTCTTCAGAACTGAGATTGTCGAAATACTTGACCAGCGCGCGAAGGGAGTTGCCGTGCGCCGCGATGATTACGCGCTTGCCATCTTCCATGTCCTTGCGGATGACCTCGTTAAAATAGGGCACCGCGCGCTCTATGGTGGTTTCGAGGCTTTCGGTGGCGGGCAGATCGGACTTCGCTACGTCCCTGAACATGGGCTGGTTCACAGCCGCGCGCTCGTCGCTGTCCTCAAGCGCCGGGGGCTTTACGTCGAAGGAGCGGCGCCAGATCTTGACCTGCGCTTCGCCGTACTTTTCGGCGGTTTCGCTCTTGTTCAGGCCCTGCAGCGCGCCGTAGTGGCGCTCGTTCAGCCGCCAGGTCTTGATGACGGGCAGCCAGGCGCGGTCCATTTCGTCGAGTATGTGGTTCAGCGTGTGGATGGCGCGCTTCAGGTAAGAAGTGTAGCATACGTCGAAATCGTAGCCCTCCGCCTTGAGCAGTCTGCCCGCGGCGATCGCTTCCTCGTGACCCTTTTCGCTCAGGTCAACATCCGTCCAGCCGGTAAAGAGGTTCAGCTTGTTCCATTCGCTCTCGCCGTGACGCACGAGTACAAGTTTCATCATAGGAAATATCCACCTTTCAGAATGATCGAAATACGGTTTTTCCGTTTGCACGCTCAATTATAAACTAAGCTCGCGCGCTTGTCAATCTTCAGTAAGGCGCGCACGGGCGCGGCGGCGTAAAATCTCGGTATAATAACGCTTGTGCTTTGCGCAGGCCGCTGTTATAATATACTTACAAGGCAGAACGCGAAAGCGCGATAGACCTTATGCGCGCTGCCGCACACGCGCAGGAAAAACTTCGCGCTCCGGCTTGGCAGACGCGCAGTAAATATGCTATAATATATACAGAAACAAAGCTTTAGGTCGGAAGGCACGATATATGAGCAAATATCAGGCGCTGTACAGAGCGTGGAGACCCGAGAAATTCGCAGACGTTTACGGGCAGGAGATGATCACCCGAACTCTCAGAAATCAGGTGATGAGCGGCCGCATACCGCATGCGTATCTGTTCTGCGGCAGCCGCGGCACGGGCAAAACCTCGACCGCGAAGATACTCGCCCGCGCGCTCAACTGCCGTAATCCCCTGGACGGCGAGCCCTGCGGCGAGTGCGAGGTGTGTGCGGCGCTTAAGGAAGAAAGCTCGCTGGACGTGCTTGAGATAGACGCGGCGTCTAACAACGGCGTAGACGAGGTGCGCGCGCTCAGAGACCGCATCGCCTATCCGCCCACGCTCGGCAGGTTCAAGGTATACATAATAGACGAGGTGCACATGCTTTCGACCGGCGCGTTCAACGCGCTGCTGAAGACGCTTGAGGAGCCGCCCGAGCACGCCGTGTTCATTCTTGCGACCACTGAACCGCAGAAGCTGCCTGCGACCGTGCTTTCCCGCTGCCAGAGATACGACTTTAAGCGTCTGAGCGTTAAGGATATTTCCGCGCGCCTGCGCGTGGTGCTTTCTGGCATAGGACGCGAATGCACGGACGGGGCGATAGAGGAGATAGCGGTGGCAGCGGAAGGCGGCATGCGCGACGCGCTCAGCCTGATGGACATGTGTCTGGGTTATACGGACGGCACGGTGGACGCGGAGCTGGTGCGCGAGGTGCTGGGCTCAAACGGCCGCGAGTTCATGTTCGGGTTCGTGGACGCGCTTGAAAAGGGCGACAGCGCCCGCGCGCTGACTATGATAGACGAAGCGTCGCGCGGCGGCCGCGACATGCGCACGTTCGCCGCTGAGACCGCCGCGCATATGCGCACGCTGCTGATAGGCCAGATGACGGGGGATAAGCTTGCGGAGCTCGCGGACATAAGCTCAGACGACGCAGCGCGTTTTCTCGAGCAGGGCAAACGCTTTGAAAACCGGCGGCTGATGCGCGCGATGGATATGTTCATAAAGCTCGACGGAGACCTTAAATATGCCTCCTCGCAGCGCGCGCTTATAGAAATGTGCGCGGTGCGCGCGGCGCGGGTATCGCGTGAGGAGAGCGTAGACGCCCTGACCGAGCGCGTGGAGGCGCTCGAAAAGCAGCTGCGCGAGGGAACGATTACCGTAAAGCCTGACGAAACGCAGGTAAATCCTTCGCCTCAGCAGACCGCAGACGTACCTAAACCGGAAGCGCCCGCCCCCGCGCAGACTGTACACAGCGCCAATAAAGACGCGGACGTGGACGAAAACAAGCGTTTGTTCGACGCGGCGATAGCCAAGTACGCTCAGAATAACGCACCCGTGCGCGGCTACGCCGGAAAAATGCGTTACATACGCACAGAGGAGAATACGGTTTTCGCAGGTATCGACAGCCTGTTTATGAAGCAGATGCTCGAACGCAAGCAGGCGGATATCGAACAGGCGCTTTCCGCCGAGTTCGGGCGTGCGATGAAGTTAAATCTGTCGGCGGGCTCCGCGGAGGCGAAAAATCCGGCGGCCGGCACAGGCGCGAAGCTCACCCGCGCCTTCGACGTGTTCGGACGTGAAAACGTGGAGGTCACGGATTAAGCGCCTGCCGCAGGGCTGATAAAGCCCGGCTGCACAGGGTCAAACGATCTTAAGCGAACTGAAAAGACCCGGCGGCGCAGCAGCCGTTCGGGTCTTTCGATATACAGAATTATTTGCAGTTCTTACCTGATTTTCACCGCTGTGCCGTAGGCCATTACCTCCGCGGCGCTTTGCATGATGGCGGAGGTGGAATAACGCATCGCGACTATCGCGTCCGCGCCCAGAGCCTCGGCCTCGGCGGTCATGCGCTCGGTCGCGATCCTGCGCGCGTTGTCCATCATTTCGTTGTACTTTTTAAGCTCTCCGCCCACCAGGTTTTTAAGGCCTGCGCCGAAATCCCTGAATACGTTTACGGTCTGTACCGTCGAGCCCTTTACGAGCCCGAGGGGTTCCGTGTTTTTGCCGGGCAGGGTGTCCGTGGTCACTATAAGCATATTGCGCCTCCTTGTGTATTTGGCTTGCGTTCGGTTCTATCCTTGCCGCTGCGGCTATATTATCATACACGGCGGGCCGCGTCAAGCACGAAAACCGCCTGTGCTTATTTTTTTTCAAACCACTGGCGCGCCGCTTACGGATGTGGTAAAATATAGCCGCAACAAAATGAAAGCGAGGCGAAAGCATGCAGGTCAGAAGCGAGTATCCGAGACCGCAGTTCGAGCGCAGTGATTGGCTGTGCCTGAACGGCGAATGGGAGTTTGAAATCGACAGCGGCGATTCCGGACGGCAGCGCGGGCTTATCGAAAAGCCTGAGCTCGACGGAAAAATCATAGTGCCGTTCTGCCCGGAAAGCAGACTGTCCGGGGTTCAGAATGTGGATTTCATGCAGGCTGTATGGTACAAACGCACGTTTATATTGCCTGAAAAGGCGGCAGGCAAGCGCGTGTTTATAAACCTTGACGCCGTTGATTACGAGTGCGAGGTATGGATAAACGGTCACAGCGTCGGCACGCACAAGGGCGGATACGTGGGCTTCTCGTTTGAAATAAGCGCGTTTGTGCAGCGGGGAGAGAACACGGTCGTGATCTGCGCGCGCGACGACACGAGAAGCGGCCGTCAGCCCGGCGGCAAGCAAAGCCACAGGTATCTGTCGCACGGCTGCCACTACACGCGCACCACCGGCATATGGCAGAGCGTATGGCTGGAGTGGACAGACGAGACGCGCATCAAAAGCGTCCGAATAACTCCGGACGGAGTAAACGGCAGCGTGCTTGTCGAGGCGGAGATAGACGGTTGCTGCACGAATCTTACGCTTTCCGCGCAGGCGGCGTTTGAGGGAGAGTACGAAGGCGAAGCGGAGGTCGACGCGGACGCGGGACAGGCAAGCGTTACGCTGCTTATAGAGGAGCCGAAGCTCTGGATGCCGGGCGAGGGCAATTTGTACGATCTGATACTCACGCTCAAAAAAGGCGGAAAGCCCGTAGATAAAGTAAAAAGCTATTTTGGACTGAGGAGCATATCATTTAGCGGCAAAAAGTGCCTTATAAACGGAGAACCCGTATTCCAGAGACTGGTGCTGGATCAGGGCTTTTATCCGGACGGGATATATACCGCACCCTCGGATGAGGAGCTGAAAAACGATATCCTGCGTTCGATGGCTATGGGCTTTAACGGCGCGCGCCTGCACCAGAAGGTATTCGAGCCGCGGTTTTTATACTGGGCGGACAAGCTCGGCTATATCGTGTGGGGAGAGATGGCGTCCTGGGGCATAGATCCCGCAGACAAGGATACGCTCGCCATTTTTACGGAGGAGTGGCTGCAGGTGCTCGCGCGGGATTACAACCACCCGTCTATCGTAGGCTGGTGTCCGTGGAACGAGACGTGGGGCGAGAGCAACAAGGGCACCCGCGAAAGCACGATGCGGCTTACGTACCTCGTTACCAAGTCGTACGACCGCACGCGTCCCTGCATCGACGCCTCCGGAGGCATGCACGCGCTTACGGATATTTACGACACGCACGATTACTGTCAGGACGCGAAGCTGTACGCCGAGCGCTACGCGCCCGGGCAGCCGATGTACGGCACCGACAAGCTGGGACCGTATCGCGAAGGTCAGCCTGTGTTCGTAAGCGAATACGGCGGGATAGGCTGGAATCCGGACGGCGAGGGCTGGGGTTACGGAAACGGCCCCAAAACCGAAGAGGAATTCCTTGAACGCCTGAAGGGACTCACGGACGCGCTCATGGACAATCCTGAGCATATGGGCTTTTGCTATACGCAGCTCACCGACGTCGAGCAGGAAAGAAACGGTCTGTACTACTACGACCGCGCGCCCAAGTTCCCGCCGGAGAAGATACGCCCGATTTTTGCCCGCAAAGCGGCGATAGAGCAATGAAAACGTACTTAGTCAGAGACTGCGCGTTTATTCGCCTGTGCGGCAGATACGATACGGACGAGGCAGGCTTCAGAATGATATACTCCGGCGCGTACGCGGATATCGCCGTTACCGGAAGCAGATTCGACGCGGAAATAGAATGCGTCTGCGACGTGAGGCGGCATTACGTGTCGTTCGAAGTGGACGGGCTGCTCGCGCAGACCTTCGCGCCCATACCCGGAAAGCATTTTTATACGGTGTTTTTAGGCATGGAGCCTTCCCGCGTGCACCGCGTGCGCATAATTAAAGAAACGCAGTGCTTTTTCGACGAAAGCTACGTTCGTCTTACGCGCGTGCGCACGGACGGGGAGATTAAGCCTCTGCCGCCCGCCAAGCGGCGCATAGAGTTCATAGGGGACTCTATCACCGCGGGCGAGGGCGGCAGGGGGCCGGTAAGCTTCGACGAATGGCTGCCGATGATGTTTTCGTCCCACGACAACTATACGGCGCTCACCGCAAAGGCGTTTAATGCGGATTATTCCACCCTTGCCATAAGCGGCTGGGGCGTGATCACGGGCTGGGACAACAATCCGTCAAGCTGCGTGCCCGCCGTATACGATCGCCTGTACGGGTATCAGAACGAAAAGCGTTACGATTTTTCTTTCAAACCCGATACAGTGGTGATTGCGCTGGGCACGAACGACAATAACGCGCTTTCTCAGACGCCGTATACCGACCCTGCGGACGGCAGCGTGCATAAGCTGACCGACTCCGCAGAAGATATGAAGCGGCTTGAGGACGGCGCATGCGCTTTCATGCGAGGTATAGCCTCCAAAAATCCCGGCGCGCGGCTGGTGTGGCTATGCTTCTATACCGGCGGCTGCATACACGACGCCCTTGAACGAGCGGTCGAAAGGGTAAAGTCGGACGGTACGGACGCCGCGTTCGGCGTGCCGCTCGATCTGTATCACTTGCCGCGCGGCGGCATGGGCAGCCGCTACCATCCCGGTGCGGTGTCGCACAGGCATATCGCGCGTGAGCTGATAAAGCTTCTGAGGTAACTGTATACAGGTAACTGTATATACGACAAGGCGCGCAGCTTCATGCTTATACTTCGAAGCTGCGCGCCTGTTTGCATATTGGGTTCAGATCATGCTTCTGATGGCTATGCTGTTATGCCGCTTATTTTAAAACCTATGCCAGCAGCCAGGCTGCCGTCTTTAATATCATGTCCTGATACGGTTTCAGCCTGAAGGTCTCGACCGTGTGACCGGGCGCGAGGTATGCGCTTTTACCCTTGCCGCACACGCGCGTCCAGCCCGCAAGATAGCTGTCACCCTTGTATGTATAGTACAAAACAGGCGTGATGTCCTGAGCGAGCGACGCAAACTGATACGGTTCTTCTGATATCGCGAACGCCTCGCAGCCGTCCAGCAGTCCGCCCTTCGCGGGATAAAACCTAATGACCTCCTGCGGGGGATGATGCGTGAATTCGCCGCCCAGCAGCTTCATAAGCCTTTCGTCGGACTGCAGCGCGATCCCGTTATGCAGAGCGAGCATGCGTCCGCCTTCGAGCACGTAGCGTTCCAGCGCGTCCGCGCCCGGAACGCTCTGACGCCAGACGTCGTAATAGGATATGAACAGGTCGGTATCCGGCGAGAGCGTTTTAAGCTCGCCCGCATCCTCCGTAAAACGGATTTTGAAATCGCGCCCGAACAGACCCTTCAGTATTTCGTCCACTCCTGCGAGAGGGTGATAGGGAGGGTTCGTGTAGGTTCCTAAAACCAGCATGCTTTTCATATCGGTATCGCAGCTCCTCTCTTTTCTGATTTAAAGCGCGTTCGTCCTGTGTACAGATCCGCGTCAGAACGTTACCCGAACTTCTCCGCTTTCGGGCGGCAGCAGGTCGCTTTCCAGACGTCTGCCGTTAAAATACAGCGCTTTTTCACCGCTGCGCTCGTATGTAATGCGGTATTCGCAGCCGCGGAAGCGCTTGTACGCGTTAGCGCTGTCCCAGCCCGCGGGCAGGCAGGGCCGCACGTGCAGCCCGTCAAGCTCCGGCTGCAGACCGAATACGAACTGCGCCATCGCCTTCAAAAACCACTGTCCGGATGCGGTGCGCCAGCTTTGCCCCGGCGTGCCGTAGCGATAACCGGTCTCCTTGCCCATGTAACAGTTGCAGATTATATACGGCTCCGCGCGTCCGTTTACCACGGGATTTCTGAAGGGAACTATGCAGTCCACGTCCGTGCGCACGCTTTGCTCGTCGCCTCTCAGCGCGTCGACCGCAAGCTTCCAGCACATTGCGTGCAGATAAACGCCGCCGTTTTCCTGTACGCCGGGCGCTTTTTGGGCTATGCCGCCTATCCAGGCGCTCTTTGCGGTATACGGGTGAGCGGATACGCGCGTGCCCAGCGGATCGTACAGAAGCTCGCAGGCATTGCAAAACGCGCCTTCCTCGCGCTCCGCGCCGAGCCCGCCCGCAAGATACGCCCAAAGCTGCGGATTCAGAAATACGCTGCCCTCTTCGCAGGAGCTCGCGCCCACGGGCGCGTCTGCGTCCGTGCGGGCATAGATGTAATAGCCGCCTTTTTCGTCCCAGCCGTATTCGTTTATCAAGGCGCACATTTCCCTGTCGCGCTCGGCAAGCATGCGCGCGTATTCCGCTTCGCCTATCGCCTCTGAAAGCTCACGCAGCTGCCTGCATGCGCGCACCCACGCGATGGAGAGCCATATGCTCACGCCCTTGTTCTCCATGCCTACGCCGTTCATGCAGTCGTTCCAGTCGCCGCCCCATATACGGATAAGCCCGTGATTGCCCTTGAAATCGTACAGGAAATCGACAGACCTGCGCAGGTGCTCGAACACAGAGGCGGAGGAGCCGTCGTTAAAGGGCACCTCCTCAAACAGCAGATCGGTGTCGCCGAGCTCTTTTATAATGTAGCTTACGGTGAAGGTAAGCCACACGGTGCAGTCGGAAAAGTTGTTGTCTCTTATCTTTCCGTCTATGAACGTGCGCGGCGCATAGCCGTTTGAATACTGGTACGTGAGCACGCGCTTTATGCGCTCCCACGCCAGCACCGGATTGAATGCCGCCAGGCATTCCGTGTCGCTTGCCATGTCTCTGTAACCGTTGTGCCGGACGCGGGCCCAGCGCGAGCCCATATCGGTCTGATACATGAGCCAATTATTCAGCAGGTGATTGAGATCGCCGTCGGGCGTGTTCAGCTCGAGCCGTCCGTACAGCCGGCGCTCTATCCTCTGTTCCACGCGCGCAAGCTCGTAGAGCACTTTTTTATACGTGTCGAAGCGGGGCACAAGCCTTGCAGCCGCGTCAAGGCTTTCGCATATTCCGGTCACGAAGGACACGAAGCCTGTCTGCCCGGGGGCGAGCACGAGCGTGCTCTGCACCGCATAGCCCATTTTTTCCGCCACGCACGCGCTGTCTGAGCAGCCGCCCTTGTGTATCGCGGCAGGGTCTGCAAGCGAGCCGTAGGGACCTATGAACGCGTTGCGCGCGCAATCGCGCCCGCTTACCTGCTGCCCGCAGGCGCTGAAAAAGCAGAATTCGCGTTCACAGCCGTAAAACGGCTGCCTGAACTCAAAATGCACGCCGTTTATTTTGTCGTCGGGATATGCCGCGGCGGTATTGTACGCCTGATAGCGGTAGTCGCCGTCAAAATCGTTGTCGGTGTAAGAAATTATGTTTATCTCGCGCGGCTTGTCCGAAAGATTAGTCACGTTGACGGCGCTCACCTCTATGCCGGTCAGACGGTCGTCGTCGCAGGGCACGAACAGCGTGTACTGCGTGCGGATGCCCTTCCGCTCAAGAGTTATCGTGCTCGAGCCGAGCCGGTGCACACATTCGTAGGCGTCCGGCTTGTCGTAAACGGGCAGACCGCACAGCGAATAGCCTGAGTCGCCCTCGGTCAGATACATGCCGCGCCCCTTCACGGGCATCAGGCGCAGCCCCATATCGTCCTGCAAAAACCCCTGTCCGATGCCGACCTGCGAGGTAAAGGTGATATAGTGGTCGGTAAAAAAGTAGTTATACCAGTTGCGGGGAATATCGGGCGTGGTTATGTGCATCTCGCGCCCGCCCGCTGAAAAGCTTCCGAACGGTGAAAACATACGCTGCCTCCTGCTGGGTCAGAGCCTTATTTTTCAGCTTAAATGATAGCGCATCGGGTGCGGCTTGTCAAGCGCCGGCAGCACAAAATTGCGATTTTCCGATAACAATTATTTAAAACAGCCAAGCGAAAAAAAGTATTGACAAAGGAGAAGTGTTTGAGTATAATAACATAGTCGCTTGTGAGGCACGGTCTTGACGCCGTTATCGGGGTGTAGCGCAGTTCGGTAGCGTACGTGCTTTGGGAGCATGGGGTCGCAGGTTCAAATCCTGTCGCCCCGATGAAGAGGATACGACCTCTTGGTCAAGCGGTTAAGACATCGCCCTTTCACGGCGGTAACATGGGTTCGAGTCCCATAGAGGTCGTAAGATTCTGGCTATCAGGTGACAGAACAAGGGCTTTTAGCTCAGTTGGTCAGAGCAGTCGGCTCATAACCGATCGGTCCGGGGTTCAAGTCCCTGAAAGCCCATTATGGTGCGGTAGTTCAGTTGGTTAGAATGCCAGCCTGTCACGCTGGAGGTCAGGGGTTCGAGCCCCCTTCGCATCGTTTAA
>JAFYFC010000006.1 GCA_017543905.1 Clostridia bacterium
ATAACGAGCGGCGAAACCGACGCGGAGCTGCTGGAGTCCCTGCGCCCGCCGGAGCTGATCAGCCAGAAATACGACCCGACCGATCCCGAAGCGCCCGAAAAGTATTACGTGCCGCTCGTACCCGAGGGCTGGGTAGACCCCACTCCCGAGCCCGGCGTGACCCCCGCGCCCACCCCGGCGTGGACGGTGCATCCGGAGCTGAAAGCATGGGGATACTAAAAACGGCTGCTTACGCAGCCCATCAATCGAAATGAAGCTTTGCTTCATTTCGATCGGGTGGGTTTTCTGCAGCTGAATAAGGTTCTTGGATAAAACGGTTGACTTTAGGAAGGATTGAAGCAGGATAACAGTTTTTTCTGAAATTTCTGCGGAAATTTCCGAGCGAAAAAACTGCAAGGAAGCGATTATTTGCTCCGGTCGTCTTCGCTGCGCTGCGCTCCCTTCGCAAAAATCGCTCCTCGGGGCGGCAAAGCCGCCCCGGCGGATTGAAGTTGGAGGGTTCGACCCTCCAAACCTCCCCGGGGCTTTTTCTACCGCAACAGCATCATTTCTTTTATGCGCTAAGGTCTGCCGTTGTTTGAGCCGGCAGACCGTTTTTTCGCTTTTGTTTCACGAATACTTGAATTATATACGAAAATCAGTTATAATTAATCAGATATAAGCGAGAAGGAGAGACGGAGCTTGGACGATTACGTAATCGAGATGCTGCACATCACCAAGACCTTTCCCGGCATAAGGGCAAACGATGATGTTACGCTGCAGCTGAAGCGCGGAGAAATCCACGCACTGCTCGGTGAAAACGGCGCGGGCAAAAGCACGCTTATGAGCGTGCTGTTTGGCTTGTATCAGCCCGATTCCGGCGAAATCCGCAAGGACGGCAAAACCGTACATATAAAGGATCCAAACGACGCAAATGCGCTGCATATAGGCATGGTGCATCAGCACTTCAAGCTGGTGGACGTGTTTTCGGTGCTCGACAACATTATACTCGGCGCGGAAACCACCAAATACGGTCTGCTCAAAAAGGACGAAGCGCGCAGAAAGGTAATGGAGCTCAGTCAAAGATACGGTCTGATGGTGGACCCGGACGCATTGGTCGAGGATATTTCAGTCGGCATGCAGCAGAGGGTCGAGATACTTAAAATGCTCTACCGCGACAACGACATACTCATACTGGACGAGCCGACCGCAGTCCTGACTCCGCAGGAAATAGACGAGCTGATGGAAATCATGCGCGGCTTCGCCAGAGAGGGCAAATCCATACTGTTCATAACGCACAAGCTGAACGAAATAATGGCCGTTTCGGATCGCTGCAGCGTGCTGCGCAAGGGCAAATATATCGGCACGGTCGAAACCAAAGACACCACGAAAGAAGAGCTCTCCCGCATGATGGTGGGACGCGACGTTTCGTTCACGGTGGATAAAGCTCCCTGCAAGCCGGGCGATACCGTACTGTCCGTGCAGGGACTGACGGTTCCAAGCAAGCTGCATTCAAACAACGCGGTCAAAGGCGTATCCTTCGACGTTCACGCCGGCGAGATCGTATGTCTTGCGGGCATCGAGGGCAACGGCCAGAGCGACCTCGTGCTGGCGCTCACCGGACTTGAAAAGGCGAGCGCGGGCAAAATAGAATTCTGCGGCAAGGACATTACGCATTCCCCCATCCGCAAAAGAGCGCTTGCAGGCATGAGCCACATTCCGGAGGACAGGCACAAGCACGGACTCGTGCTCGACTACTCGCTCGAAAACAATATGTCGCTGCAGCGCTACTTCGAGCCTGAATTTGAGAGCTTGGGCTTCATAAAGCAAAAAAAGGTGCATTCCTATGCAGAAAAGCTGATTTCGGAATACGACGTGCGTTCCGCCGAGGGACCCTACACGATAGCGCGCGCCATGTCCGGCGGAAACCAGCAAAAGGCGATAGTCGGCAGAGAGCTCGACAGACGCACAAAGCTGCTCGTCGCCGTGCAGCCCACGCGCGGTCTCGACGTAGGCGCGATAGAGTCCATACACAAAGAGATAATAGCCGCGCGCGACGCGGGAACGGCGGTTTTGCTTATGTCGCTCGAGCTCGAGGAGGTAATGAGTCTGTCCGACCGCATACTTGTTATGTACGAAGGCGAGATCGTGGGCGAATTCGACCCGCAGAAGGTGACCGTGCAGGAGCTGGGGCTTTACATGGCAGGCGCCGCGCGGCAGGACATATCGGCTGCTTCTGATGCCGCAGCGAGGGGAGGCATCGCAAATGCTTAATAAACGGCGCTTCATCCAGGGGCTCTTCACTCTGGTCTCCGCGATAATCTGCGTGCTGATAGGTCTTGCGCTGGGCTTCATTATACTCGTGGTGTTCTCGTGGTCGTCCTACTCCTCGAAGGGCGTGCCCTATACAGTCGGGCAGGTGTTTTCGACCGCGTGGGAGCAGGGCTTCAAGCGTATACTTTTGGGCGGTTTTTACAATCTCGGCTGGAAAATCCCCACACGCAGCCTGCTGCTCAGAAGCGAGATATGCCGCATCGCGCCGCTGCTCATGTGCGGACTTTCCGTCGGATTTGCGTTCAAGACGGGTCTGTTCAACATAGGCGCAGCCGGTCAGTACACTTTAGGCGCGTACGGCGCTCTTATGTGCGCGCTCATATTAAAGCTTCCCTGGTGGGCGTGCCTGCTTGCGTCCGTGCTGTTCGGCGCCGTATGGGGCGCGATCCCCGGGTTTTTCAAGGCGTATTTCAATATAAACGAGGTCATAACCTCGATAATGTTCAACTGGATAGGGCTCTACGGCGTAAACACGCTGATGTACGGAAACGGCAAAAGCGTGATGTACAACGCCAACGAAAGCAAGGTCTGGAAGCTGGTGAACAAAAACGCCTCCGCGATCATACCGGATATGAAGGGCGACGGCAGCACTCTGTTCAACAAAGTATTCACGAACCCGTCGACGATAGCCGTATTTATCGCGATCGCAGTCGCGATCGTTCTGTACGTCGTTCTGAACAAAACGGTTTTCGGCTACGAGCTTAAGGCCTGCGGTTACTCAAAGACCGCGGCGAAATACGCCGGCATAAACGAAAAGCGGAACATAATCCTTGCAATGGCGATAGCCGGCGCGCTCGCGGGACTCGGCGCGGGTCTGTTTTACCTGACCGGCACGGAGCAATGGAACCCGCAGGAGAACACCGCGCTGCCCGCCATGGGCTTCGACGGAATTTCGGTCGCGCTGCTCGCGTCCTCAAACCCCATCGGCACGATATTCTCTGCGATTTTCAAGGCGCACATCGCTACCGGCGGGCCGAAAATGGAAAAGACGCTGTTTCCCAGCGAGATAGCGGACGTTATCTCCGGTACGATCATATATCTGTGCGCGTTCATGCTGCTGTTTAAAAACAAGCTCGCCGCGCGGGTATTCAGAAGGAGCAGAAAACCGGAAGGAGAGATTAAGAAATGATCGCTCTGGCATTAAAGTTCACGCTGCTTTACGGCATGGTGCTTATGCTCGTGGCGCTGGGCGGCATGTTCAGCGAACGCAGCGGCATTATCAATATAGCGCTTGAAGGCATAATGGTAATCGGCGCGCTGATCGGCGTAATAATCACGCGGGAGCTGCAGGGCTATGCGGGCTTCGTGCAGGTAAGCGTATCGGTGCTGTGCGCGGGGCTTGCCGGACTCGCGTACGCGTTTTTGCTCGCGTTCGCTTCGATAAACCTGAAGGCTGACCAGACCATCGGCGGCACGGCTCTTAACATACTCGCGACCGCTATCGCGATGGTCATCGCAAAGCGCGTGAATTCCGTGGGCGGGAAGCTTTCGGACAGCGCGCGCCTCAAGTACTCCTACGACGCATTCGTATACAAGATATTCGGCGTGACCGTAAACGTGTTTCTGTTTATCGGAATAGCCCTGCTGATCATCTCATACATCGTGCTGTACAAGACCAAGCTCGGTCTGCGTCTGCGCGCGTGCGGAGAGCATCCCCAGGCTGCAAACAGCGTAGGCGTAAACGTGCTGGGCATGCGCTATACAGGTGTGCTGATTTCAGGCTTTCTGGGCGGCATAGGCGGCTTTGCATACATACTGCCTTCTATAGATACGTGGGACTTCAAAAACGGCATCGCGGGCATGGGCTTCCTCGCGCTGGCCGTTATGATATTCGGACAGTGGCATCCGATCAAGATTTTTCTGGCGGCGATGTTCTTCTCGATATTCAAATCGCTGGCGAATATCGCGGATTCCGTGTCCTTCCTGGCGAAGCTGAGATGGCCCAAGGAAATCTACAACATGATGCCCTTCATAGCCTCGATAGTCGTGCTCACGCTCACGAGCGGCAAATCGCGCGCGCCGAAGGCCGAGGGCATACCATACGAAAAGGGGCAGCGATGAGACTATGAAGAAAAAAGCATTGATATTTCTGCTGGCGGCGGCGCTTGTTATGTGTGTATTTGTCAACTGTGAAGAAAGCGGCAAGGATATGAGCGAATACGAAAGTCTGTATACACTTGCGGAGCCTTACGGCTTCAAGCTGGGCGGCTGCCTGTCTTACAGTCAGCTGAGCGACAAAGCGTATCTTGCGCTGCTCGCGCGGCATTTCAATTCCGTGACCTGTACTAACGAAACGAAGGCGTATTCACTGCTCGATCAGACGCTCAGCAAGCTGAGTCCCGACGGCATGCCGCGCATGAATTATACGCAGGCTGACAAAATGCTCGCATGGGCGCAGCAAAACGGGCTCGGCGTGCGCGGCCACGTGCTCGTTTGGGACGCATATATGACCGAATGGTTTTTCCACGTAGGCTATAACCAAAGCATGCCTCTTGCCGACACTGAAACGGTGCGCCTGCGTCTCAAAAGCTATATAGAGCAAGTAATAACTCACTTTGAGACCAAGTTTCCGGGCGTGATTTACTGCTGGGACGTCGTAAACGAAGCAATCGGCGACAGCCCCGCCGAATACGATCCAGGTGATCCGAGGCATATACGTACGGTTCGCAGCGGCGTTTCGAACATATTCCTCGACACGGTCGGCAGCGATTATGTGGAGTATTCGTTCCTGTGCGCGCGCAACGCCGTCCAAGCTTTGGGTGCGGATATAAAGCTGTTTTACAACGATTACAACATGTTCAGCGCATCTAAGGTCAAGGCCGCCTGCGCGCTCACAGAATCGATAAACAGCTATGCGGCAGACGAAAACGGCGCTTACCGCACGCTCATAGACGGCATAGGAATGCAGGGCTATATAGGCGGCTACGGAACGCAGAGCGGCTGTTTGTCAAGCAGCGACATAAGCAGCATCAAAAGCGCGATACTCACTTACGCTTCGCTGGGCGTCGAGGTGCAGCTGACCGAGATGGCGGTCAGAAATTACGAGCTTTCCAAGGCCCCGCAGCACGCGGAATACTACGGCAGGCTGTTCAGCATGCTTATGAGCATCAATACGCCGTCGTCCGCTCCGCTGACTGCCGTTACGATCTGGGGCATGAACGACATTCCGGTCAAAAACTCCTGGAACGAGTATTCCTGGAAGCTAAACAGCCCCTACGGCGGCCTGTTTACCGAAAAAAACAAAGTCAAGACCTCGTTTGAAAGCGTGTACGCCGTGCTCGGAGGAAAATGAGCCTATGCACGCTCCGGGCAAAGTACGGTAATTTTCATCACGGACACCAAAATGGTTATACAAGCGGCGGGATATAAAGCTCCGCCGTTTTGTATTATAATTAATTCTCTGCCGGGAGATTGCTTAATCTCTTAAATTATGCTATACTGTATTTGAAATCAGTTTTAGCATAGCAACTTGAAAGGATGGTTTTCCATGTCAAAACGTGTCGTAACCTTCGGAGAGATAATGCTCCGGCTCAAAAATCCCGGTAACGAGCGTCTTTTCCAGTCTCCAATGCTCGAAGCCACGTTCGGCGGCGGAGAGGCCAACGTCGCGGTGAGTCTTGCAAACTACGGTATTCCGGCTTCGTTCGTAACGCTGCTTCCGGATAACGACGTCGCCTCCGCGTGCGTGCGCGAGCTGCGTTCGTTCGACGTAGATACCGCTTCCATAGTTTACACGCCCGGACGCATGGGCATCTACTTCCTTGAAAGCGGCGCGGTGCAGCGCCCCAGCAAGGTCATATACGACCGCGCGAATTCCTGCATAGCGCTTGCCAAACCCGGCTGCATCGACTGGGACGCCGTGTTTTCAGACGCGACGTGGTTCCATATTACCGGTATCACCCCCGCCATTTCCGACGGCGCGCGGCTTTTGTCGCTTGAGGCGGTCAAGGCGGCAAAACGGCTCGGCCTGACCGTGAGCTGCGATCTTAATTACCGCAAAAACCTGTGGAAATACGGTCTGTCCCCCATCGACGTAATGCCTGAAATCGTGCGGCATACAGATGTAATAATCGCAAACGAGGAGGACGTGCAGAAGGCGCTGGGCATATCAGCGGAGAGCGCCGCGGGCGCAGACGAGGGCACGATAGACACCGCGCTGTATAAGCGCCTTACAGCGCAGGTACTCGAAGCTTATCAGAACGTTTCCAAAATCGCCATCACGCTGCGCGAAAGCAAGTCCGCCAACCACAACGACTGGAGCGCGTGTCTGTTTAACGGCACTGAATTCATGCTCTCGCGCAAATACCAGATAACGCACATCGTCGACCGCGTAGGCGGCGGAGATTCCTTCTCCGGCGGGCTCATTTACGGTCTGAACACCTATGACAACGACAAGGAAGCACTCGAATTCGCAGTCGCCGCAAGCTGCCTTAAGCACACGATCCCCGGCGATTACAACCGCGTAAGCGCCAAAGAGGTCGAAAGCCTCATGCGCGGCAGCGGCAGCGGCCGCGTGCAAAGATGACAGGAGGACATTTTTATGAAGCTGGACATTCGTTATCCTTCCCATCCCGACGACGCCAGACACTATACCACTGAAGAGCTGCGCAAATACTATCTGATACCCAAGGTATTCGAGCCGGACGAGGCGCTGCTTACCTATTCGCACTTCGACCGCATAATCGCCGGCGGAATACTGCCCGTAAATACCGCCGTAGAGCTTACCGGCGGCAAAGCGCTCGCCAGCGATTACTTCCTTGAGCGCCGCGAAATGGGCATTATAAACGTCGGCGGCGCAGGCCGCGTGATCGCGGACGACGACATATACGAAATGGGCCCGCGCGACGGGCTGTATCTCGGCATGGGCATAAAAACGCTCAAGTTCGAAAGCGTAGATCCGGCCGCGCCCGCCAAGTACTGGATAAACTCCTGTCCCGCCCACAAGACCTATCCCAACAAAAAGATAAACATCGCGGAGGCGGCAAAGCGTCCGCTGGGCACTACGGAGCAGTGCAACAAGCGCGTTATCAATCAGTACATACATCCGTCCGTGCTGAACACCTGCCAGCTCTGCATGGGTCTTACGGAGCTTGAGCCCGGCAGCAACTGGAACTCCATGCCCTGCCATACTCACGAGCGCCGTATGGAGGTATATTACTATTTTAATCTCGACGACAAAATCCTCTTCCACATGATGGGACAGCCGCAGGAGACCCGCCACATCGTAATGCACGACGAGCAGGCGGTCATATCCCCCTCGTGGTCGATACACTGCGGCGTAGGCACAGGCAATTACGCCTTTATCTGGGGCATGTGCGGCGAAAATCAGGATTTCGACGACATGGACAATATAAAGCCTCAGGACTTACTGTAAAAAGCAGCAAAGCCGGCTGCGGAACCGTTTCCGCAGCTGGCTTTGTTTACTGCCTGTTTATATTTTCCTGATCTGTCCTTCCCATTCGGGGTCAGGAGTGCTGCCCAGCAGATTGGCCGTCGTAGGCGCTATATCCAGAATGCTGGCGTTTTCGAGCTCCGTCGATTCGAGCGCCGGATTGTACATGATCAGCGGTATCGTCATATCCTCCGGAATGTCCGAGCCGTGACTGCGCGCGTGACCGCCGTGGTCTGCGGTCAGTATGAGCAGATAATCCTCCGGCAGGCTTTCGGCTATCTTTTTGACGCATTTAAGGCTTTCGTCCACGCTGTGCAGGTATTCAGGTCCCATCCAGCCGAAATCGTGTCCCGCGGCGTCCGTCCAGCCCATATATACGAACGTGAAATCCGGCTTATACTCCCCTATAAACGATATGGACGCATCCGTCACCATGCGATTTGCGGCTTCGTAGCCGAAGATGTGACCGGAAACGAAATTCGCGTACATCAGCGAATCCGGACGCGATAAGTCCTTGAGCTCTTCCCAGTTGTAGAAAAACGCACAGGTTTTGCCGTGGGCGCGCAGGTTTTCGCACAGTCCCTTTATAGGGCGAACCTGCGGGATGTAGGTGTTGGTCGTGATGCCGTGACGCGACGGCTCCACCGAATGAAACAGCGACATATGGCACGGCAGCGTGACCGACGGCATGACCGTGCGCGCGCTCATCGAATGTGCGGAATGAGCGAGCAGCTCGCTGACGAAGGGGTTTTTGCTTTCGAGCATTCCGTCCGGACGCATACCGTCCACGAGTACGAGTACCGCCTTGTTCATATAATCCTCCCGGCTTACTATAAGATTTTACGCTTTCAGTGAAAGCGCCGTCTGCGCGGCGCATTTAAACGCATTGCTTGTTTGCACCAATCGGCTCGTCCTCAGAGCGTTTTTTACGGTATACATACGCCGTCTTGTAAACGTGCGCGCGTTTGGGCCTTTTCGAGCGCATACGTTTTTTTCCGCGCGCTTCCCTGTACAAGGCTCTGAGCACGCGCAGAGTTTTTCCGTCATTGGGATAGAGTATGCGGTGCAGCAGCATTGCGATAAGAACCGTAACGATTTTCTCCGGTGTGAAGGGCAGCCACAAAAACGCAAGGTACGCGGTGCCGACACGCGTAAGCCACTTAAAGCCCAGCGTCCTGCCGAAGACCACGGCCAGATAGCACCATCCGTTCGTGATCATCCACGCGACGCCCACGCAGATAAGCAGATGCGGCGCCTTTAATATATTCCACCACCTTTTGGCGGTTTCGTACATATGTCTGAGTTTTTGCTTTATTCTGTCCCTGAGCTTCATAATCGTCAGGCCGCCGCTTATGCGGCGGCCCTGAAACGCGATATGCCGCTAAGCCGGCTTATCTATTTGAGAGTACGTCTTTTTCGTACTGCTTGATTTCCTTGATCCAGTCTTCGCCGACCGGAACGCCCTGCTTCAGGCAATACATATCCCAGATCGGGCCGAAGGGCATGTTCTTCGCTTCCTCCTGACACGCAAGGCGGGAGGTGTAATCGCAGTTGTATTCATACTCGCGCAGTACGCTGTGGGGCGTTAGGTATGCAGACAAAAGCGCCTTCTGAGTATTGCGCACTCCCAGCACCCACGCGGCCACACGGTTTATGGAGGCGTCGAAATAGTCCAGCGCGCATACGACGCGCTTGTCGTAGCCGTTTGCGACGATTTCGTTGAATATGCGCGAGGTCTCCTGATCCCACGAAACCACGTGGTCGGAATCCCACCTGACCGGACGGGATACGTGCAGGAGTATTTTCGGCAGGTACTGCAGAACCGCGCTCAGCTTGTCGCTCACCTGCTCGGTGGGATGGAAATGTCCGGTATCGAGCGTGAGCAGCTTTTTGCGCGTGACGGCGTATCCGAGCATGAACTCGTTGGAGCCGACGGTGTAGCTTTCTACGCCGATGCCGAAGAGCTTGCTTTCGACCGCGTCCAGCACGGTATCGTCCGTTATGGAGGAGGTGCTTTCGAATACCTCGTCCAGCGCGTCTCTCATTATACGGCGCGGGGAATCCGTGTCAGCGGGCGTATCCTTATAGCCGTCCGGCATCCAGAAGTTTATCACGCAGGGATCGCCCTGCGCCTTTCCGAACACGTCGCCTATCTCGCGGCAGCGCTTATTGTGCTCGATCCAGAAGCGGCGCTTTTTGTCGTCGCGGCTGGAGAGCGTAAACCCGTCGGCGGCCAGAGGATGGCCGAAATTGGTGGGGTTGAAATCGAGGCTGAATTTATTCTCTTTGGCGAACGCCATCCACTCAGCGAAATCCTCGGCGGTATATGCGTCACGGTCTTTCTTTTTGCCGTGCAGCTCCGCGTAGCTCGCGTGGATATTAAGGCGCTTTACGCCGGGCATCATGCCGGCAGCCTTCAAAAAGTCCGCCCGCAGCTCGTCGCCGTTTCTCGCGCGGCCCGGATAATTGCCGGTCGTCTGTATGCCGCCTGACGTGCCGCCGACGTCGTTTTCGAGACCGATGACGTCGTCGCCCTGCCAGCAGTGCACCGATACGGCGTATTTCGCCGCCCTATCCATCGCTTCGTCGACGTTTACGCCCTTTTCCGCGTATACGTCTTTGGCGTACTCATAGCCTGCAAGTATACGTTTTTCGTTTGTGCTCATTATTGCTCCTCCCGTGCTGCATTTTTGCATATGTATTTTATTACTCTTTTTCGCATTTGTAAAGCGATTTATTGTTACTTCATTATTTTTATTGAAATATGGCGCTTATTTGCCAAACGGCCAAGTTTATCCTTGATTTTTCGCGCTTTGCGGGTTATACTTATAATACAGATATTTGTGTGCCGGGGGTTTTTATGCTGGAAAGAATTTACGGTGTCACACGCGAAACGCGCGGAGGCGGAGCTTCCCGCGTGATCGTCGGCGACGCGGCTGAAGCCTGCGAAAAACTCGCGCGCGAGCTGCCGGGGCAGGTTTCGCTCATATATCTCGACCCTCCCTATGCGACGGGCAAAAGCTTTAAGCTGCGCGCGCGCGTCGGCGCGGCGGAATGGAAAAGCGGCAATGGCTCGCTCGAATTACCCGCCTACGACGACGATCTGCCGTTTGAAGAATATATGTCGCTTATGCGCCGCGTGCTTACGGCGTCAAAGGCTCTGCTGGCTCAGGACGGGCTTGTTTTTCTGCACTGCGATTTCAGGATGCACGCGCATTTAAGGCTGCTCGCAGACGAAATATTCGGCAGCGCCAATTTCCTGAACGAAATAATCTGGACCTACGATACCGGCGGACGCAGCAAAAGGTTTTTCGCCCGCAAGCACGAAGACATACTATTGTATTCCGTTTCGCCCGAATACGACCTGCACACTGAAGACGTGGCCCTGGTGCCCGCGCAGAGACGCCGCAGCCACATGAAAAAAAACGTGGACGACGACGGCCGTACGTATTATACCATAACCAGCAACGGCAGGCTCTACCGTTATTACGAAGATACGCCCGTTCCGCCCACAGACGTATGGAACGACGTAAGCCATCTGCAGCAGAAGGATCCGCAGCGGCTGGGCTACGACACACAGAAGCCGCTCGCGCTTTTGGAGCGCATAGTCAAAAGCGCGTCGCGACAGGGCGATATCGTGCTCGACCCATTCTGCGGCAGCGGCACGACGCTCGAGGCCGCCTTCAAAAACCGGCGTCTGTTTATCGGCGTCGACAAAAACCCCATGTGCATAGAATATGCCAGGCAGCGCCTGTCCGGCGCGGAATGCACATTCGATTACCCTGAAAGCGAGGGAACGCCCGAATGCAGCGCGCAGATACTGCCGGGCCTCGCGTATTCCACGGTGTGCCTGCAAGAGTATACGCTCGGGGAATGCAGTGTGCCTTTGCATATACAGGGGCTCGACGCGGTAAACGGCTGGGCTGTCGGCACTGTGAAGGACGGTTGTTTTACGCCCATTTCCGAAGAGCACCGTTCGTTCAAACGTCCCCGTCTCACGTTTGAAGCGCAGCTGCCCTTCGATACCGAAAGCCCGGTAATCATGATAAACGACGTTCTGGGGCGCAGGTTCTTCTTCAGCCTCAGGAATATATGAATATTCTTAACACACAAGGTGTATAATTCAGTTTATGACAGTCGAGATCGGAGACAGAGTAAAAATGCGCAAGCCGCACCCCTGCGGGTCAAGCACGTGGGTGCTCACGCGCGTAGGCGCAGACATCAAAATGAAATGCGACGGCTGCGGGCATATCGTAATGCTCGACCGTCAGGATTTCGAAAAGCGCGTCAAAAAGGTTATCAGCAGTTCGGAGGATACTTCGCTTGGCGAAAAAACATAAAGCAGATTCTGACAGCCTGTTCGAAACCGCCGGAGAAAGAAAAAACAGCGGCAAGGCAGACGGCGCTTCAAAGCGCAAAAAGCGCAAAAAACGCTCCCGCGGCATCGGCGCGCTGGTCGTATTTTTAATCCTGATCACGGCCGCGGCAGTGATCGTGCGGGTTTACCTGTTCGACACGGTAAAGCTGACCTCGGGCGCGATGTCGCCTGCGTATCTGAGAGACGACGTGATACTGGTCTCGAAGCGCTTCGACTCCGCAGCCATTTCCCGCGGCGATACGGTATACGCCTACTTTCAGGCCGGCAACTGCAGGCTCGTAAGGCGCGTGGCGGGCGTGCCGGGAGATTATGTGGACGCGCGCGAGGACGGCAAGTACCTTCTGTACACAGACGACCGTGAAGCGCAGGCGGAAATCTTTCTCGGCGCAGCGGCGAAGCTCGACGGCGGCGTGATCCCGCCGGACGCGTGGCTGCTGCTGAGCGACGATATGAGCGTCGATTCGGACGGCAGGACGCTGGGGCTCGTGCGTACGGCGGATATAGGCGGCATACCAAGCGGCGTAATCTGGCCGATAAACAGAATACGGATTTCAGATAAAGGAGAATAAGTATGGATACGGAAACCAAAACCGAAAAGCCTTTAAGCAAAAGAAAGCAAAAGCAGCTTGCCAAGAAGGAAAAGCTCAAGAGCATGCCCCTGGGCAAGCGCGTGCTGTATGAAATCAAGGACTGGCTCGTATCGATCGTCGTCGCTCTGATCGCGGTCTATCTGATCAAGACGTTCATATTCATGCCGATAACCGTGGACGGAAGCTCGATGAACCCCACGCTACTCACAAAGGAAAAGCTGTTCGTTACCGCCTACGACGTGAATATCTGGAACGGCCTTAAGCGCGGCGACGCCGTGATCTGCCATTATTACGAGCGCACGAACAAGGATCCTATACTTAAGCTTATCACTCTTAAAACCAACTTCGTAAAGCGCATAGTCGGCGTGCCGGGCGACACCGTAAGCCGCGTAAGCGGAGTTACGTACGTAAATGGCACGGCCTTAGACCCCGCAAACAAGATTTCCTCAAGCAACACATATACGCTGAACGACGACGGCAGCGTGAGCTATTACAGAAACGGAGCTCTGCTCGACCCTGAAAACGCCTCCGTGCTCGCATCCCTGCGCATAACGGCAACCGAGGACGCAAGCGGCAATGTGACGTACAGGTATTACAATCCCGTAACGCATTCGACACAGACCGCGACTGACATAAATACGGCTCTGTCTCACTGCCTGTGCTACGACTACGAATACGTGCTCGGCGAAAAGGAATATTTCGTGGTCGGCGACAACCGCTATAATTCACACGACTGCAGGGCGTGGGCAGGCCCGGGGCTTCCCAAGGTATACGAAAACGACGCAAGCGGCGACGTGGGCCCGATAACCAAAAACATGATAGTCGGACACGTGCGCGCGGTATTTATCCCGAAAAACGGCAACAAGGTGCGCTCAGTACCCTGCGATCCCGATTACATGTATCCCACGGACAGATGACCAAGGAGAACATATGAAAGCCAAGACAACCAGCAAAAAGCAATTCTGGGTGCGCACGCTGTGCATCGTGCTGGCGGTGCTGCTCGCCGGCAGCTCAGCCGTAAGCCTTATAATGGGCTTGTTTGCCTGATGCGCCGAAGAGCGCTCAGCCTTGTGCTGGCCGTTTGCCTGTGTCTGCAAGCGGCCGGATTTGTATACGCGCGCGCGGAGGAACGCGCGGTCAACAAATATACGATCAGCGCCGCATATGACGAAAACGCGCAGGCGCTCGGCGTAAGGATGACGCTCAGCTACACCAACCGCACGGGCGTAAGGCTTGAAAGCGTGATGTTCTGCGTATACGCAAACTGCCTAAGGCGCGAAGCTACCCTGCCCTACGACAGCGCTGCGCTTACGCGCGCTTTCCCCTACGGCTACGCGCCCTCGGGGATCGAGTTTTCTTACGTAGGCTGTAACGGAAAGCGGGCGCATTACGCATTTCAGGGCGAAAACGAGGCCTTTATGCGCGTCGAATGCGCACTTGAGCCAAACGAATCCGCGCTGTTCGCGTTTGAATATACGCTGCTGCTTTCCGAAAACCGCGCGTTTTCAGGCTGCGGCTCCGACGTGCGTCTGATAATGTGGTATCCGAGCGTATGCGCGTACGCGGAGGGCTTCGTGACGAACGCCGCCTCCGGCGCGGCGCGCTTCCTGTTTTCGGAAGCTGCGGATTTCGAGATTTCACTGCTCGTGCCGGAAGGCTACGCCTGCGCCGGCTGCCCCGCAGTCGGCACGGAGACGTCAAACAGCGGGACGCTGTACCGTCTGAGCATGAATAACGCGTGCGAATGCGCGCTTATCCTGAGCCGCCGCTTTTACGTGTACGAGGCAGACGGCATACGCGTGTTCGGAATCAGCCGCGCGGACTGCAGACGCGCGCTGTCTTACGCGCTTGAAGCGAAGTCCGTTCTGGAAAGGATAATAGGCGAAATACCATACAGCCAGACAGACGTCGTATTTGCAGAGAGCGCGCTTGCGTATGCCTGCCCGGGGCTTATAGTGCCGGGCGACGAAGGGCGCGAAAAGGACGAGCTGTTTTACTGCGTGACCGGCGGACTCGTGAAGCAGTATTTCTCCTGCGCGCTTATAAACGATCCCGTGACAGACCCCTTCCTTATATCCGGCCTCAGCGAATATCTGTCGCTGATCTCGCTTGAGGAGCTTGAAGGCGAGGCCGCCTTCAGAAAAGCGCTGAACGCGCGCCTGCTGCCCGCGCTCAGCATAACCATCCCGGGCGGTCTGACTCCGGACAGCTACTTAAGCCGCTTCGCAAGCAGCGGCGATTACGATACGGTCGCCGCAAAGCGCGGCGCCGCCGTCATGCACGAGATGCGCACCGCCATGGGCAGGGACGCCTTTCTGAAAGGCATAAGGGAATACTATTTATCCGGCCGCGGGCGCATATGTACCATAGAGGATTTTGTGAACGCGCTCGACCGCGTTACGGACGGCTCGTGGGGCAAATCGCTGATCGCGTGGCTGTATACTATAGACGAATACGTAAATCTGCAAACCGACAATTACGACTGAAACCGCGGAGGACAGCCGATGCTGAGACTTCAAAACATCAAACGCGAATACGAATCCGGCTCGTATAAGGTGGAGGCGTTAAAGGGCATTTCGATAAGCTTCCGCCAAAACGAGTTCGTAAGCGTGCTCGGGCCCTCCGGCTGCGGGAAGACCACGCTGCTCAATCTTATAGGCGGGCTGGACAGCGCAAGCGAGGGCGATATACTGATCAACGGAAAATCCACAAAGCTGTTCACGTCGCGGGACTGGGACGCGTACAGAAATCACGCGGTCGGCTTCGTGTTTCAGTCTTATAACCTTATCCCCCATCAGAGCGTGCTCGCGAACGTCGAGCTTGCGCTCACGCTTGCCGGCACGGGCGCGAAGGAAAGACGCGAGCGCGCGCTTAACGTGCTTAAAAAGGTCGGGCTTGCAGGCGAGGAGCATAAAAAGCCCTCTCAGCTTTCGGGCGGGCAGATGCAGAGAGTGGCGATCGCGCGCGCGCTGATAAACGATCCGCAGATACTTCTTGCAGACGAGCCCACAGGCGCACTGGACAGCGAGACCGGCGAGCAGGTAATGCGGCTGCTTAACGAAATCGCCCGCGACCGGCTCGTTATAATGGTCACGCACAACCCTGCGCTTGCAAAGGAATATTCGACGCGCATAATACGGCTGCTGGACGGACAGATAGTCGACGATACCAATCCGGTATCCGAGCACGAGCAGGAAACCGGCCTGCTCGACACTACCCGCACGTCGATGAGCTTTCTGACTGCGCTTAAGCTGTCTTTCAACAATCTGTTCACCAAGAAAACGCGCACGCTGCTCATCTCCTTTGCCGGCTCGATAGGCATTATCGGCATCGCGCTCATACTTGCGCTGTCGAACGGCGTCAGGGAATACATATACCGCATAGAGCACGAAACGCTGGCCTCGTATCCCGTAACGCTCACCAAGGGCAGCATGGACGTAACGAGCATAGCAAGCGGCATCGCGCCTATCAGCTCCGACTTAAGCGCACCTAAAAACTCTGTTACTTCAACAGACACGATGCGCAATATCCTGCTCTCCGTGTTCAGCGGAACGAAGCCCAACGATCTGCGCTTCTTTAAGGCGCATATCGAAAGCGATCCCGAATTTCAGAAGTTAGGCTGTACGGTTAGCTATTCGTATAATACCTCGCTGCAGGTGTGGTCTTTAGCCGGTGAAACGCCTCTGCGCGTAAACCCCTCCTCGCTGATAGACGATATGATCGCAATGGGCGAAACCGACGAACGCACGGTGTTTCTGTCGCTCGCCGCGAAAACCGGAGACACGCTGGACTCGGTTAAGTCCTTCGCATACGACGTGTTCAGGGAGCTGCCCGCGGACCCCGACATACGCAATTCGGAATACGAGCTGCTGGCAGGACGCATGCCCGAGGACATCGACGAGATCGTTTTTATCGTCAGCAAGCTGAACACCATAAGCGACTACGATATGTACACTTTGGGACTAAGACCCCGAAAAGAGATACACGAGCTCGTTATAAGCATAATTACCGACGAGCCCGAGCCCGTTCACGAAAAGCCCGTATATACCTACGACGAGCTTATGCAGACTGAATACAAGCTGCTGATACCCACCGACCTGTACGTGCCAAACGGCGCAAGCTGGAGATATATCGCTTCGGGCAGCGAGGAGTTTTTGAGCGTGCTTGAAAACTCCATGACTCTGAAGGTCGTGGGTATAGTTTGCCCCGGCGACGATACCCCCATAAACAGCTCCTTCAGCTCGATCGGCTATATGACCGGGCTGCAGGATTATATGATAAACGCCGTCAACACCTCGCCCGTAGTTCAGGCGCAGATGGCGGACCCCAATTACGACGTGCTGCGCGGCATGCGTTTCGAGGTGCAGGAATTCAATTTGAACGACGTGGACCTTGGCGAATACGAGAACATCGCGCGCATGGTGCAGGGTCTGGTCGGCGAAGACAAGGTAAACGAAATAATCCGTTCCGTAGTCCCTACCTACGGCAGCGGTTCCTCATATGAGAATAACCTGGAAAAATTCGGCGTCTGCGATCCGGACGATCCGGATACGATAAGCATATACGCGCACGATTTCGAAAGCAAAAAGAAGCTTGAGGCATATATCGAGGCGTACAACGAACAATTCGCCTCAGCGGGCAAGCGCATAACATATACGGATTACGTGTCGCTGCTCATGAACGGCATAACCGACATCGTGAACGCGATAACGTATGTGCTCATCGCCTTCGTCGCGGTGTCGCTAATAGTTTCGTCTATAATGATAGGCGTCATAACTTATATATCCGTGCTCGAGCGCACGAAGGAAATCGGCATACTGCGCGCGATCGGCGCGTCCAGACGCGATATATCCCGCGTATTCAACGCCGAGACGCTGGTTATCGGCTGCGCGGCGGGCCTGATCGGCGTTGCGCTCTCCGCGCTTATGATAATCCCGATCAACCGTATCATATATTCCATCGCGGGCGTCGAAGGACTGGCCGTGCTGCCTTTAAATGGCGCCGCGCTGCTTATAATCATTTCGATGCTGCTTACGCTCACGGCGGGTCTGCTGCCCTCACGCTTTGCCGCAAGGCGCGATCCTGTCGTGGCGCTCAGAAACGAATAAAGCATTTTTACGGAGGTGTTTTATATGAACGGTATTCGCATGCGTTTTCCCGGCGGGCGCGTAAGAGCGTTCACGATGAGCTACGACGACGGCGTGGAGCAGGACGCGCGTCTTATCGCGCTTATGCGCAAGCACGGCGTAAAGGGTACGTTCAACCTGAACTCCGGCTGCTACGCGGCGGAGGGAACGGTATATCCCGAGGGTCAGATACACAGGCGCATGTCCCTGTCCGCATGCAAAAAGCTCTACACCGCAGACGATATAGAGGTCGCAGTGCACGGCTATACGCACCCGTTCCTCGACGCGCTTCCCACAGGCCTCAGAACGCTCGAGGTGATACGGGACAGAGAAGCGCTCGAAAACGATTTCGGAAGGATAGTGCGCGGCGCAGCGTACCCCTACGCGACATACAACGACGACACCGTAGCCTGTCTTAAAAGCTGCGGGATAGTCTACTGCCGCACTGCCAAATCCACGCATTCCTTCGCGCTGCCGGAAAACTGGCTGCTCCTCCACCCCACCTGTCACCACGACGATATCGAGCTGTTTGATTTAGCCGAGAAATTCATGCACGACAATTACGAGCGCAGTCCGCTTATGTTCTACCTGTGGGGACACGCCTACGAATTTGAAGCGCACGACAACTGGGACAGGATAGAAAAGCTGCTCGGCATCATCGGAGGGCAGGCGGATATCTGGTATGCGACCAACATTCAGATATACGACTATGTAAAGGCGTTTGAAAGCCTGCAGTTTTCCGCAAGCGGGCGCAGGGTGTTCAATCCCGGCTGTGCGCCGGTGTGGTTTTATGACGGTTCGGTCACACATATGGTACAGTCCGGAGAAATGTACGAATTCTGAGAGGTGTAAATATGAGAAGAAGCGGCGTGCTTTTGCACATAACCAGCCTGCCTTCCCCCGGCGGCATCGGTACGCTCGGAGCCGAAGCGCGGGAGTTCGTCGACTGGCTCAAGGAAGCCGGCATGAGCATCTGGCAGGTGCTGCCGATCGGACCTACCGGATACGGAGACTCTCCGTATCAGAGCCCGTGTACGCACGCGGGCAACCTTATGATGATAGACCTGCGCACGCTGCACGAGGAGGGACTGCTCTCGCGCCATCCGGACGATTTCCTGCCGGATCGGGCAGCAGGCGGCCATATGACGCTGAGACGCAAGACCGAAGCGCTGAAGACGAGCTTTCGCGAAAACCGCGAACGGCTTAAGTCCGAGGTGGACGCGTTTGTGTCGGCTCATCCGGACATAGACGATTATGCGCTGTTCATGGCGGTAAAGGACTGCTTCGACGGGCGCATGTGGATAGAGTGGCCCGATATGTCCATACGCTTCCGCGAGCAAAAAGCGCTCGACTACTACAGGCGTGTACTGAGCGACGAGATAGCCTATTACAAATACATTCAGTATCTGTTCTTCAGACAGTGGCACTCGCTCAAGGCTTACGCGCACTCCAAGGGCATAAGGATTTTCGGCGATATGCCCATATATGTCGCGGAGGATTCTTCGGATACGTGGGCGCATCCGGATATGTTCCAGCTGGACAGGGATCTGCGTCCGGTCAAGGTCGCGGGCGTGCCGCCGGATTATTTTGCGAAGGATGGACAGCTGTGGGGAAATCCCCTGTACAACTGGAAGGCTCTGAGCAAAACCGATTACAAATGGTGGCTGAACCGTCTGAAAACCGCGGGCGAGCTGTACGATATAGTGCGCATCGACCACTTTATCGGCTTTGCGAACTATTACGCCGTAAAGGCCGGCGCAATAAACGCGCGCAGCGGCAGGTGGGAAAACGCACCCGGTTTCTCGTTTTTCCGCACGGTCAAAAAACAGCTTCCGGAGCTTGAAATCATCGCGGAGGATCTGGGCGTGGTGAGCGACAGGGTCAAGCGGCTTTTGAGATACTGCGGTTACCCGGGCATGAAGGTGCTCTCCTTCGGCTTCGACTCCGACGAGACCAACCCGCATTTCCCCGCGAACGTGCGCGAAAACTGCGTGCTTTATACTGGCACGCACGACAACGATACCGCAGAGGGCTGGTGGCAAAGCGCAGGCCCGCACACGCGCGAGATGGCGAAAAAGTATCTGCCCGAGAGAGGCTCCATAAGCTCGAGTCTCATCGAAGCAGCGCTCGGCAGCATAGCGAACACCGCCATGATACCTATGCAGGATATACTGGGTCTGGGCAGCGAAGCGCGCATGAACACTCCCGGTACCGTCGGCGGCACGAACTGGCAGTGGCGCATGAAAAGCGACGCCCTCACGCACAAGACCGCGCTGGAGTTAAAAGACATGAACGAATTCTTCGACCGCATCCCTGAGGAATAAGCACGGGCACACTGCATGATACACGGAAACACACAAGGCATAAGAGATACGCTGCTTCAGGAAATGGAGCGGCTGTACGATATAGAATTCGACCGCAGCTTTTTCCTGCCGGACAGGCTGCTTTCGATGCTGGTCAGCTTCACCTCCCAGCTTAACCGCGAGGTGCTCGTTTATTTAGACCGAAACGGCGAGGTGCTCGAGGTCGCGGTAGGTTCGATCTCGCAGGTGGGGCTGACCGAAATGCACCTGCGCAGAAACTTCGACAGACTGACGGGCTTCAGGTGCATACACACTCATCCCGGCGGCAGCGCGCGCCTCTCTCAGGTCGATCTTCAGGCGCTGAGACTATTGCGCTTCGACGCAATGTGCGCCGTGGGAGTGGACGGGGGCATCTGCACGGGCATAAGCGCCGCGTTCCTCGGCGAGACCGAGTACGGGCAGCTTTCCATAAACGTACTTGGTCCCGTCAAGCCCGGACGCCTGCCCCACAAGGCGTGGCTGCGTGAAATCGAGCTGAGCGAGGAACGCGTGCAGGCAGCGATAGCTGCAGGCGGCATAATCGAAAACGCGGAAAAGGTAATGCTCATATCCATCGATTCGAACGATTCGCTGGACGAGCTGGCAGGCCTTGCAGACACTGCCGGAGCGATAATAGTAAGCCGCGTGCTGCAGCGCCTGAATCATCCCGATCCCGCTACGTTCATAGGCAGCGGCAAGGCGCAGGAGCTCTCGCTTATGTGTCAGACGCTCGAGGTCGACCTTGCGATACTGGACGGCGAGCTCACTCCCGCGCAGCAGCGCAATCTCGAAAGCGCGCTGGGCGTCAGGGTAATCGACCGCACCGGGCTTATACTCGATATATTCGCCGCGCGCGCGAGCACTGCGGAGGGCAAGCTGCAGGTGGAGCTTGCTCAGCTCAAATACCGTCTGCCGCGGCTGCAGGGCTCGTCGGACGCGCTTTCCCGCCTCGGCGGCGGCATAGGCACGAGAGGCCCCGGCGAAACGCGGCTGGAAAGCGACAGACGTCATATAAGAAAACGCATAGACGAGCTGGAACGGCAGCTGGGCGAGCTCGATAAGCAAAGGACTCTGAGACGCTCCCGCCGCGAAAAAAACGAAACCGTGACCGTAGCGCTGGTAGGCTATACAAACGCCGGAAAATCCACGCTGTTAAACGCTCTGTCCGGATCAGACGTGCTGGTCGAGGACAAGCTGTTCGCCACGCTCGATCCCGTAACGCGCAGGATCGAGCTTCCGGACAACCGCTCCTGCAATCTAGTCGACACAGTCGGCTTTATAAACAAGCTCCCCCATTATCTGGTCGAAGCGTTCAAATCCACGCTCGAGGAGGCGGTATATGCCGACCTGCTCGTTGTGGTCAGCGATATATCCTCTCCGTTTTACAGGGAGCAGCGCGCCGTGGTCAGCGAGGTGCTCTCCGAGCTCGGCGCGGGCGACAAGCCTGTAATCGAGGCGCTTAACAAATGCGACAAGACCGAGTCGGGCTTCGAGGTGGAGCCGCGGGACGGCGTGCTTATTTCCGCGTCGAACGGCATAGGTCTTGATCGGCTGAGAGCCCGTATATCGGAGGGCATCGCCGCGCTCAGGCACAGAACGGAGCTGCTTATACCGTATTCCAAGGGCGCTGTACTGAGTCTTATACACCAGAAGGGTCTGGTCGAGAGCGAGGAATACACGTTCGAAGGCACGAAGGTAGTCTGTTTTATGGACGCCGTACTGCACGCGCGGGTGGCAAAGGAGCTTGCATAATGGCGAACATGCTGGATTATCTCAGGAAATTCGGCGAGCGCACGTTCGCAGAAATGCCCTTCAACTCCATCGACAACCTCATACTCTCTCAGCTTTCGTACTGCGAATACGACGATGTTTCGCGCAGGCTTCCGCTGCCTCTGAAGGAGCTTACCGGACAGGTAAGCTACGGCATAATGGAGGACAACAACAAAAAGCTGTTCCGCTTGACCGCCGGAATGCCGCGCTTTCGCGAAAGCATAGCGTTTGACTACGTGGACGAGCTGTCCGAAAATGAAACCAAGCAGTTTTCGGCGATCACGTTCCTGCTTGCGGACGGCAGCGCGTATGTCGCGTTTCGCGGCACGGATTCCACGTTTATCGGCTGGAAGGAGGATCTGCTGCTGGCGTTCGAGTCCCCCGTCCCTGCGCAGAAGCGCGCACGCGAGTATCTGAACAACGTGGCTCTTACGCTTTCCTGTCCGCTCAGGGTCGGCGGGCATTCAAAGGGCGGCAATCTCGCTATATACGCCTCGTCCTTCTGCTCTCCCGAAACGCGCAGACGGATAACCGACGTATACACGAACGACGGCCCCGGCTTTACCAAAGAGGTGCTGAACGATCCCGGATACAAGGAGCTGAGTTCGCGCATTCACAGGCTGATACCCGAATCCTCGTTTATAGGCGTGCTGATGGACAGCGACACCGACTGTACTATTATCGACTCGGACAGCGTGAGCATATTTCAGCACAATCCGTATACCTGGAAAACCGAAGGCTGCCGCTTTATTCAAAAGCCCACTACGACGATGAGCAGCAAGCTGTTAAACAATTCGTTCCGCGAATGGCTGCGCGGACTGGACAGCCAGAAGCTGCGGTTTCTGTCGGATACGGTATTCGACATACTCGGCGCGGGCGACGCGCGCACTCTGCACGACTGGCGCACGAACGCAGCGTCGATGGTATCGTCCGTTCAGGCGCTCAACCGGCTTGACCCGGAAGACAGGAAACGCGCAGGTGAGCTGCTTTCGGCGCTGCTTAACGCCGCGAAGGCTGAGGGGAGCGCAAGCATCAGCAAGCGCATAAACGAGCTGAGCGCGCGGATAAACGACGCCTTCAGCAAGCTGCGCGACGACAGCGGCGTCTCAGTACAGCCGCCTTCGGAGGATAAACAAAAATGCGATACAGAATGATCGCCGCGGATATCGACGGCACGCTGTTAAATCCAGAAAGGGAGCTCACACAAACGACCATGGACGCGGCGCGCGCCTGCATGCGGGCAGGAGCGTATTTCGTGCTGTCCTCCGGCCGCATGCCTCCTGCGCTGAGGCCGATCGCGGACGCGCTGCAGGTAAACGCGCCAGCCGTATGCTATAACGGCGGAGCAGTCGTCGATATGGCGAGCGGAAAAGCACTGTTTTCGACCCCGCTCGATATAGAGCTTGCGCGCAGGATCGCAAAGCGCTGCGAGGAAATGGGGCTGTATCTGCACGCGTTCGTGCACGGCAGCTATATCGCGCCGTACTATTCAGACGCGCTCACACGGCCTTACGAGGAGCTGTGCGGAGTAAAGGCGACAGTTATAAACGGCAAAATCAGCGAGCATCTGGACGAAGCGCCAATGAAGCTGCTGGTGCTGGATACGCCCGAGGGCGCCGCGCGCGCGCTGCCTATACTGAAAGCCGAATTCGGAGAAGCCGCAAATCTCATGCATTCGCAGAAGCACATGATAGAGTGCGTAGGCAAAACGACCTCAAAGGCACGGGCGCTGGAATTCCTGCGTAAGTACCTGAACGTTCAAAAAAACGAGACCTGCGCCTTTGGCGATGGGCAGAACGATCTTGACATGCTGCTGTGGGCGGAGTATCCTTATGTAATGGACAACGCTCCGGAGAGCGTAAAAACCGCTTCTGCGCGGTTTCTGCACGCGCCCTCGAATGCGCAGGACGGCGTGGCCGCAATACTCGTAAAGGAGCTGAACGCATGATATACGAAAAAGAGCTTGTGGAAGCGCTCAAGCTTGACGTGCTTATTCCGTCGAAAAGCGGCAAGCTGCCCATAGACGAGGCGGACATCTGCCGGCCGGGTCTGCAGCTTACCGGCTACTGGGATTTTTTCGCGTTCGAGCGGCCTCAGCTGTTCGGGAAGGTGGAAATGGCGTATCTCGATACGCTTGACGAAGAAACGCTCAATCGCCGTCTGAACACGTTTTTCAATTTCAAGCTGCCCTGCATAATCGTATGCCGAAACCTGCCGATACCTGACGTAATGCTCGAATGCGCGCGCAAGCGGCAGGTTCCCGTATACCGCTCCGCCGCGCTTACGGTAAAAGTTGAGATGGACATAATCAGCTATCTTAACTCCACCCTCGCCCCCACGCGCACGCTGCACGGCGTGCTGGTAGACGTATACGGCGTAGGACTGCTGCTAACGGGAAAATCCGGAGTGGGCAAAAGCGAAAGCGCGCTGGAATTGGTAAAGCGCGGGCACAGGCTCGTCGCCGACGACGTCGTTGAGGTGCGCAGGGTAAGCGACAACCGCATAACCGGCACCGCGCCTGAAAACATAAGGCATCTTATGGAAATACGCGGCATAGGCATAATAGACGTATACACTATGTACGGCGTCGCCTCAGTCATACAGAGCAAATCCATCGATCTCGTCGTGCATATGGAGCTCTGGCAGGAGGGACACGCCTACGACCGGCTCGGGCTGGGCAGTCAGACCACAAGCATACTGGGCGTAAACGTGCCGTATCTGCTGCTGCCTATACATCCCGGCCGCAACATCGCGATAGTGCTGGAGGTCGCCGCGCGCAACCTGCGCCTCAAGCAAATGGGCTACAATGCAGCGGAAGAGCTGCTCAAGCGCCAGGCTGAGGCGCTCAGTCAGGTCTCCGAAGAAGATGATATTTAATGGGAGGTAAAAATATGTATTACGTAGGCATAGACCTCGGCGGTACGTCCATCAAAGCGGGACTCGTAGACGAAAACGGGAAAATAATCCGGAAGGCTACCTGTCCGACGCTGGTGGAGCGCGGAGCCAGACCCGTGGTAGACGATATGGCAAAGCTCGTGCTCGAGGTATGCGCGCAGGCGGGAGTATCGCTTGACGACGTCAAGGCGGTAGGCATAGGTCTGCCCGGCATACAGGATCCCCGCACGGGACACGTCCCCTTCTGCACCAACCTTTACTGGCACGAGGTGCCCGTAATTGAATGGATGCAGGAAACCATTAACAAGCCCATATTCATCGATAACGACGCGACCGTGGCCGGTCTCGCCGAAAGCGTGGCGGGCGTGAGCGCGGGAATCAAAAACAGCGTGTTCCTCACCCTCGGCACAGGTCTGGGCGGCGGCATCGTACTGAACGGAAAGGTATTTTCCGGCACGCACGGCGTAGGCAGCGAGCTCGGCCACATGATAACCGTCGAGGGCGGCGAATTGTGCACCTGCGGCAACCGCGGCTGCTGGGAGCGTTACGCCTCCGCGACCGCGATCATACGTATGGGAAAGGCCGCCGCACGCGAAAATCCGGACTCGTTGATACTTAAAAGCGTAAACGGCGACGAGTCCGCAATCACTGCCCGTACCGTGATAGACGCCGCAAAGGCGGGCGACCCGACCGCGCTAAAGGTATTCGACGAGTATGTGTATCATCTCTGCGCAGGGCTTGTCGGCATCATAAACTTCATCGACCCCGAGGTCATCGTGCTGGGCGGCGGCGTGTCGCACGCGGGGCAGTTCCTGCTGGACGCAGTGCGCGCTAAGCTTCCCTCCATGGTATTCTACAAAACCATGCCCTACGCGCGCATAGAGCTTGCGACGCTTGGAAACGACGCCGGTATAATCGGCGCGGCCATGCTCGGAAGATAAAGCCTGCCGCGCATGCGGCGCTTGCAATTCAGCTTTGCTTATTATATGCATTATTTGCATTTAGATTAAGGAGGATATACTCATGTCAGTCAATCGCTTCGTGCTTAACGGCGTTTCCTATCACGGACACGGCGCAATCAACGAAATCCCGGGGATAATCGCGTCCCACGGCTTCAAAAAGGCGTTCGTCGCCTCCGATCCTGATCTTGTCAAGTTCGGCGTGACGGCGAAGGTGCTTGACCTGCTGGACAAAAACGGCACGCCCTACACCCTGTATTCCGACATAAAGCCCAATCCGACGATCGAAAACGTGCAAAACGGCGTAAAGGCTTATCTGGAATCCGGCGCGGATTTCATGATCACGATAGGCGGCGGCTCGTCCATGGACACCGGCAAGGGCATCGGCATCGTGGTCAACAATCCCGAATTTGCCGACATTCGCTCGCTCGAAGGCGTCGCGCCCACAAAAAAGCGCACCGTATTCACGATCGCGGTGCCCACGACCGGCGGCACAGGCGCCGAATCCACCATCAACTACGTGATCACCGACGTAGAGAAAAAGCGCAAGTTCGTATGCGTAGACCCCAACGACATACCCGACGTTGCGGTAGTTGATCCCGACATGATGTCGTCGATGCCCAAGGGTCTTACTGCCTCGACCGGTATGGACGCGCTCACGCACGCAATCGAAGGCTATACCACCGCGGCGGCCTGGG
>JAFYFC010000007.1 GCA_017543905.1 Clostridia bacterium
AGCGGAGACGACCGGAGCAAATAATCGCTTCCTTACAATTTGATGTTGATTTGCCGTTGGCAAATCAATCCCGCCTTCGGCGGGACGCATCGGCTCAAATCTGCGATTTGAGGCGGTGCGCCTTGCGCCCGGAAAATCCCGCAGGATTTTCAGCAAAAACTGCAAACCTGCTCCAACCCTTCCAAAAGCCGAACGTTTTATCCAAGCCCCTTATTCAGCTACATAAACCCCACCCGATTGAAATGAATCTCCGATTCATTTCAATCGATCGCCTGCGCAAGCAGCTTATTTAGCACCATAACCAGCGTGTGCTTGCTGCCCTCGCTGCCTGCGCCGGTACAGGCGGGACAGCCGTCGGGGCACGGGCACGCGTTCAGCATCCGCAGCGCCTCGCGCAGAAGCTCCGTATGCATCTCGTACACCCGGTCGGATAAGCCTATGCCGCCCGGTATGTGGTCGTACAGATACAAGGTAGGTTTGTCCGAAAACGTGTCCTTTACGTGATACACCACGCTTATATCCGTTACCGCGCACATCAGGAACATGGGCGCGATATGGCGCAGAAGGTACGCAAGCGCGACCATCGCGTTTTTGACCTCGTCCTTGCCGAACTCGTCCTCGAGCCCCTCCGGCAGCGTCCACCAGCACGCGGTGGTCTGCATTTCGAGCTCCGGCAGCGTGACCGGACCCCAGCCTAAATTCTCGTGCGTGTCGAAGCGGATCTTCTTGAACAGCGTCACGATCGAGCTTACCAGCACCTCGCCTCTGTGGCGCGTGAGCAGCCCCATATCCTCGCTTTCGAATTCGTCCAGCACCTTGAGGCTCGTGGTGAGGTCGGCGTCCGTATAGTAGCCTACGTCCACCTTGCGGATGTACGCCTTCTTGTCGTCGAAATCCAGTTCCTCCACCTGATACTGCTGTCCCTCGTGCATGTAAATCGCGTATTTATGCAGCAGCATCGGCACGGTGAAGCGATCCATCTCCCCTACCACGCGGTGGTTTTTGGGGTCAGTTATATCCACGATCACGAAATTCTGGTCCGACGCGCTGCGCAGGGATATGCCCGCCTGCGGGAATTCCTCCGCCATCCAGTACCATTTGTCAGAAACAGACCGAAGTATGTTTTGCTCGGCGAGATACGACAGCAGCTCCTCGGTCTCCGCGACGTTTCCGAACCTGTCTCCCCTGGAGAAGGGCAGCTCGTACGCCGCGCATTTCAAATGGTTCAGGAGTATATACAGATTGTCCGGATTTATGAAGGCCATTTCGGGGCTCTGGTCGAAGTAGTAGTCCGGATGGTTGATTATGTACTGATCCAGCGGATTCGAGCTCGCCACGAGTATGGTCAGGCTTTCGCCGCGCCGTCTGCCCGCGCGTCCCGCCTGCTGGCGCGTGCTCGAGATGGTGCCCGGATAGCCGCACATCACGCAGCAGTCGAGCTGGCCTATATCTATGCCGAGCTCCAGCGCGTTAGTACTCACGACCATGTCCACGCGGCCCGCGCGCAGCTCGCGCTCTATCTCGCGCCTGAGCGTGGGCAGGTAGCCGCCCCTGTAGCCTCTGACCCGTCCCGCGTTGCCCAGCGGATCGCGCACCGTGTCCTTGGCGTAGCGCGTAAGCACCTCCACGGCCAGACGCGAGCGTCCGAACACTATGCTCTTTATGCCGCTTTGCAGCAGTCGGTTCATTATGCGTCGGGTTTCGGGTATGCTGCCCGCGCGGATGCCCAGCTGCCGGTTGACGACCGGGGGATTGTAGAATATCACGTGCTTTTTGCCGGAGGGCGCTCCGTTTTTGTCTATGACCGTAACGTCCCGTCCGGTCATGACGCTCGCGAGCTCTCCCGGGTTCTTTATCGTGGCCGAGCAGCATATGTACGTGGGATGCGCTCCGTAAAACGCGCAGATGCGCTCCAGCCGCCTTATGACGTTTGCGAGGTTCGAGCCGAATACGCCGCGGTATGCGTGTATCTCGTCTATCACCACGTATTTAAGGTTTTCAAACAGCTTGACCCACTTGGTATGGTGCGGCAGTATCCCCTGGTGCAGCATGTCCGGATTGGTAACCACCACGTGCCCCGCCTGACGTATCGCCGTGCGCGCGGAGGCGGGCGTATCGCCGTCGTACGTGAACGCCTTTATATCCGCGCCCAGCGCCTCTATCATGCCGTACAGCTCGGCCACCTGATCGCTCGAGAGCGCCTTCGTAGGAAACAGATACAGCGCCCGCGAGGCGTCGTCCTTAAGTATCTGCGTAAGCACGGGCAGATTGTAGCACAGCGTTTTTCCGGACGCCGTGGGAGTCACGACCACGAAGTCACGTCCCGCGAAGGCGGCGTCCAGCGCCTCTCTCTGGTGCGAATACAGACGCTGTATCCCCCGCGCGCGCAGCACCTCCGCCACGCGCCCGTCCAGCTCCGGCGGAAAATCCGCGTACTTCGCTTCGTTCGCGGGCAGCGTGCGTATGCAGCTCACGTTTGCCATAAAGGAAGGATCGTTTTTAAGCTCGTCCAAAAACGCGTGTACAGTCATCGCAGGCTCCTTTGGTATGATTTGTCAGTTATTATACACATAAACGCCGCGCATGTCAAAACCGGGGGCGCAAAATCCGTATTGCGCACGCTTATGTTTTATGCTACAATAAAAACAGTCTCTGGAAGGAGGTATTCACATGAAGGTCATACTCGTAAACGGCAGTCCCCGTGCAGACGGCTGCACATTTACCGCGCTCAAAATAATCCAGGAGCGCCTTATGGAAAACGGGATAGAAGCGCCCATTTATCAGGTGGGCAGCAAGCCAGTCATCGGCTGCACCGGCTGCGGCGGCTGCGCGCGCACAGGCAAATGCGTACATACGGGCGATGCGGTAAACGAGGTCGCCTCGAATCTGCGCGCTGCGGACGGGCTCATCGTGGGCAGCCCGGTGCATTACGCGTCCGCAAGCGGCGCGGTCACCTCGTTTATGGACAGACTGTTTTATTCCATGCGTTCGAGCGACCTTAAACTGAAATTCGGCGCGAGCGTGGTCTCGTGCAGGCGAGGCGGCGCGAGCGCGGCCTTCGACCAGCTTAATAAATATTTTACAATAAGTCAGATGCCCGTCGTCTCCTCCTGCTACTGGAACATGGTGCACGGCTTCACGCCCGCGGACGTATACGCGGATAAGGAGGGCGTGCGCACTATGCAGGTGCTCGCGGACAACATGGCGTATCTGATAAAAATGAAGCACGCCGCGAACCTCCCCCTGCCCGAGGAGCCGCCGCGCGCGTGGACGAACTTCGTAAGGGAAGACCTGCTGGCGGAAAACAAATAGGCCTTCAGGGCGCATGCTGCATAAAAACCGGCGCGTAAGCAGTTGGGTACGCCCTCACTGCCCGCGCCGGTCGGCTTTACGGCTGATTCAGTTATTGCCGATAAGCGTGTACTCCCCGTTTTCCGTTATCATTGCGGACAGCCGTCCGCCCTTGCCGCAGCCGGTATCTATGCAGATAACGCCGGTTTTCGGCAGCGCGAGATGCTCGCCGTACGGCAAAGTCTGAACCGTCTTGCCGTCGCCGCAGAAATACGAGGGCTTTTCGAGCGCGATATGGCCGCACACAGCGAGCGGGCCGATATACCTGTTCTGCAGAACGGTGCCGTGATCGTGCAGCAGGGTATATGTGTCGTTCAGCTCAGGCGGGTCGATCTTTATGCCCGCGTGCACGCACATAAAGCCCTCTCCTCTGTAGAAATTCACGCAGCGGCCGCTCAAAAACGGGATCGCGTCCTCCATGCGCGCGCCGTGGCGCTTGAAGGACGCCGCCGTCGCGTGCCTGCCCACGCGCTCCCAGACGATGCGCTGCGAGAGGCTCAGCTTTTCCGAAAGCAGATAATCCTCGTGATTGCCGCGCAGCAGCACAAAGCGCTCTGCGAACTGACAAGCGAGCGCCTGCACGGTCTGATACACCTCGTACGATTCCGGCCCGCGGTCGAACAGGTCTCCAAGCAAGATCAGCCTGTCCTCTTGAGGCTTTGGCCCGACCTTATCAAGCAGCGCGCACAGTTCGGCATTGCAGCCGTGTACGTCGCCGATTATTATGCTTCTCATTAACCGCGCCTTTCGTTTGTGTGCTTAAGCCCTGCGGATACAAGCGCCCATACCCGCCGCGGCGATATACCGTCCGCCCTGTTTAAAACTGACGGGCAATTTATAAAACCCGACAGCCCGTGACCCGCCTGAGCGGGACAAAGACTGCCGGATGTCGGTAGGATTTATTCGGCGTGCGCCTGTGTTACGCCTCTGCCTTTACCTTCTTAAGGTTTACGAACCTCGGCAGTCCGTTTGCGTAGGTAAGCTGCGTTTCGCCCTGAATCAGGGGCAGCGCGTATTCAATGAACTTCTCGTTCACGTTGTCGCCCGCCTCGTTTATCCACTCGCGCGGCACCTTCTTTTCGGCGTTCGCGACCACGGTCAAGTCGAACAGCTTGGTTTTGCATTCGTACGCGCCGTTTTCACGCGTGCACTCGAAGCCCACCATCTTGTCGGTTATGCCTGCGATAGCATTGTTCGCGGCGGCCTGACCGGCGGCGAAGGATTCCTCTATGTCGGTCTGGCTGGCGCAGTGCGCGGCGCAGCGCTGCAAAAGCGAAAGCTCGATCCCGCGCACCTTGGCTCCGGTGGCGTTTTTGCATTCGTTGGCGAGATAAGCGGCCAGACCGCCCAGCTGCTTGTGTCCGAACGCGTCGACCGCGGCGTCGCTCACCGCGTACTCGACTATGAACTTGCCGTCCTTGTCGTGTATGCCCTCAGACACCGCGACGAGCACGTTGTTGTTCTTTGCGTAGATTTCCTTTACCTTCGCAAGGAACGCGTCCTTGTCGAAGTCCACCTCGGGCAGGTATACGAGATCGGGGCCGTTGCCCGTAAGGGAGGCCAGCGCGGCAGCGCCGGTCAGCCAGCCCGCGTGGCGTCCCATGCACTCGATTATGGTTATCATGCCCTTATCGTATACGTGGCAGTCGCGGTATACCTCGGTTACGGAGGTGGCGATGTACTTCGCGGCGGACGCGAAGCCGGGGCAGTGATCGGTGCCCGCAAGGTCGTTGTCTATGGTCTTGGGTATGCCCATGCAGCGTACCTCGTAGCCGTTTCTGAGCATGTACTTGCTTATCTTGTTGCAGGTGTCCATGGAGTCGTTGCCGCCGTTATAGAAGAAATAACGGATGTCGTACTTTTTGAACATCTCCAGTATCTTTACGTAATCGGTATCGTCCTCGTCGGGGTCCTTGATTTTATAGCGGCAGGAGCCCAGAGCAGAGGAGGGCGTATATTTCATAAGCGCGAGCTCGTCCGGGTCTTCCTTGCCCAGATCGAACAGATTGTCGTTAAGCAAGCCCACGATGCCGTTCTGCATGCCGTAAACGTGAGTGATGACGTCGCTGTCCAGCGCGGCCTTTATCGCGCCGTAGGCGGAAGCGTTGATGACGGAGGACGGTCCGCCGGACTGGCCGATGACCGCAGCGCCCTTAAGTACAGACATATTGATTACCTGCCTTCCAAATTTTGTCGTTGATTATATATCACAAAACACCATATGTGTCAAGCGCGCCTGTGTTACGCGCAGCGCGTACGGCTTTTGCGCCGCTTAAGCGTTTTTCGCCTTTGCCCAGCTGTCCTTAAGCGGCACGATGCGGTTGAATACGGGCGTTTCCGCAGTGGAATCCGGGTCCTTGCAGAAGTAGCCCGTGCGCAGGAACTGGAAACGCTCCCCCACCGCGCACGCCGCCGCTTCGCGCTCCACGAGCGCGTCTGTTATGGTTACGAGGCTGCCCGGATTTATTTTTATGTCGAAGCCCTTCGCGCTCTCGGTCTCCTCGCTCTCCTCCTCGGAGTCCTCCTCCGTCTGCGCGTTTTCGTCCATGATAAGCGGCTCGTACAGGCGCATTTCCGCCCTTACCGCGTCCTCCTCGCTCAGCCAGTGCAGCGTGCCCTTTACCTTGCGCGCGGCGCCCTCGCTGCCGGAACGGCTGTCAAGGTCTGCAGAGCAGATCACCTCGCACACGTTTCCGTTTGCGTCCGTGATCACGTCCTCGCACTTTATGATGTAGGCGCCCTTCAGGCGCACCTCGAGGCCCGGCGCGAGCCTGAAGAATTTTTTCGGCGGGTCGAGCATGAAATCGTCGCTGTCTATGTAAATATGCTTGCCGAAATGCAGCCTGCGCGTGCCCATCTCCGGGTGATCGGGATGGTTCTCGGTTTCCACCTCGTCGGTTTTTCCCTCGTCCCAGTTGCTGATCGTCAGCTTGAGCGGATGCAGAACCGCCATCGCGCGCGGAGCCGTATCTCCCAGCGCGTCCCTTACGCACGCCTCGAGCAGCGCGCCGTCCACCACGCTGTCCGCCTTCGCGACGCCTACTCGCGCAAGGAAGTCGTGTATCGCCTCAACGGGATAGCCCCTGCGGCGCATACCGACCAGCGTAGGCATTCTGGGATCGTCCCAGCCCGCGACGAGGCCGTTTTCTACCATGTAGCGCAGGTAGCGCTTGCTCATAACCGTGCGCGTAATGTTCAGCCGCGCGAATTCTATCTGCCTGGGCGGCTGCTCAAAGCCCGTGTTATTCACCATCCAGTCGTACAGCGGACGGTGTATCTCGTATTCGAGAGAGCACAGCGAATGCGTGATGCCCTCGATCGCGTCCTGTATGGGATGCTGGAAATCGTACATCGGATATATGCACCAGTCGTCGCCCGTACGGTGATGGTGGCAGCGCTTGATCCTGTATATGGTCGGGTCGCGCATAAGCACGTTGGGCGACGCCATGTCGATCTTCGCGCGCAGCACGCGGCTGCCGTCCGCGAATTCGCCGTTCTTCATCCGCTCGAACAGGTCGAGGTTCTCCTCCACGCTTCTGTCCCGCCAGGGGCTGTTCACGCCCGGAGACGTGAGCGTGCCGCGGTTTTTGCGCATTTCCTCGGGGCTCTGATCGTCCACGTACGCAAGGCCCTTTTTGATAAGCTCACGGGCTATCTCGTACAGGCGCGGGAAGAAGTCGCTCGCAAAATGCAGCTCCGCCCACTTGAAGCCCAGCCATTCTATATCGCGCTGTATGCCCTCCACGAACACCGTGTCCTCCTTGGCGGGATTGGTGTCGTCGAAGCGCAGATTGGTAACGCCGCCGTATTTCTTCGCGATGCCGAAATCTATGCACAGCGCCTTTACGTGTCCTATATGCAGATAGCCGTTCGGCTCCGGCGGGAAACGGGTGCGCACGTGATCGAAGCGTCCGCTCGCCAGGTCCTGCTCCACGGCTTCTTCTATAAAGTTGGTCGCCTTTCTCTCGATGCTTTCCATATCTCTCTCCTTCAGGCATGTTATGCCTGATTATACCACTGTTTTAAGCCGTATTTGACAAAGTTGTGTTAATTCGTTTGTAATTAATAATTGCGCATACGGCTCGCTGGGCTCGCCGGACGGCTTAAGCACTGTATAGGAATTCCTGATTTAATCCAAGCAAAGCAGACAATCCGCTTAGAATCGGGTATAATACACTCATAAAACGAGTGCGGAGAAAAAACGATGAAGCAGCAAACATTCAGCGATTTGGAATACAGCGGACGCAAGCGCAAGAC
>JAFYFC010000008.1 GCA_017543905.1 Clostridia bacterium
GTAGATTTCATTTGTTATTATACTTGAAAACGTCCCAAAAATCAATGTCCAATATCCATCAATAGCACATCTCCATCCTTTTTCCCTCATGAAAGCAAGAATGATGCTTTATGAAAGCTTTTTTCAGATTGGGCTACCATGGGGCCTTCCTCCTTCCTTTTGCACAGGGCCATCAATCACTCGGAAGGGCACGCATAGCAAGTAAAATCTTGAAACCTCTTAACGGATTGTACATTTCGACGATATAACCGTTGAAATATGCACACCCCTCTCTAAAGTCCAGGCCTTTTCAGGGCTTTCCAGGGTGTATCCTTTGGCAGCGGATATGAAGGAATCAGGCCACTTTCCAAAGTGCCTGATTCCAAGGGGTTTCCCGGTTATTATCGGTAAAGCACTGTATCAATTTGCAGGATAAGATTTCTATCTTGCTTCCAGCAGCATTCGCGCGGCGGCTTCGTCCTTTGCGCTCAGCGTGTGGGCCGAATACGGCGTGCCGTGCAGCGCGCTTATTACGTCAAGGTAGTCTTTGGGATATCCGACTACCCAGATTTGCTTGCCCGCGTCCGTAATGCGCCTGTATATGTCCAGCCAGTGACCCGCGCCGGGCTTGCCGTCCCCGTACTGCCACTGCACCGCGTTCAGCTTTTCAAGCGACAGCACGCTGTCCAGATGGGTAAGCTCCCCTATCCCGTCCAGATGATATATCGTGTTGTCCAAGCGGTACGTATCTCTTTCGAGCGTGCCGCGCACGAATCTTTGGAACATGTCGCCGCTTATCATATAGCTCAGGTCGCACTGAATTATATACGAGGGCTTGCTGCTCATAAGCCCCGACCAGTGAGTGTACGCGCCCTGCGGAGCCAGCGTCATTCTGAAGTCCTCATATGCCGCGTACCATGCTTTTTCTATTTCGCCGATCAGCCGCAGTACCTCATAAGGCTCGTCTATCATATCGATGAGCAAGGCCTGACTTCCGCGAAACGTCGCGGCGACGTCCATAACGCCGCCCAGATCCGGAAAGCCCATTATCACCCGCCCCTGCCATTTTTCAAGACCGGCTCTGTATATATCCTTTATGCGGCGGCTCCATTTGTTGTCCGGGTCGTACAGTGCGTGTATATCGCAGATTTCCTCCTGCTTTTCAGGGAAAAACCAGACCCGTCCCGAGGAATTGTCAAGCCTTGCGCCGCACATCGCCGCAAGCACGCCCGGGCCGAAGCTGTCGAAGTTCACCATCGGAAAGGCGTCGCCGAGAAACTCGTATTTGGAGAGCTCCGCGTCGAGCGCGTCTATGATTTCCTGCGGCGAATACGAAAAATCCGCACAGGTGGCCTGTGAAAGCAGAGGCGCTCCGCACGCTCCCTCAGACTTGTACGCGTCTGTTATGACGACCTTCGTCAGCGGTCTGTGAAGCTGTTTGTTCCACCACGCGTCGTGTGCGGAAAGCGCCTTTTTCATTTGCCCGCAAGTGAAATGTACAGACATTTGATCCGCTCCTTATATTTTCGTATCAATGCGCTCAGCCCTTTATCGCGCCGATCATTACGCCCTTTACGAAGTAACGCTGCACGAAGGGATAAGCGACGAGTATAGGCAGCGTGGCGACCATCGCGAACGTATACTGCATCGCGTCCACGTACATCATCGAATCGTAAAACGAGCTGCCCGACATGAAATTGTTCAGCTCCTGCTGAGTCGCCGTCTTTTCAAGCAGTATGCGGCGCAGGAATATCTGCAGCGGCATCATGCTGTCGTCCTTAAGGTAAATATACGCGGTGTACCACGAATTCCAGTGGCCGACCACCGAGAACAGACCTATGACCGCGAGAGTGGCCTTCGTAAGCGGCAGCACTATCCTGAACAGCACCATAAAATCGCCCGCGCCGTCGATTTTGGCCGATTCGATGAGTCCGTCCGGCAGCGCGCTGAAGGCGGTTCTGAGCACTATTATATAATACAGGCTGACCGAGCCCATAAGTATCATTATGGTGCGGGTGTATAAAAGCCCCAGCATGCGCATGACCAGATACGTGGGTATGAGCCCGCCGCCGAAGAACATGGGTATTATGAGCATAGTCGTAAGGGCGTTGTTGAGCATGCGCCGCCTGCACAGCGTGTATGCGCCCATAGAGCAGAAAAGCAGGGTTGTCAGCGTGCCGAACACCGCATAGAATATCGTGTTTCCGTAGCCGGTCAAAAAGTTGTTGTCCGTAATGACGTTTTTATACATGTCAAGCGATATGCCGCCGATAGGGTACAGCGCTACTCCATGATGCAGAAACAGCGACACCGGATCGCTGAGCGACCCCATGAACACGTGCCACATCGGCAGCAGCGTTATTGCGATCAGAACGAGCATGATAAGCACGTTGAATACCGTAAAAGCCTTCTCGCCCTTCGAGCGTCTCAGCCACGGCGCGGTTTTCTTTCTGTAATTCGTTTTCATATAATATACGACCTTTCCGGTAAAATATGACTGTTATGATATCGGGCGACGGCTCAGAACAATCCGTTTCCGGAGAGTCGCTTGGAAATCGTATTCGTAAGCAGCATTATTGCCAGACCCACCGTGTGCACCGCCATTCCCACGGCGGCGGTGTGGCTGTACTGGCTTCGGGATATGCCCTCGCGGAATATGTACGTATCCAGCACGTCGGATACGTCGTATATGGCGGGGCTGTACAAGAGTATTATTTTCTCTGCGCCGGTAGAGAGTATGCTTCCGCATCTCAGTATCAGCATCAGGCTTATAGTCGGCAGTATTCCGGGAAGAGTTATATGCAGCGTCTGCTTCCAGCGCGAAGCGCCGTCCATGAGCGCCGCCTCGTACAGCTCCGCGTCTATGGAGGACAGCGCCGAGAGATACAGTATCGAGCCCCAGCCGAAGCCCTGCCAGATATTCGAGCCGATGAACAGGGGCCTGAACCATGCGCTGATCGCAAGCAGGTTGGTAGGCTCCCAGTTGGGCACGAGCAGCGATATAAGGGCGTTCAGCGCTCCGTTCGAGGAGACGAACATCGTAAGTATACCGCAGATCACCACCGTGGACACGAAATGCGGCAGATAAGTTATGTTCTGCACTATTTTTTTGAATCTCATATTCCTGAGCTCGTTCAGCATGAGCGCGAATATGATGGGCGCCGGAAATTCGAACAAAAGGCTCAGCAGCGTCAGTACCAGCGTGTTTTTGAGGTTTCTGAGAAAGTACATGCCGCTGAAGTAATCGGCAAAATGCTTGAGTCCCACATAGGTCGAAGAAAACACTTTCAGAGCGGGTCTGTAATCCAGAAACGCGATGGCTATGCCGTATATGGGCAGGTAGCAGAATATTATGTAATACACTGCCGTAGGCAGGAACATCAGATAGCTTTGCCAGTTGCGTTTAAAATCGCGGGCAAGACGCTTTTTGAGCGTGTTTTTGCTGTTTACGACCATGCTTTACCTCTTTGCCTGTGAAAATCGTTACTGTTTAAGCGGCGTATTTCCGTCCGGCGGACGCAAGGCCCGCCGGACGGATAAAGCGCGTCAGTTTTTGCCGATCAGTCGATCGTACGCGGCCTGCTGTACCTCGACCAGTTCCTCGTAGCCCAGGCTCTTCGCGGTCTGTACGTATTCGTTCCAGGAATCGTCAGTGATGCCTTCCTGTATGAACTTGTACAGGTACTCGAACATGGAATACATGAAGTTCAGATAGTACTTGTTGTATATGTCCTGCTCCTCCACCGTGCGGCTGAACAGGTTTTCGGGCAGGAAGCAGTCCTGCATTCCGGGAGCGGACCATTCGCCGAATACCGTCTCGTCGTAGATCTCGCCCTTCATGGCGTTGCGGTATTTGTCGGTCATGTATTTGCCGGACAGGAATTCCGCCGTGTATTTCGCGTCCATGGAGGGATCCGCCTTGAAGGCAGCGGTATAAACAGGCTTGCCCTGCTCGTCGTATTCGAAGCTGACGCCTTCAAATCCGAACAGCGCCAGCAGCGAGATCTCGTCGTCGTAGCGGAAATCGACGAAGCGGATAGCCTCTTCAAGATCGTTGCAGTTTACGGAGAAGAAGGTGGCGTAATACTTGATCACGTAGCCTGCGCCGCCCATGCAGCCGGTAACGATGTCGTCGTTGTAGCGCTCGGTCGTTCTGGGCATATGCAGAGCCGTGACGGTTTTGCCTTCGTTCTGCGCGGCGTAAATGTCCGCGATGCGGATATCGGAGCCGAGCACGCCGATCTGGTTGGTCAGAGCGCCGGAAGCCGCCAGCGCGTAAGTGAAGTTAGTGAAGTCACGGTTGAACAGGCCTTCCTCGTACCATGCGTGCAGCTGCTCCACGGCCTCTCTCCACTCGGGTGTGAGTGGCCCCCACTCTACCTTGTCTCCGCCGTTGGGCAGATACCAGGACTGGGCCGCGCCGAAGCCGCTGTAATACCAGTTCATCATCCAGGAATCGAATATGCCGTGCAGCGGGATTTCGACGCCGTTGTCCTTGAGTCTGCGCAGAAGCTCGGTAAGATCGTCGAAGGTATTGATGTCGTCCTTGGTCATGCCGCTTTCCTCAAGCATATACGTGGGGAGCACGGGGCCGACCATAGTCAGAAGCTCTACTTCGCCGGTTTCGGGATTCATCTCGTCGAACTCGCTGCCGAACAGCGCAAGACGTCCCTTGGGGGTGTAGTACTGCGCCTGGTAGTAATCCGGCGTGGATTCGAGCATCGCCATGAACTTGGGCGCGTACTCAGGCAGCATATCCGTTACGTCCACGCACAGACCGTCGTCGTAGAGAGTATCCGGCGCGCCGGGATAAGTGCTGTTGTTGCAGTTCCACCAGATCATGTCGCCGATCTCGCCGCCTGCGACCAGCAGCGGGAATTTATCGTACACTTCAGTCGTGGACAGCACGTTGAAGTTCAGCTTGACCTCGACGCCGTAGGTTTCCTGATAACGGCGAACATATTCCTTTATGACCTCGTTTTGTGTGATGTCGCCGTCCAGCAGCGCGTAGTTGGTTTCGGACCAGGGCATCAGGACGTCCCATTCCACTACCTTGTCGGCTTCCGCCAGACCGCTCATGCAGGGCAGCAGCAAAGCGGCGACCAGTAAGAGCACGAATAGCTTCTTCATGAAATATCCTCCTTAGCATATGGGGCTTGCAGATTGGTGAGTCGGGTAAGTTAGTCGAGAAAGCAAGTCGGGAAAGTTAGTCGGGTTAGTTAGTCGGGTTAGCTGCGGTGCAACAAGTTTTTCTTTATTCTTGCCGGGACGCGCGCGGCTCAAACAGCACAGCGGCGCTCAGCGGAGGTATCCTTATAAGCGCGTCGCGGGCTCTCTCTTCACTGTCCTCAGGGGTCGCCACCGTCCAGCTGCCGGTATGCGGCGGGGATACGCAGATCTCCTCTTCCGTCACGTTTACCAGCACGAGCGTTTTAAGGCCGCTTTTTACCGATACCATCAGAGAAGCGCATATGCCGCTCTTTTCCGGCGCGTACCCGCCCGTGGGTATCATCCTGACATGCCAGAGCCTGTCGATATACCTGCTCCTGAGCGCGTCTATACGCGTCCCGTACTCGAGCAGCAGCGGGAAATCCGCTATCCTGCCCTTGAAATGGTGCGGCTCGTAGCTGATCAGCGTACGGTACATAAGGCAGAAGTTCAGCGGCGAGCGATCCTCCAGCGCCTTCGCCGTGCACAGCATCGGATATTCCGGGTCGATATACCTGTAATCCGGCATATCGTTCCCCATGAATCTGAAATAGCTGAGCCCGTAAAACGGCCTGTACAGCGCCGGCAGCGCCTCGCCTCCCAGCAGGAAGTCCCCGCGTCCCATATCTTCGCACAGCTGCCGCATTTCCCTTGCCAGAGCGATGTCGCCCACAAACGAATACGCCGGTACAGGATGCCCATGCGACGCATCAAAGCAGTATTCGCACGCGCAGTGGCTGAACGTTTCGTCGAACAAAAGCCCCGACGCTCCGAGCGAGAGTATGGTTTTCAGCTGCTCCAGGCAGGCTTTACGCCAGCGCGCGTCGTTCATGCACATTATCGCGAGCCTGTGCGCGTTCATGCCGCTGATCATAGCGGGACGGTCGTACGGATAGCCGCCGAAGGAATGCACGAGTCCGTATACGTCGCGGCTCGCGTACTTTACGTACTCCTCGCTGAAGCGCCGCGTGCGCATATCCGCGAAAACGAACTTGCAGTAGAGCACGACCCTTATGCCCATCTCTTCAAGCTCTGTTATCGCCTGCCTGAATTCGTCATGCGTCCCCAGACGCGGATCGGTGTCGTGGCAGGGCAGCTCTCCGTCCATTCCTCCCTTTGTCCAGCCGGTTATCTGTATCGCCTTTACGCCGTGCTTTATAAGCTCGCGTCCTATCGCGGGCAGCTCTGCGTAGCGGTAGCGTACCCCGTAGCCGTAGGAGCTCATTTGCAGCTGACACCACGAATGCAGCTCCTTCGCCCACTGCGGGATCACAGGCGCGGGCAGGGCGCGCGCAGCCCAGGCGGAGAAATGCTCAAGCCCGTTTTGCCACGTGCCGATATAAGGCTCGGCGGATACGCACGACAGCTCTTTTTCACTGCCCTGTCCCAGAAAGACCAGATGATACGCGCCCAGCTTCACATACGGTCGTTCGCCGGAGGGTGCGGTCGCCCTGTCGTAGCGGAAGGTATGCGAATCCCTCACCTCCGGCACGAGGTAGCTGAAATACGCAAGCCGGTAATCGGGACACGCGTCGTGCCTGCCGAAATACATTCCCTCGCCGCATGCCTGTATCAGCATATACGGCGATTCCGGACTGCCGTTGTATTTAAGGGGATACAGGCTGCTCCAGTACCCGCTCATCGTGGCGAAGGTCGGATACAGCGGAGTTTTCCACATGCCGCTGTAGGCGGAGACCATCATATCGAGCTCTTCGCTCCCTGCGGGACGCTCGAGCCTGCCGAAGCAGGGGTAAGCGACGTGCTCTATAACGTACTCCGAACGGTTTGTCAGTCTGCCGCCGAACACCGCGCCCTCCGCCGTAAACGTCACGCGGGCGCGGAATTCGATATCCAGTACTTCACCTGTCTCGTCCGTGAGCTTGTCCCAGATTATCTCTATATAATCGCTCTGCGCGTTTATGCTCTTCGGGCGGTTCGCCGAGCCCTGAACGGTATTGCCCGGAAAATCCTCCCTGGGAACGGACAGCTCGAAGGAGAGGCTGTGCCCCGCGCCCAGAAAATCCCAGCCCGTCAGCAGGCTCGTAAAGCCTGTGAGCGCACCGGTCTCCCCGTCGAAGCACAGCTGAGTACTTGCTCCCTTCAGCGTAAGCGCCATCAGAACGATCCCTCCTGCAGCTCAACAGCCGGAAACTCCAGATAGAATTTTCCGATAAACAACGTGTTCGTGGCGATACGCGTCGTACTGCGGGTCGCCCACTGACCCTTTGTATTCGAATGGGGCCAGTAAGAGGACCCGTTTGCGGAGGCGATGTCGACTCGGATGCGTTCGCCTTGCTTAAGCGTCCAAAACAGCGGATCGGTCACGAGCTCAAATTCCGCAGTCGTGTTCGGGTCGTAATTGCCTGCGGCAAAGGAGAGCGTGGTTATCGTTTCCTGCAGCACCCACGCCTCTCCCGACCTCGTCACTCCCAGCACGCGAACGAGGAACGCGGTATCGTCGCAATCCGACTTCACGGCAAAGTGTATCTTCGTCGGGCCGCGCATTTTCAGATCCTTTGTGAGCGGCTCAGTTGAAAAGCTCTTGACGTCCGGCCTGAAATTCGGCTGCGGCTGCAGCGCGGCGCCGTCGCTTACGGTGCTGAAGGCGTTCTGTCCGCCCGAAAACTCCGGCGGATCGAGCGGGTTGTAGCGATACGATATCTCCGATTCCTCGGGACGCTCTGTAGTCAGGCGCGAGTCCTGAGAGGGATACAGCCTGAGCGGCTCAGCTTCGTCAAGCCTGAATGCTGCGTGATTTTCCCAGCGATCCTCGCCCACTATGTACGCGGAAATATTGCCTTCCTGCGCATACGGGAATTCGGCGCCGTCTCTTATATGCCTGAACCACGCTACCGCCGTGCTTTCCTCGATTTCGCCATTTTCGCCGAAAAACGGACACGCCTCTACGTTTTTGAGCGTGGTGCTGTGCGTCCACGGACCCACGAGGAAGCAGGATTTCCCGCGCGTCTCCTCGGGCAATTCGTCCCACATGGGCACCATGCCGTTAAAGAACGGCTCGAACCAGCCGCCTCTTAGCAGTATCGGTATCTTCGCCTTCCTCATGGCGTCGCGCGCGTCGCCTATGCCGTTTTTCCTCCGTGCGAACTCGTCGTCGTTACCCGAGCAGAAGAACCAGTCCGAAAACTCCGGCACGTCGTGTCCGTACAGTCTTTTGACGAACTTGTAAAACGGATGCTGTATGATCGCCGCATGGTAAAACTTCTGTACGTGCTTGACGTCGAAGCTGTTTTCCACAGACGAAAGCAGCTCTTCGTTTTTAAGCACCGTCGGATACCAGATCGGTCCGATGTGCAGCTTGTATTCCCCGTTCAGGTATGAAACCTCGTATGCGTGCGAGCTGAATACCGCTATAGACGCCGCTTTGACCGCATCGGGCAGCGCGTCCAGCACCGCCAGCTCGACATAGCCCGTATAGCTGCCGCCTTCAAGATATATGCCGTCGCCGTACCAGTCCTGCTTCTGTATCCAGCTAAGCAGTATAAGCCCGTCCCTTCTCTCGTAGACGAACGGCGCGGCGCGGCCTTCGCTTCCGCCGTAGCCGCGGCAGTGCTGATGCACCACGGCAAAGCCCTGCTCGAGCCTGTGCCTGTGCAGGTCAAACTTGGTTTTCCTGTACTCGTCGGTATCCTCCGGAGGCAGCACGTACGGATCCCTTATGCAGATGACCGGATACCTGCCCTTCGTGTCCGGCAAATACACCTCCGTATGCAGCTTCACCCCGTCGTAGGATTCCATGCTGTACGTTTTTAGCTGCCAATTTTCAGGCCACATTGCGATCTCCTCCTATCGCCTTACTGCTTCTCCGCTTCGGCGGCGACAGCCTCGCACGCTTTTCGCGTATGCCGTATCTTCCATTCAAGGTGCGCTCTGTCGCACATGTACTCCATGCTCGGCTCGTACCCGAGCCTCGAATCCGCTTCGACCAAAGGTATCGTGCGCGCTGCGTTTGCGATCTCGTCCTCGGCTATTTCCGCCATCTTCTGCGCGATTATCCGTTTGCCGCTGTCCGGCTTTAAAAATTCGAGCTTCAGCAGATACCAGTTTTTTACGTTTATCACGGTATGCGCGGTATATTCCATAAATCTGCCCAGTCTGAGCAGCGCTTCGCAGTTTGCGCGTTTTCTGCCCTGCAGTACTTCGCACACGCCGTACAGCTGCGCGTTCGCCTCTCTGAGCAGGCGTTCCATTTCCCGTGTGCTTTTAAGCTCGTATTCGAGGCAATTGAGCCTGCCTGTATCGTACGAGTACATGGTATTGCAGATGGAGTTATTCTTAAAATGCGCGTAATCCGGCGACTCCAGCACGGCCTCCTCACGAAACAGCAGCGGATACGCCGGTCCGATCCGGTACGGGCCGTACTGATCTGGATTTGTCGGCACGTACATTCTGATCGCCTGCGAATAATTCCTGAATACCGCTCTGACCGTCTGGACGTTGTTATCGCCGTAGTCTCTTGCGATCAGCTCCCTAAGCGCAGTTTCGTAGTCTGTCTGCGGCTCCCAGAAGGCAGTCTTCGCAAGCTCCGATACGATAGACGGCCAGAAGCCGTAATGGTGTGAATCCATGAGCCCCGCAAGACCCCACATGCGCGCGGACTTAAGCAGCGCTTCGTGCCTGAGATGCCACTGATCCGGACAGGGCAGATACGGTATCACTCCGATGTCCCAGGTGAGCCCGCCGGTGTTGCTCATGGTATAGAGCCTGATGCCGCGCCTGTGCGCCTCCTGCGCTTCAGAAACAAAATACTTGCCGGGGCCTTCGAAGCTGAGCGTGTAGTCCACGCAGCTGACAGTGACCCCGTCCGGCTTTTCGAATTTTTCGAACATCTCGAACGTCGCCATGAGGCTTATGTCCGCAGGCAGCGCACGGATAAGCTCAAGACGCGCTTTTTCGTCCACGTAGCCCCAGTTATACGTCCAGAACACGCAGTCCGCGTCCGGCTTATGGGAACGTATCACGCTCGTCACGAGCCTGAGCCAGTCGGGATAATCCAAGCACGGATACCAGCCCGGCGTCGGCTTGTGCTCCGGATTAAGCTCCGGGTGCTCCCGCAGGTATTCCCAATTATACGCTGCGACGTGCGGGTCACGGCTCGGGAACTCGCACGATTCCCCCACCATCACTATGCCCTTAAGCCCCGGGCAGGCCTCGAACAGCCTGCCGTAGGTCTCCTCGTAGCGTTCCCGCGCAGAAGGATCGTCAGGACTGCAGAAGCAGTGCATGTAGTTGTAGGCGTAAACGTCAAGCCCGACTCTGCCGGCGCGGTATATGAGGTCGTTGAAATCCAGATACCCGCGCGGAGTATGGTCTACGCCGCTCACGAAAATAAGTATCGCCGTGACGCCCTGCCTTGCAATCTGTCTGAGATGCTCGTCCGGGTACATGTCGAGCCCGAAGCCGGAATGCACCATGCGAGGCGCAAACAGCGCGCGTCGTTCGGTATCCGTAAACTCCAGTACGGGGCCCTCGTGTATCTTCATCCTGTCCTGAACGTAGTAAACGCCTTGGGCCGCGCCGCGGGGCGTGTTCGCGCAGATCACGATCCCGTCGGCGTCTGAAATCAGCCTGTAGGACAGCTCTCCCCCGTCTGAAGGCGAAAGCTCCGGCAAAAGCTCCTTTGTGGCGAGCAGTATCCTGCCGCGCCTTAGCTTAAGCTCCTGCTTAATGCTTTTGCTCGCCCGTACGCGGACGTATACCTCCATGCTGACCGACAGAAATTCCGCCATGTCCCGTGCGGCATACTCGGTGAGCGCCGGTGCGCCGAACGGATATACCACCTCCCAGTCGTCGCTTATCACAGCGCCGCAGACCCGCTTCCATTTTTCGTCGTTTCTGAAGCCGGGCGTATGTGCCGCCGACATGCGCTGTCTGAAGGCATAATTTCGTTCAGCCATAAATACTCCTTGCGATAAGCGATATGTATCTGAGCCGCGTCAGGTACACTCAGTCGAAGCGGTACGCGACGAAGCTGTCGGGATCGAGCATTTCCCATGCGGACGGAGGCGCCGGTATCTCCGGTATTTTAAGGGTTTCTCCGTTCTGCAGGGCCGATTTATGCGCGTACAGACCCGGCAGAACGAATTGCGCGGAGCGCCACGCGTGGTTCGGAGGCAGCTTATGCGTCCTCAGTGCCTTCATGAAGTCGTCCACGAGGAACTGATGCGAGCCGAAGTGGCCGTTATTCATTTTCTCGTAAACCTCCGGCAGCCGCCACGCGTGATGGACCGCAGAAAGCTTGCCGTGAAAATCGTACTGGAGCGCTTCGCTCCTGACCTCTTCGTCCAGATCGTAAGCGTCGTAGCAGTCGAGCTTCTCCGTGAGGTTTTCGACGCTGCCCCATTTGAGGCTAGACCAGACCGCGCCGCCCGCGTGCTCCTCGTAACTGCCGCTGGTCCCGTACATGCTCATATACACGCAGTTTTTTCCGCCGAAGCCTATCCTGCGGTATTCGTTTGACCGCATGATGCCTCCGTCGGAGGTGCGCAGCAGCGCAGTTTCGTTGCTGAAGGGATTGTCCCACAGATTATTGCCCGGGCGGAATATTTCGTCCATATGCCCGTCGCTGTAGCCCAGACAGGAAACCTGCACGGCATGCGCGCCCGTCACGGACAGTATCATGCTCATCGAATGGGTAGGATAGAACATGGGCGGGAAGCCCGCGGTCTTCGTCCATTCGTCGCCGCCCGAATAGCGGTACGCGTCGTAAAAGCCGTGCATCATGTCGTGGTAGTACTGTGCCTCGCCGTAGACGAAGCTGCCCATAAGCCCCGCTTTGAACCTGTCGCGGCAGAGTACGGTGCTTGGATAATAGTAGCTCGTTTCCCCGCACATGTATATGAGACCCGTGCGGTTCAGCTCGTTCAGTATTTCGCCGATCTCGTCCTCGGATTTGGCCATCGGTACCGCGCTGTATACATGCTTGCCGTGCTTCAGCGCCTCAACTACCTGCGGGCCGTGCAGGTGGCGCTGTGTGAACAGAGCGATTGCGTCAATTTCTGGATCCTTGAGCATCGCGTCAAGCGAAGGAAAGGTCTTTTTGATCCCGAACTTCTCTGCGACCTTGTTGAGCCTTTCCGGGATCAGCTCCGCCAGCATCACCTCGTCGCAAAAGGGGTGCATCTGAAACAGCGGTATAAAGCAGCGTGAAAACTGTCCGGCTCCGACAACGCCTATTTTGAAACCCATATTCGTTTATCCTTTCTGTATCGTACGGGCCTGGCCCTTCATTCCGAATAGCCGGGCGTGGTATAAAACGCCATGTTTCCCGTGCGCATATCCAGACGCCCGTATTGGGCTATGATCGGAACGTCGCTGTGCAGCGACACGGCGTACTGCACACCAAGCGGCACCTCGCTGCCCAATATGCCTTCTCCCTCGACGCAGCGGATACAGCGTACCCTGCCGGCGGCGACCGTGAAGGCTGCCGGTTCGGACGGCTTTCTGTCCGTCCAGTGCAGCGTCATTTTTACCTCGGCGTCCTGCGCGTTCGGGTTAAGAACGATTATCGATTCGTGTCCGAACAGCTCCCCGCCTGCGCCTTTGGGCGGCAATTCCGCGTCGGGAAAGAACCAGTGCTTTTTGCCGTACACGTCTTACTTCACTGTCCTTTCGAGATAGTCGAGGATGTGTCCGACCATCGTCTCGCCCAGCTCCGCGCTCGCTTTCTGCGAGGGTATCGCGAACCACTCGGTATTGTCCTTTGTGCGCGAGAAGTCGACCTTCTCCGGGTAAAGCGCGGCGAGCAGTGAGGTCTCGTATTCGCCCGCGTGGTCGAAGCCGCCGATCAGGCGCTGGGTGTGTTCGTCCATCAGCTGTATGGTCTTGATGTACGAAAGCGGATTATCCGAGGTGTCCAGCTTTTCGTAATAATCCTTCATGTCGTTCGAGCCCCACCAGCCCAGACCGCGCGTGTCCTCCATATAGCGCATGAGCACTTTTTTCGCGGCCTTCATGCACGCAAGCGACATCGGCATAAGCCCGTCCGCCTCGCTCTGGTGATGAAATACCAGATAGATATTCTTCCAGCCGCCGTATATAAGAGATTTCAGGATTTCGCTTATATAAATCTCGTACGGGTCGCAGTCGACGTGGATCGTGTTTTTCTCCGGCCCGCATACAGCGTAGCTCGCGACGCCGTACCAGATCGGCGGAGCCACGACAATCTCCCTGCGCAGCGCGAATCTGTCCAGCGCGCCTGTTATCACGAGCGTATCCGTGCCGAGGCTGGCGTGCAGCCCGTGGTATTCCATAGTTCCGATAGGGATTATAAGCGGCACCTTGCGCTGCTTTGCGTCCTCTATCTCCCTGAAAAACATATCGATAAGCTTCATATCAAGCCTCCGAAAGCACTTGTCGTCAGGTTTTACACGTCAAGCTCGTACAGCGTGCCGATCTCGGGACTGAGCACGTCGCAGCCGCCCTCAGTGACCACTATGCCCTTTTCCCAGCGCACGCCGAAGGTGTCTGCCGACACGAACGTATCTATCTGGAACGTCATATTCGGCAGGAAGGCGTAGTCGCTGTTGGTCTCCACCCACGGCGCTTCGACCTCTATAAGTCCCGTCGAATGCAGGGGGCCGTAAACGTAATTGTCCTTGAAGCCGTGCTCGGCGTATATGCCGTAAAACTTTTTGGCCACGTCAGAAACGGGCACTCCCGCCCTGACCTGTCTCTGCGTCCAGAAATGCGCCTCCTTGCCGAACAGCACTATTTCGCGCCTGCGGCCCTCAAGTCTGCCGAGCACGACCGGGTAGCCGATCGCGGCGGAATAACCGTCGATTTTTGCGGAAAGGTTCAATTGAACGATGTCTCCGCGCTCGAAACGGCGGTAGCTGGAGCGGCTGATCGCGTGCCGCGTAGAGGCCTCCGAAAATACGTACATCGGAAGACCTTCGTATTCCGCGCCTTCGTCGTACACCACGCGCTGCGCGACGCCCACCATCTGCAGCTCCGTCATGCCCGGTCTGATTTCTTTTATTACCTGCTGGGAAGCCAGCTCCGCGATCCTGTAGCCCTCCCTGAGACAGGCAAGCTCTGCGGGACTCTTTATTTGTCTGAGCTTAGTCATGATGTGATCGGCCTGAACGAGCTCTGCCTCCGGGAACGAAGCCCTGATGCCCTGATATATGGTCATCGAGGTGTCGAGGAAGCTCGCTATGCCTATGCGGAGCCTGCTTCCCGTCACCTTGATGGCCTTGAACACGTCCTGAAACGTATCGGGCACCAGCTCCGGGTACTGCGGATCGGCGCCTTCACGGTATTCCTTGAGCACGAATACCTTGTCGAGCCTCGAACGGTCGCCCGCGAAGAAGCGCGACTCCGGACCGCACATGAGCGCCGCTTCGCCGTGCGCCGAGATCGCCACGCCCGCCCTTTCGAACAAAGGCCAGTAACCGGAAAAATAGCGCGGGTTCGCGTAATCCGATTCGGTACCGTTCACGATCAGCGCATCCAAGCCCTCGCGCTGTAAAAGAGACGCAGCCCTGCGTACACGCTCCAGATACTCGTGATCCGGAATAAAAACCTTTCCATGACTTGTGCTGTGATCCATGATGGCATTCTCCTTTGCTCTCGTATTGTTTTATCTGTTAGCGCAATCGATTGCGCAAATGTATAAATAAAATATCCGGCCGTTATAAAGAATCTCCTTCCGATAAAAACGGCTCGAGGAAAACGTGCCGTTCCTGCCCGGAGCTTTCTCCCGTCAATTTGTCGATTATCATCTGGCAGGCTCTTCTGCCTATCTCTTCCGCCGGCTGGTTCAGCGAAACGATCTGCGGACGCACCAGACCCGTGCCGTCTATCGCGTCGAACGACGCGATAGCGACGTCCTCCGGTATCTTCAGGCCCTGCTCGTATATCGCCCTGATAGCGCCGTAGGCCAGCTTGTTGTTTGAAAGTATCATGGCGGCGGGACGGCGTTCAAGCGACAATACGCCCATCATTTCCGCGTAGCCGGACTCCAGAGTAAACTCTCCTTCGCGTATCCAATCGGCGTTATTCGGGATTTCCGCGTCGCTTAAAGCGTTTATAAAGCCTTCATAGCGCATCCGCGCGGACGATTGCTTGCGGGGTCCCGTTATCATGCCGATTTTCCTGTATCCGCGCTTAACGACTATCTGCGTGAGCGCGTACGCCGCTTTGTAATTGTCTATCGACACGAGGTCGTAATCCGCGGCGTCGCTTGGTACGTTGTCGATATATACGACAGGTATGTTCGCGCGCCGATACCCGTTTACCGTTTCCCTGCTGCCGCCGACGCTGGCGATGATCACGCCTGAGGCCTGCTTTTCAAGCAGCGCCATCAGTGCGCCTTCCTCGTAAAGCGGGTTCTCGTCCGAGTTGCAGACCATAAGCATGTAGCCGCGGTCGTGGCAAATGCCCTGCGCGCCCTTTATTATGTTCGCAAAAAAGCTGTTCGAAATGTCCGGAACCACTATTCCTATCGTGCGCGTATCCGAAAGACGCAGCGAACGCGCGAGCGAATTGACCATGTAATGGGATTCCTGCGCCAATTGCATAACGCGCTGACACGTTTCCTTCTTGACGCGTCCGCTCCCGTTCAGGGCGCGGGAGACCGTGGTCATGGAAACGCCTAAGCGCTCGGCTATATCCTTTTGCCGTACGTTGCCCAAACAGCTTCTCTCCTTAGCTCGATGCCCTATTGTCCGTTTATCAATTCTGCGTTAATTTTAGCACAATGTAATCGTTTGCGCAAGTGGTAATTTGAATAATACGTAAAATTTTACATAGCATTACAATCCACAGAGCGCTGTTTTGCGGCGTCCTCCAGCACGGCTTTGTATACGCTGTAGTACCTTTTTCCGAACTCGCGGCAGAATTCCGCCGTGAAATGCAAGCGATCCGGCCCGATGCTGTATCCGGACGACGAAGCTATTCCGGCAAAGCCCGTTTCGGCGCAGAGCGCGTGCATGCCTTTATTGACCACAGCGGTATACGGCCACATGTCGTGGTTTTCGGCCAGCTCACCCATTATAAACGGCAGCGCGGGGTTTGCGAGCTCAGTACGCAGAGCCGATATCATATGCTCAAGCTTGCTTTTGTGAGACAAAGCGTCCTCAAGTGTTAGGCTGTCGTTTTCGCCCTGATGCCACAAAACGCCGCAGATCTCCGCAGGCGACCTTGCGGCCAGGCGCGCAAGCTGCAGCATATTGTCGTACAGCACCGTGCCGGGCTGCCATTGATCTACAGAGCTGCCGCCGTACGCGCATGGAATGAGCCCTATGCTCCCTTCGTTGTCCTCCGTCCACGCTTTCGCAAAGCTCGCCGCCGGGCTGATCCCACTGCGGATCTTGGTCCGGTCGTCCACATAAATCGCCGTATCCGGATTGATGGGCTCGGACATAGGCCGCCAGTTTCCGTTTCGCAGCATGAATATGCGCCGTTCGTGCTCTATCGGCGGAACGTCGCCTATGATCCCCCTGCCCGCCATATTGGACTGCCCCGCCATTATAAACGCCTTAAGCATAGATTTTTCCCTCCGTCGTTCGCCTGATACCGCAGGCTGAGATCACTTCAGCAGTATATATAATGCCGCGCGATATTTCAATATGCATTTCCGGATATTTTCATAAACCGCTAAATTTTGCGTCTGCGCCGCCGCACAGATACGGTAGTGACAAATATGCATATTCATGCTATAATACGTATGCTGAATATACGCTGCGCCGGCAAGCGGCGCAATAAACGCAGCCGGATGCAGACGCGGACGCATTTTGGAAGCGTCGAAGGAGGGCGACTTGGATGAAAAGCCGTATTGTGACGTTTATACTGATTTTCTCGCTTATAAGCGTGTTCGCCTTATGCCTGGCGGAAGCGGACGCCGCCGCGTATAGTACCGGCGATCCCATGCCGGATTTCGCGGTCACGACGATAAGCGGCGAGCGCTTCGTGATTTCCGAGGTTCTGAAAACAAAAAAGGCCGTGCTCGTAAACTTCTGGGCGACCTGGTGCGGGCCCTGCGTGAGCGAATTCCCGCTGATGGAGGAGGCGTATCGGCTCTATAAGGACGACGTGGAGATAATCGCGCTCTCGACCGAGGAAAGCGACACCGCAGACGTCATGCGTGAGTTCGCACAGGATATGGAGCTGAGCTTCCCCATCGCCAGCGACACGGAAAGCGGCCTGGGCAGATACTTCGCAGACAACGGAATACCCACGTCTGTCCTGATCGACCGTTTCGGAAACATAGTATTGATCGAGATCGGCGCACAGTCGCGTCTGGACGCGTTTTCAAACGCGTTCGACATACTCATAAGCGACGCATACACGCAAAGCGTCACAATGCGCACGTTTCCCACGAGCAAGTCTGAAATAGCCGCGGCGGACGACGCGCTACTGATTGCGGCGGCCGGAAATCCGCCCTTCCGCGTGACCTCATCCGACAGCCCGTTAGCCTGGCCCTTCCTGCCCGCGCAGCACGAGGGCGCAAGCTGCTTGGCGGCCTCGAATATCGGCCGTCTCTCCACATATTCCGAGGTGATCGCGGAAATCGACGCCCGCGCGGGCGACGTGTTCGCCTTCGACGCGGAGTATCATACCGAAGAGTTTTACGAACGGCTAGTCGTCAGCGTAAACGGCAAAAAGCTCCGGTCGTTCTCCGGCAAGGCAGACTGGTTCACGTACGCAGTCGCGCTTGACGAAGGCAAAAACACCGTCAGTCTGCGCTACGACAAAAGCATAGAGTATTTTACGGACGCGCCCGACGCGCGGGAGCACGTGTATCTGGGCTCGTTCCGGCTGCTGAAGGGCGAGGAGGGCGCACAGGCGCTCGCGCAAAATCCCGCTTTTTCCTTCGCCGCGGAAACCGCGCTCACCGTGTCCGGCCCGGGCGTGCGTGAGGTGCGCTTTACAAGCAGCGAAGGAGGCGACGTGCTCGCCTCGCTCTACGGGACGAACACGCGCGGATATATCGTAAACGACATAGCAGTAAACTGCACGGCGAGCGTATCGGACGCATACGATCCCGACGAGGTATTTATAACAGAGAATACCACAGGCACGCTGTTCACGTCGTACATGTTTCAGAACAGGACGCTCGTTATCCCGGTAAACACCGCGCAGGATACAGGTCTTTCCTCAACGCTGATACTTATGTATAATACTCTCGACAGCCGGATCGCGAACCTCGTCATATTTGCGGACGAAGAAAACGCCGACGAATTCGTGCGCCGCATACAAAACAGGGGCATAGAAGCATACTGGTCGTATACAGACAATTCCTCCGATACGGGCAGCGATACTCTGCCTGAAAGCGTGACGTACACCGTCACCTTCACGGATCAAAACGGCGCGCCCGTGCCCGGCTGCATAATAAACTTCTGCACCGACGAAATGTGCGTTCCGGTAAAGGCCGACGAAAACGGCGTGGCGGTCTTCACAGGCGCGCCCTTCATGTATCATCTGCAGGTCATAAGGGTTCCCGGCGGTTACTCGTTCGATACCGCGCAGGAATTCACTTCCCCGCTGCTGGGCGGCGAGCTCTTCTTCACAGTAAAGAAAGGGTGACGATATGATTCCTTCGTTTTTTGCTTCGTTCCTGCGCGCGAAACGCTCAGGCGGCAGGAGAGACGCGCGGGAATGCGTGCGCCTGTGCGCGGAGGCCGGCTTCAGGGTAATAGACTATTCTCCGGATTTCTCTGACGAGGGCTGGCTGGAAGAGACATATCAGGCTGCCGAAGCCGCCGCGAAGTACGGCGTAGATGTGACCCAGTGCCACGCGCCGTTCAACTTCTATAAAAAAGAGCCTCTCGATAAGTTCCGCGTGCTGCTTGACAGAGCCGCGGAGGGCGCGCGCGTTCTCGGCGCCAAACAGCTCGTATTCCATTTCGACGAGTATCATCCGCCCGCCGGCGTCCCCTTCGACGCCGATACCGCGCTCAGAAGCGCGTACGAGGCGCTGGCTCCCGCCGTAGAAAAAACGCTGGCATGCGGCGTAGGCGCGGCGTTTGAAAACACGTTCGAGGATCATCACAGGGTCGGGCCGGACGAGCGCTCCCATCTCTGCGCGGAGATCGAAGAGCTGGAAGCGGCGATAGGCATGTTCGCAGACGAGCGCGTCAGCTGCTGCTGGGATTTCGGTCACGCGCAGCTGCAGTTCGGAGACAAGCACGCGGATATGATACGCCGCATGGGCAAACGCATCAGCTGTACGCACGTACACGACAATTATTACGGCAAGGACCTGCACCTCATGCCCTTCTACGGACAGCTGGACTGGGAGACGCTGATCCCCGCGCTCGCGGATACCGGCTACGCTTCGTCGCTCGTGTTCGAAGCAGGCTACGGCCGTTTCCCGGACGAGCTCACAAACGAATTCCTGCGCATGTCCATGCACGCGCTGAACATACTTTGCTCGTACAGCCAGACACGCTTTTCTACGGCGACACAAATAGATAAGGAGTGATTTACATGCCCGTTTTCCTCGACACCCCTCTGTCCTTTGCCAATTATTTCGGCGAGCCCAGCCGCGACGGCGATCAGGGCTACGAAATCCTGCCGAACGGAGACGTGCGCTTCCGCATAAAGGCGGGCGGCGCGCACGAGGTCGCGATAGACCAGTTCGGCACGCTCTTCCCGCTGCAGAAAGCAGACGGCGACATGTGGGAGGGCGTCGCAAGCCTCGGACGCGGCTTCAAATACATATTCGTGAAGGTGGACGGCGCGGACGTGCTGAACCCCTATCTGCCGATAGGCTACGGCTGCTGCCGTCCCATGAACTTTATCGATGTGCCCGTGCCCGGAGAGGATTGGGACGCGCTGGAGGACGAGCCGCACGGCGCGGTCACGCGGCATTACTATATGTCCACGGTCACGGGCAAGCTGGAGCCCTGCCTCGTGTACACGCCGCCGCGCTGGGACGCAAATAAAAAATACCCCGTATTGTACCTGCAGCACGGCTACGGCGAAAACGAGATCGGCTGGATATATCAGGGGCACGCGGGACGCATCGCGGACAAGCTGATAAACGCGGGTCTGGCGCAGGAGATGCTGATAGTGATGGGCGACGGCATGACCCTGCCGAAGGATTACGTAAAAGAGGACGGACGCAGGGCGTTCAGCGTATTCCCGCAGGTGATCGTAAACGACCTGATCCCGTTTATCGAGGCGCGCTACAACGTGTACACGGACAAGTGGCACCGCGCGATGGCGGGGCTCAGCATGGGCTCGTACCAGACCAGCATCGTCACCATGACGCATCCGGAGCTGTTCGGCTACGCGGGCGTGTTCAGCGGCTTTCTGCGCGCGCCCTGGCAGCAGGACGCCGTGCAGCCGCACCTTGCGATACTTGACGACGCGGATATGTTCGCGCAGAGCTACCGCGTGTTTTACCGCGCGATGGGCACGGAGGATCAGTTTTTTGAGAGCTTTGCAAAGGACGACGAAATGCTCGCCTCCAAGCGCCTTAACATACTGCGCCGCACCTTCCCCGGCGGTCACGACTGGAGCGTCTGGCGCCGGTGCATACACGATTTCCTGCCGCTGATATTCAGATAATGCAGGCATCGTGCAAATAAACAGCATAAGCGCGCCGCGGGCCGATTGCGGCAGACAAATCGGCTCGCGGTGTTTATTTATTATGCTTTCTCGGCTTTATCCTCAGCTTTTTTCAGGCGGTAGTAATAACTGACTGACTCGATGCCGGACTCCGCGACCGCCTGCTGAATGCTGTATTGACCGGTTTCAAGCAGCTCACGTACATGTTCGAGGCGCAGGCGGTTCCGGAAAACTACGGGAGAAACCCCCAAATAGTGCTTAAACAGCCTTCGCAGATAGCACGCGCTTACGTTTGCGGCAGCCGCAAATTCGCTGACCGGCAGGTTTTCGGCGTATGTCTTTACGAGCATATCGTAGCCCTGCAGGAATATGCGGTATTTCTCGTCTGCGTAATACGCATAGTTCGTTTCGTTCAGTGCCTGAAGGAAAGAATATACCAGCTTTGTATATCTCAGTGTATGGTTTTCTCCGATCCCGCTGTCCATGAAGCGGTTAAAGAAGTTTTCAAAGCGCTCGGCAAAATCCTTCTCCATCAGCAGTACCTCATCCGAAAACACGAACGGCCCCTCGCTGTCGCGCAGGTTGAATGTAAGCGCGTTCACTTCCGTCATATCCTCGCAGTATTCGGACTTCGACACGCTTCCTTCCGGAAAATATATCATACAGTGGGTATCCGCGTAAAATACAAGGCCGCTGTCCATAGTTACCTTGATGCGGCCCGAACGCACAAATATAAACGTGCTGACCCGACGCGGAAAGCCTTTGTCGTTGTTGATAAAATACTTGCGGCGTTTTGCTATGTGATAATCCACGTTAACGACATAGCATTCACCGTCAAACTCCCTTAGCCGTCTGGTTTTCATACGGTCATTCCCCGCATTTGTATCCATTTGTGAACTGATGCATGCATCTTATCCCCGGTCGGTTAAACACAGGTTAATGTCAGGCGCATATTATCAACCATCTGAACAATATACCCGTTTACAGTATAATAATTATATATCCAAATACTTGGTTTTGTCAACGGCGGCACCGTGTTCATCATCCTTTGAAATCGTGATTTGTATCGAATCGGTCAGTATTATACACGAAAATTATATTGAAACAATATGTTAAGTATTGTAGACTCAATATCAGCTGAAAGGAAGTGATGCTATTGCAGCTGACAAGTGAGTTTATCAAAAAGGTTGCCAAAAGCTACGGCGCCGACATCGTAGGCATAGGCAACATCGAACGCTGGGCCACTGCGCCTCTGCAGATGGATCCCAAGCAGATCATGCCGCGCGCGAAATCCATCATATGTATGGGGTTCCGCGTATTCCGCGGTTCACTGCGCGGCATAGAGGAAGGCACTTACTTTTCCAACTATTCCGCAATGGGCTACGGCGGAATAACCTATCTGTACATGCCCCTGACCGTTATCAACACGGCCAAGGTCATCGAGGACGCCGGATTCGAAGCCGTTCCGATGGGACATCAAAGCGACTGGCGCGCAATAGACAACAAGGGACGTCCCTATGAAGGCTACTCCCGTGCGGTCAAGCCCGGCAAAGCGAACCCGGACATAATGGTGCACCTGCGCATCGCCGCATATCTGTGCGGACTGGGCGAAATCGGCTACAGCAAAATGCTGCTCACGCCTGAATTCGGCCCGCGCGTGCGAGTCGGCATCATTATTACGGAAGCCGAGCTTGAGCCAGATCCGATCATCAAGCCCGGCACTCTGTGCAACAGGTGCATGGCCTGCGTGAACGCCTGTCCCGGCCACTGCATCAGCTCCACCGAAACGGTCAAGGTGCATCTGGGCGGAGACGAAGGCTACGACGTGGAATGGGGCAAGCTGGACGAAGACGGCTGTGACATCGCCTTTACCGGAACCGAAATGTGCAAGCCCGGCCAGAAAGGCAACGGCTACCGCTTCGAGAATTCCAGACCCAGCTTCATCTCCCCGTTCTTCAAGAAGCCCCGCAACCTGTACAACACCGGCCAGGCGGTATGCGGCGCGCGCGGCTGCACCCGTGCCTGCATGGTAAGCCTCGAAAAGCGCGGCGTGCTCAAGAACAAATTCGTGCATGAATTCAGGACAGAAAAGCCCTGGACCATGGAATGGACCGACGAGATACTGGCCGAAGGCGCCTACAAGCGCGGAGACGTCACAAATCCCCTGTATCCCACGCCCGAGGCCGCCAAAAAATCCGAAGCAAAAAAACTCGACAAGGACGACGTTGATTGATGAAATATGCGGTTGGTTATCAGCTTGCGGAAGGCAGCGAGTCTCCGTTCAGCGGGCTTGTCGAACAGTACAGCGACGCGATAAGCGAAGTATACTTCCCATGGCTCGACATGCCGAGCGGACGCAGCGCGCTTGCCACGCGGCACGGCTACACCGACTGGAGCGCGCAGAGCCGGCTTGAAGCGGATCTGAAGGCGATAAAGTCTATGGGCAAGCGCCTTGATCTGCTGTTCAACGGCAACTGCTACGGCGCGCAGGCCATTTCGGAAAAGCTGCGCAACCAGGTCGCCTCGATACTGGAGCATCTCGAGGTCGCAGTGGGAGGCGTCGACATTGTGACGACCACGTCCCCGTTCATAGCCGAAACGGTAAAGAAGTACTTCCCCGCCGTAGAGGTGCGCGCCAGCGTGAATATGTGGCTGGGCACCGTCAAATCAATGCAGTATCTTGCCGACATATTCGACAGCTACTATGTGCAGAGAGAATACAACCGCGACCTCGAGCACATACGTATGCTGAAGGAATGGTGCGACGAAAACGGCAAAGGGCTGTACATGCTGGCGAACAGCGGCTGCATGTGTTACTGCACGGGTCACAGCTTTCACGACAATCTCGTTTCGCACGAAAGCGAAATCTGTGAAGTGAACAACGTCAGCGACTTCATGCCTTACACCTGCTGGCGCTATCTGAGAGACCCCGAACACAGGCACGCGGTTCTGCAGAACAGCTGGGTGCGTCCCGAAGACATTCACCATTACGAGGGACTGTTTGAAACGGTGAAGCTTGCCACGCGTATGCATTCCCGCCCGGGCATGGTGATAGACGCGTACGCGCGCGGCCACTATACCGGAAATCTGCTGGATCTGTGCGAGCCGGGCTTCGGAAGCACGTTCGCACCGTATATCATCGACAACGAACTGCTGCCAAAGGACTTTTTCGAGGTCACTTCATCCTGCTCGCACCAGTGCCATAAGTGCGATTACTGCAAAAAGGCGCTGGACGGCGCGCTGGTGAAGATCGAAATGAATCCCGAATCCGCATGCTGAAAACTCAGACCGTGCATTATTAAGTTGAAAGGAGTCATAAGAATGAAAAAGAGCCTCATCGCGCTGCTGGCGCTCGCTCTTCTGCTCACAATTTGCCCGACGGCCCTCGCGGAGGATGCGCCCGTCGTGCTGACCGTGACCGTCCCGTCCAAGACTAACATCGAGGACTACGAGACCAACCTGACCACACTCTACATCGAAGAGGCACTCGGCGTGGATCTGCAGTTCAACGTACTGTCTTCGGATCAGTACCAAGACAAGATCAACCTGATGATCAACTCCAACGAGCCGCTTTCCGACATCGTAATGTTCAGCGGCAAGGTTTCCGACGACGTCATCTACTCCTGGGCACAGGAAGGCGCCATCGCGCCTCTGACCGAGTTTTACTACGATGAAGAGCTCGCGGTCAACATTTACGAATCTTTTGACCGCGTCGGCACGGACTACCGTCCCCAGATGATAATGCCTGACGGCGAGATCTATTACCTGCCCCAGTTCAACCAGAGCTACGGCAACGAGTACAGCGGCAAGCTCTGGTATTATCCCGCCTGGCTCGAAGCAGTAGGCGGAGAGCTGCCGGAGACTCTCGACGAGCTGTGCGATCTGCTGCGCGCGATCGTTTCCACTGACCTGAACGGCAACGGCATCGCCGATGAAATCGGCCTGACCGGCTGGAACGGAATTAACGGGCAATGGTTTTCCTATCTGATGAACAGCTTCTTATATTACGATACTTCCAACAACCACGTTAAAATCGAGGACGGCACTCTGTCCTTCAGCTACACTGAGGAAGCGTTCCGTGAGGGTGTAGAGTACATCGCGGGCATGATAGAGGAAGGCCTCGTCGCTCCCGAAGCCGTTTCACAGAAGCAGGCTGAATGGACGACGATGATCAACAGCGCGGATCACTCCGTGTTCCTGGTATCCTATACCACTCCCAGCCAGATAATGGACGGCACGATCAAGGCTCAGTACGAGATACTTCCTCCCGTAGAAGGCCCCGACGGAGTGTGCTATTCGATGTTCAACCCATCCGTTGCAAACGCATATATGGTGGTCTCCTCTGCCTGCGAGCATCCTGAGCTCGCGTTCGCGGTGGGCGATCTGATGTGCAGCGAGCTGCTTTCCATCACCACCCGCTGGGGGCAGGAAGGCGTGGACTGGGATTACGTCGCCAACACCGATGATCCTTCTCAGTATGCAGGCAATTACGCCGTATTCGGCGCTTACCTGATCATTTACAACGACGCTCAGTTCTGGTCCAGCGGCGGAATGCAGAACCGCGCCTATATGCAGGTCGGTCCCTTCGTACGCCAGTACGGCCTGGCGGGCGGCCGTGCGGTCAAGGTGGGCAACGAAAGCCCATACGACCTGCACATCGCCGAAGGTGACACCCTGTACCAGACCGGCGGATACATGCCTGCCGAAGTTATCAGCAAGCTGATCTTCTCTGCGGAAGAAACCGAGATCATGAACGGCATTTCCACCGACCTTAACACCTACGTCAACGAGACCGTCGCGGGCTGGCTGCTCGACGGCGCGAGCCTGACAGACGAAGCCTGGACGACCTTCCTTGCCACCGTCGATGAGATGGGCGCATACGACCTGCTCGAGTGTATGCAGGCGGCATACGACAGAACCAAATAATCACTTGAAAGCGGGCGGGGCTTTAAGCCCTGCCCGCTGCGTTGCGGTCTTCATCAAGTCTTTCAGTAAGGAATGATGTATATGCGCAAAACTCTGAGAGAAATCAGGCGCGACTGGCAGCTGTACGCGTTTTTGTTACTGCCGGTCGTATACATTACTGTCTTTTGTTATGTACCTATGCTGGGTCTGCAGATCTCGTTCAGGAACTTTTCCGCCCGCAAAGGCATGTGGGGCAGCGAATGGGTCGGGCTCATGCAGTTTTCATCCTTTTTCAACAACTATTATTTCTGGCGCGTACTCAGAAACACGCTGCTGCTGAGCGCCTTTTCGATAGTGTGCGCTTTTCCGTTCCCTATACTGATGGCTCTGGTAATGAACTCGCTGCGTTCCCGCTCGTTCAGGAACGTGTGCCAGACCATAACCACACTGCCGCACTTTATATCCGTAGTCGTGCTGGTGGGCATGCTGTTTCAGTTCTTCAACGCAAGAAACGGCATCTACGGCAACCTTATCATGAAGCTCACGGGCTCTTATCCCAGCGACCCGTTTGCACTGCCTGAAAACTTCCGCCCCTTCTTCGTTTTCTCCGGAATATGGCAGAACTTCGGCTGGAACTCGATAATCTACCTCGCCTCACTCGCGGGCGTCGACCTCGCTTTGCACGAGGCTGCCACTATAGACGGCGCAAGCCGCTTTCAGAGAGTGATCCACATAGACATTCCCTCCATCCTGCCCACGATCGTGATATTGCTCATAATGCGCACCGGGCAGGTGATGAATATAGGCTTTGAAAAGGTCTACCTTATGCAGAACGACCTTAACCTGTCCTCAAGTGAAATCATATCCACCTATGTTTATAAGATGGGTCTCGCCGCGTCGGGCAAGACGGATTTTTCATTCTCGACCGCAGTCGGATTCTTTAATTCAGTAGTAAACATGATACTGATAACCTGCGTAAACAAGATCTCAGACAAGCTCAGCGGCAACAGCATGTGGTAACGGGAGGACGGAACGATGGCTGCTATCAAGGTTTCCAGAGGCGACCGCGCGTATTATATCGTATGCGGCGCCGTGGTGGTTTTGCTGACGCTGCTGGTTCTGTACCCCATCGTGTATGTGGTCAGCGCCTCATTCTCATCCGCCCGCGCGGTGAGCTCCGGCAGGATGTGGCTGTGGCCCGTGGACACCACGCTCGTAGGCTACCGCTACATATTACAGTACAAATCGGTCTGGATCGGCTACAGGAACACAGTATTCTATTCGTTCGGCGCGTCAGCGATCGGCGTTATGCTGTCTATGTTCGCTGCGTATCCTCTTTCCCGCAAAAAGCTGCACGGCCGCCGGTTTTTCTCGCTGATGTTCACGTTCACCATGATCTTCTCCGGCGGTATGATCCCGTCGTATCTGCTGGTTAAAAACCTTGGGATCATGAACACCGTGTGGGCGATGCTTATTCCGGGTTCGCTCAGCGTTTACAACATGATTATTGCCCGCACGTTCATACAGACCACCATCCCGGAAGAGCTGTTCGAGGCCGCAAAAATCGACGGCTGCAGCGATTTCAAGTTCTTTTTCAAGATACTGCTGCCGCTGTCGATCACGATAATCGCAGTACTGTCCATGACCTATATTGCCGCGCACTGGAACGCGTATTTCAACGCATTCCTGTACCTGAACGACAAGAATCTCTATCCCCTGCAGATATTCCTGCGCGAGATACTGATAAGCAACTCCTTCGACAGCGACATGCTCGACCCGGAAGCCGTGGAACAGCTGCAAACGCTGCAGCTGCTGCTGAAATACGCGGTCATAGTCGTAAGCACCGCGCCGATGCTGCTGATATTCCCCTTCTTCCAGCAATACTTCCAGAAGGGTGTAATGATAGGATCGGTAAAGGGATAAACCCGGCATATACAACGAAGAGGCCGGTCTTCGGCCTCTTCGCTTTGTTTTTTCGCTTATCCTTCGATCATTATAGTCTGTTTCTCAGGCAGCTTTTTGGCTTCCTTCTTAGGAACGCTTATACTCAGCACGCCGTGCTCGAGCTTTGCGCTGATATCGGTCTGGGTGACTTCCTCGCCCACGTAGAAGCTCCTCTGCAGCGTGCCGGCGTACCTCTCCTGACGGATCAGTTTGCCCTTCTTCGTCGTTTCGTCCTTGTCCAGGCCCTTGGCCGCGGTCACGGTCAGATAACCGTTATCCAGTTCCAGCGTTACCTCATCCTTTTTGAAGCCCGGCAGGTCGATGTTGATCTCATAACGATCGTCATGTTCGCGCACGTCGGTCTTCATTTCACGCGCGGCGTTCTTGCCGTACAGCCTGCGGTCCACGTGCCGCATTTCTCTGTCAAGGTCACCAAAGAAATCATCAAACAGGTTTTCACCAAAGATACTCGGCATCAACATAACTCTTACCTCCTTTGACTCTTGCGCGTACTGCGCACCTGCTGTGATTGCTCCTTTCGGAACTATCGTCGCAGGGGGTGTGTGTCGGCGTAGGTCGTTGCATGTTGTTACCATCGATTTGTTGCTCTGA